>NZ_JALBGB010000042.1:0-20914 GCF_022631395.1 Calidifontimicrobium sp. SYSU G02091
TCTTGGTGCGTCGGATCGCTCATGCCCAACAGCAAGCCAGAGACATGCCAGCACGAGGGCAGCGGACGAAAAACTCTCACGCTCTCAGGCCAGCCAGCGGCTTTTGATCACACGCCGGCCGGGGTGGCGGTTCGTAGAAGTAGCGAGGCCACCGCTGGGGGTGGCCTCGGAAGGTCGTTCGATTAGCGACTCGGGCTCGCCGGGCGGCGGCAGCCCCAGTTGCCGCTCCAGTTCGCGCCAGTGGCGTTCCTCGAAACGGTCCAGCCCCGCGGCACTGGCCGCGGCGCGCGCGTACACGTAGCAGTCGAGGGCTTCGTTGCGCTCGCGCATCTTCTGCCACTCGCGCACCGCAAAGCCGTGGCGATCACGCCGGGTGACGAGCTGCTCGGCACACAGTTGCTGCAGGAACTCGGCGTCGATCTTCGGCAGGTGCACGTAGCCGGCAGGGTAGGCCGGCCTCACGCCGTCCTCGGCCACGTCGGGGGCGAGGCGCAGGTGGTCGTAGAGCTCGCGCTTGGCGATGCCCACCGCCACCGAGAACACTTTCACGCCCCGGCGCAGCCGCTTGCCGCCCTGGGTCACGTCGACCGCGGTGGGGGTGCCGATCAGCGCCGCGCCTTTGGGCGTGCCCTTGACCGCCATCACCCGGCCGTCGCGCACCCGGCGCACGAAGGCGTAGGCCTCCTGCGTCGCAAAGCCGGTGTCGATTGCGAATCGCGCGAGCGGCATTCGCGCGCCGGATGCGTGCGTCCACGTTTCGTCGATCATCTCGCCGAGCCGCTGCCACACGTCGTCGCGCGCCGTGTCCCCCATCAGCACCCGGTGCTCGACGAGCCAGCATTCCTTGCCGCGCCCGAAGGCCCACACCGACGCCTCGATGCGGTCCTTCTGCACGTCGGCGCCGGCGGTGAGCAAGAGCCCTCCGGCGGGGACGGTGCCGATCGGGTACTCCTCACGCCGCTCCAGCAGGCGCTGCCAGTCCGGCGCCTCGCCCTCCTCGACCCAGGTCTCGCCGAGCTCGTGGTTCTTGAAGGTCTTGATCATCGCCACCGATCGGCCTTCGGCGCGGGTGGCCTTCTCCCAGCTTTCTGCGATCTCGCGCCAGCGCCGCCAGGGGCTGTAGAGCGAGGACAGGTGGAAGCCCGCGGTGCGGCTCTCGGCCTGCGCCTGCCACTGGCCGAGTTCGAGCATGCGCGGCTTGTGATGCTCGGCGATGGGCTCCTCGCAGGCCTCGCACACGTAGGCCGCGTCTTGCGGCCGCCCGGGCTCCCAACGCAGCTGCTCGAAGCGCAGCCACTGCCGGTGCGCGCAGTGCGGGCAGGGCACGAAGTAGCGGCGCTGGTCGGAGGCCTCGTACTCGCGCTCGATGATCGAGGCCCCGGCGATCGTCGGGGTGGAGACCAGCAGGATCTTGCGCCGCGTAAACGTCCGCGTGCGTGCTTCGGCCAGGTGGATCGCATCGCCCTCGCCATCGACGTCCAGCGGGTAGGCGTCCACCTCGTCGAGGAACAGGTAGCGCACCGGCATCGAGCGCAATCCGACGGCACTGTTCGCCCCGGTCATCACCAGCACCCCGCCGCGAAACTCCTTCATCAGCACGGTGTTGCCCGAGTCGCGGCTTCGCGCCGGCGCGATGATCTCGCGCAACACCGGCGACTCCTCGACCAAGGGGTCGATGCGGTGCTTGGAGTTGCGCTGCGCCATCTCGGTGGTGGGCCAGACGATCATCATCGGCCCCGGCGCGTGGTGGATCGCGTAGCCGACCCAGTTCAGGCCGAGTTCCGTGCCACCCACCTGGGCGCCCTTCATGAACACCACCCGCTCGATGGGCGAGGTGGGCGAGAGGCAGTCCATGATCTCGCGCAGGTACGGCGTGCGCGCGGTGCGCCAGCGCCCCGGCTCGGCCGACTCCTTGGTCGAGAGGAGCCGATAGCGATCCGCCCACGCGGAGACGGTCAGCAGCGGGTCGGGCGTGAGGCCCTCGCGCCAGGCGCGTTCGATCTCGGCCGCGCCCTCGTAGGCGGTGCTCATGCGTCGATCCTCGGGGCGATCTCGCCGAGTTCGGCCAGGTGCTCGCGCACCGCGGCGTCCAGCGCCACGTGCAGCGCGTGCTCGTCGAGGCCGAACCGGGCGGCCAGCATCGGCGCGGCGCGGCCCGGCCAGTTCAGCCACGCATCGCGCTCGGCGCGCGCGAGCTTGAAGACGTGGGCGATCGCCCGCGCCCGGTCGACCAGTTCGTCCTTCTTCTCGGCCAGTTCCACCTGCCGGATCTTGGCCTTGAGCACCTCGTTGACGGTGCGCGCCTGCAGCAAGGTGGCGCCACCCGTGCCCAGCCCCGCGGGCAGGCTCGCGCCACCCTCCTCGGGCGCGCGGGCGCGGGGCGAGGCCTTCGGGGGGACGGCGGTGCGCGGAGAGATGGTGTTCTTCGCCCACTGCGCATCGGCCTGCTCGGGGTCGAGGGTGCCGTCGGGCAGGGGCGTGATGCGCCCGGTGTCGATCGCCTTCTTGACCGCCACGTGCGACACGCCCCGGTGACGCGCGTAGGCGCGGATCGAAAGGCCCATCGTCACCGTCTTCCGACATCTGTTCGTCCGTTTCGCAGATCGAGCTTGGCTTCCATCGAAAACAGCGCGTTCATCACCTCACCCGATGCAAACGCGAAAGGACGCCAGATGAACACCAACACCCTCGACCTCCTCGCCACCAAGCTCGCCGAGGCCGCCCTGACCGTGCTGGTGCGCACCTGCCGCCTGGAGGTGGCCGCCGCCAGCCGCGACGAGCTGGAGGCCGCCTGCGCCGCGATGCGCGCCCAGGCCCGGCCGGTCATCGACCGCTTGCTTGACGACGCAAGGGCTGCGCCCTGGGTGGGGGAGATGGCCTTCCACGCCGCTGCCTTGGAACTCGCGCAAGCCGGCATCGCGGTGCTGCGCAAGACCGACTGACGAGGCGAAGCCAAGCAGACACGCTTGGCTTCACACGCGAACGGCGCGTTCATCCCATCACCCGATCCACCCCCGCCAAGGAGCAAACCATGACCACCGTGACACTGACCCCCACCCAGCGCGCGATCCTGGCCCATGCCGTCGAACACGCCGGCGGCAGGATCGAATGGTTCCCCGACAACATCAAAGGCGGTGCCCGCAAGAAGGTGCTGGACGGCCTGTTCAACCGAGCACTGATCACCACGGACGGCGCCAACTGGTTCGTCGCCGCCGAGGGCTTTGAGGCCCTGGGGCTGCCGCGCCCCGGCGCGAAGACGCAGCGCGTGGGCTCGTTCGAGGCCCGTCTCGACCGGATCATCGCCAACGCGCAAAGCGCGCCCGCCGCCGCGAGCGATCCCGAACTGGATGCCGCCGTCACCGCCGCCGAAGCGGCCTGGGCGCGGGACGCGCAGCGCACTGCCGAGCCCCGCCGCACCCGCGCCGACAGCAAGCAGGCGCAGGTGATCGCGATGCTGCGCCGCTCCGAGGGAGCCACTGTCCGGCAGATCATGGAGACCACCGGCTGGCAAGCGCACACGGTGCGCGGCACCTTGGCCGGGGCGCTGAAGAAGAAGCTGGGCCTGACGATCGTCTCCGAGCAGGTCCCGGGCGGCGAGCGCATCTACCGGATCGTGTAGTTCGCAACGGGGCGGCGAATCCGCCGCCCGAGCAGATGCACGAAGCCCTTGGCTTCTCGATCGAACAGCGCGTTCATACCGGTGTCGCCATGATCCCCCGACTGGAGAGCACGATGACCACCACCCGCCAGATCCCCGCCACCTGCAACGAAGCCTGGGGCTTCTGTGGCACGATGGACGCGCACGCGCAAGCCGCCTGGCCCATCGCGATGAACGCCATCGCCGCCGCCACTGGACAGCCCCTCGAGGCGGTGCGAGCCTTCCTCGACAGCCGTCACGGACGCCACTTCGCGGACGAAGTCCTCAACCACATGCATGTGGGCCGTGCCCTCCACGACGCGATCCACGCCGCCACCCGGCAGTGGATGGGATGGACCATCGGCCACCGCACCAGCCGCGACTACGGCATCCCGCGCGGGCTGCCTTATCTGACCGGCTTCGTGATTCACTGCGCGATCACCGACGAATCGCTCGCCGCCTGATCGAACGCCAGGCCATCCGATTCGCGGGTGGCCTGCCGGCCCGTCCAGTCCTGCCAACGCCGGACGATCACGTCCGCGTACTTCGGATCGAGCTCGATCAGCCGCGCCACGCGCCCCGACTTCTCGGCGGCGATCAGTGTCGTGCCCGAGCCGCCGAACGGATCGAGCACCACGTCGCCGGGGCGGCTCGAATTGCGGATCGCACGCTCGACCAGTTCGACCGGCTTCATCGTCGGGTGCAGGTCGTTCTTCTGCGGCTTCTTGATCTGCCAGACGTCGCCCTGGTCGCGGTCGCCGCACCAGTGGCGCTCGGCGCCCTCGGGCCAGCCGTAGAGGATCGGCTCGTACTGGCGCTGGTAGTCCGAGCGGCCCAGCGTGAAGGTGTTCTTGGCCCAGATGATGAAGGTCGACCAGTGGCCCCCGGCGGCGCGGAAGGCCGCTTGCAGGGTGTCGAGCTCACTCGACGACATCGCCACGTAGATCGCGCCTCGGGTGTGGGCGATCAAGCGCGTCAGCGCCTCCCGCAGGAAGTCGTGGAACCCGTCGCCCAGCGCGTCGTTCAGGATCGGGCGATGCTTGCCGCGCAGCTTGTCTTTGGCCGAGTTGGCGTAGTTCACGTTGTACGGCGGATCGGTGAAAACCATGTCCGCCCGCTCGCCGTCCGGAAACAGGCGCGCGTAGGCCTCGGCCGTGGTCGCGTCCCCGCACACCAGCCGATGGGGGCCGAGCAACCACACGTCGCTGGGCCGAGAGACGGGATCCTCGGGCATGTCCGGCACGGCATCGTCGTCCGTTTGCCCGATGTGCTCGGGTTCCTCGCCCGCCAGCAGATCGGCCAGCGCATCGGCGTCGAAGCCGGTCAGATCCAGATCGAAGCCATCGTCCTGCAGCGCCTCCAGTTCGATGCGCAGCAGCGCATCGTCCCAGGTCGCCAATTCCGCGAGCCGGTTGTCCGCGAGCACCAGGGCGCGGCGCTGGGTCGGCGTCAGATGATCGAGCACCACCACCGGCACGGTGGCGAGGCCCAGCTTGCGCGCCGCGGCAAGCCGCCCGTGGCCCGCCACCAACACACCGTCGGCGCCGGCCAGAATCGGATTGACGAAGCCGAACTCGGCAATCGATGCGGCGATTCTCGCGATCTGCTCCTCCGAGTGCTGGCGGGCGTTGCGCGCGTAGGGCACGAGCTTGGTCGTCGGCCAGTGCTCGATTCTCTCGGCGAGCCACGAGGCGGTCATGCCGGCACCTCCGCCTCGCGCTCGGTCGCCACCTCGCCGAAGGTCCGGCCGCTGCCCTCCAGCACCGGCACGCGGTCCGGGTGGTGCTGCATCCAGCGGGTGAGCGCCACGTCCACGTACTCCGGCGCGAGTTCGATGGCACGCACCGGGCGGCCGGTGAGTTGGCCGGCCAGCAGCGTGGTGCCGGAGCCCGCGAACGGCTCGAAGACGATCTCGCCCGCGTCGGTGTAGGCCTCGATGAAGAACCGAGGCAACCCCACCGGGAACACCGCCGGATGGTCGATACCCTTACCGATGCGGCCGCGCTGGCGCGTCACCTCGATGACGGAATCCGGGATGCGGAAGTCCTGCGTCGGCAGCCCCGCGTGGCACCAGGCGCCGACCTTGCCGTCCTTGCCGCGCATCGCGGTGGACGATCCGTCGGCGCGCAGGTGCGTGTCCTGTCCGGCCCACTTGCAGGGCACGATCTTGTTCGGCTTGCGCGCCTGGCGGTTGAAGTGGAAGACGAACTCGTGCCGGGGCGCCAGCCGCCCGGCCCAGTCGCCGGGGACGGTCACCGCCTGGTCCCACACGTACCAGCCGAAGCGCCGAAAACCCTGCGTGCGCATCCATGCGATCCAGCCGTCCCAGTACGGCTGCCATTCGCCGTCGCGGTGCACCAGTCCCAGGTTGACCAGCACCTGCGCGTCCTCGCGCAAGGCCGTTTGAGCCGCGCCGAACACGCCCTGCATCAGGGCATCCCAGTCTTTGATCCCGCCGGTGGTGTAGTCGCGCTGGTTGGCATACGGCGGGCTGGTGAAGACCAGGTGCGCCCGGTCGCCGGCCATCAGGCGCTGCATGGCTTTGTGGTCGGAGGCATCGGCGCACAGCAGCCGATGCTCGCCCAGCCACCACAGATCGCCCGGCCGGGTGACCGGGACCGCGGGCGGGGTGGGGAGGTCTTCCTCGGCCGCGTCCTCGTCGGCGCCGGCCTCCTCGGTCACGGCCTCCCTCCCGAGCGCGTCCAGCAAGCGCCCGATCTCGGCATCCATGAAGCCGGTGAGCGCGAGGTCGTAGCCGGCATTCGAGAGCTCGGCCAGTTCCAGCGCGAGCATCTCCTCGTCCCAGCCGGCTTCCAGCGCCAGCCGGTTGTCGGCCAGCACCAGCGCGCGTTTCTGCGCCGGGGTCAGGTGCGCGAGTTCGATGACCGGCACCTTCTCGAGCCCGAGCCGGCGCGCTGCCGCCAGACGCCCGTGGCCGGCGATGATGCCGCTCTCGCCATCCACCAGGATCGGATTGGTCCAGCCGAACTCGACGATGGAGGCGGCGATCTTGGCGATCTGCGCCTCGGAATGCGTGCGCGGGTTGCGGGCGTAGGGGATCAGCGTGGCGAGGTCGCGGTATTCGACGTGAAGGCCTTCACGCATGGGCAAAACGAAACCCGCCGCGAGCGCGCAAGGCCCGGGGCGGGTGGAGTGGATTCGGGTGGCAGTGGTAACGGGTAGCGGCCGGTCGCCCGGGTGGTAACCGGTAACCCGGTAACCTCGATTCGCGGTCAGACGCTAGGCAAGCGCCGCGCTCGCGCCCCCCGCATGGGCTATTGGCCAGGAAGGACCCGTGGATGGCCGGGCTGCTTCCTCGACCGTCACCGCTGTCCAGAAGTTAGCGGAAATACTACCCCCGGACCGGCGGATCTGTTGCAGCGGCGAAAGCCGCATTTCGCCGCAGACGCACGCGGATGCACGATCCCACCCGCCAAATCACGCCAAAACACGCAGGCGCGGTGGCCTGCGCTCGTGCCCACCGACTTCAGAGCACGGCCTCCAGCCCCTTGCGTTCGATGAGGTTGAGCAACTTCAACGAGGGACCGCTCGGCTTCTTGTCACCGATTTCCCACTTCTGAACGGTCGAGATGCTGGTATTGAGCACCGCCGCAAACACCGCTTGGCTGACGTGAGCTTGCTCGCGCAGCGATTTGATCTTTTGCGGCGGCATTTCATGAACGTCGAGGTGACACAACGCATCGAACTCGCGCATACGGCGCTTGTCGATCAGACCGATCCGATGCAGATCAGAGGCCATCTCATGAACCTCTTGCAGGATCCGGCTCTTACGCTTTTTCGTCGTCATGACGCACCTCCGTCAATACTCCACTGTCGATCGCTTGTTCGATCTGCAGATCATCGAATCCCAAGTAGTGCTTGGCCAGCTCTTGCAACGCCTTGAGCTCTGCCGCGTCGATGTTGGCCCGTTCGTTCTTGGCAAAGCCAAGAACGAAAAACCAGCGGTCCGCCATCTTGGTGGCCACGATGGTTCGCGCGCCACCACGTTTGCCTTGACCGGGCAGTGCGAGACGCTTCTTGACCAGATGGCCACCGAGATCGGCATCGATCAATCCTTGCGCCATCTCCGAAACGGCGACGCACAGAACTTCATCGGTCAGACCCGCTTTGCGCATCCAGCGGGTAAAGCTGCGGGTCCGAAACACGCGATTCATGGCGAAAGTGTATCACCTAGTGCAATACATTTCAAGTCAAATAGACGGTCTGGTATTCAGCCGATCGACCACCACCCCCAACGCCCGCTGCCAGCGCCGCCATGCGGTGGTCCGATCGCAGCCGAAACGGGCGCAGATGTCGCGCCAGCGGTGGCGCTCGGCGCGCATCCATACCAGGTGGCGTTCCTCTTCCTCCAGCCACAACACCCAGCGCATGGTCTCGAGCATCCGCTCGACCGTCTCGGGTGCGGGCGGGAAGCGCCGGATCGTGGGTTCGGCCCCCAGCGTCTCCCAGGGCATGCGCCGGATCGTGGGCCAGGTGTTGAAGTAGCCCTGCACGCGCACGGGCGGCAGGCGGTGGGCGGTGATGGCCGCCTCCCGGAAGCGTTCGTCCACACGCTCGACGGTCCACTCAGCCATGGCGCGCCTCCCGTGCACCGTAGAGCCGCTCGCCGATTCGGCGGATCAGCTCGCGCTCCGTCCAATCGAGCCGGTCATCGTCGAGGCAGACGACGAGCAGGCGTTGCTCGCGCCAGCCGCGGCGCTTGACGGCCTCCACGTCCATCGGCTCGGGCTGCAGGCGCCCCAGCGGGCAGCGGTAGCGAGGGGTCGGGATGTCCATCTCACGCCTCCTGCGCCGCGTCGTGGAGCGGGAGGGCCCAGTGCAACAGCGCCAAGGCGTCGGCCTCGTCGTCGTCCGCCGGGGCGTGGCCCCGCGCACGCACGGCCGCCATCACCGCGTCCTTGCCGGCGTTGCCGCGGCCGGTGGCGTGCTTCTTGATCGTGCCCACCGGCACGCCCTGGTAGGGGATGCCGTGGTGCTCGCACCAGGCCGTGAGCGTGGCGAGGAAGCCGCCGTAGACGTGCGCCGCGTCGGTCGAGGCGTGGCGGCGCACTTCCTCGAAGACCAGCGCGTCGATCCCGTCGGCGTGGGCCTTGAGTTCGGTGAGCCAGTGCTTGAAGCGCAGGAAACGCATGCCGCCGCCTTCGAAGCGTCGCGGCTTGAAGGCCTCGGTGCCGCTGGTGATTCGGCCCGTGCGGTCGCGCAGCGCCCAGCCGGTGGTGGTGCCCAGGTCGAGGGCCAGAATCGTTGCTGTCATCGTTGCAGTCCTTCGATCGTGTTCTCGTGCCGGTGACCGAAGGTGACCGCCGTGGGGAATCGTCCTTCCGCCTGTGCGCGCGTACGCGCGTAAAGAGACTCAATCCCTGGGCGGGTCACCTTCGGTCACCGTGGGTGGTCAGTCGTCGCGGTACGGGAGCCGTACGCCGTAGTCCTTGGGCTTGAGCGACAGGCCCGCCAGGGCCTTGACGCCGCCGTGGATGCGCGTGCGCTCGAAGCCGCGGTTGGCCAGTTGCTGCGCGAGCCAGCGGCTCGTGCCCACGTACTCGCCGCGCCGGCCGGCCCAGTCCTGCCAGCGCTGGAACACGTCGGCCACGGCCACGCGGGCCTGCGGGTGACGCTGGGCCTCCTCGTCCAGGAAGTCGCCGACGGCGTCCTCCTCGTCGAAGTACTCGGCGGTGGCCGACACCACGCTGGCCGGGGGCTGGAGCCCCTCGCGCTGCCAGGCCAGACAGCCCTCGACCGCCCACGCGAGGATCCCGTCGCGCTCGGCCAGGAGCTTGTCGGTGAGCCCAGCGTCGCGCCGCTCGGGCGGGATGGTCACGGTGAAGGGGATCAGGTGCAGCCGGCGCTTCATCGCCTCGTCCACGTTGCGGATCGCGGGCTTGTGGTTGCCGGCGATGACCAGCTTGAACTGGGGCGTGTACTCGAAGAAGTCCTGGCGCATGAAGCGCGCCGAGACCTTGTCGCCGCCGGTGATCGCCTTGACCTTGGACTCGTTCCAGCGCCGGCCCTGCTCGGTCTCGATGGAAGAGACGAAGCGCGCCCCGCGCAGGCCCGCGAGATCGGTCGGATGGCGGTCGCCGCGCGCCTCCATGAAGGTGTCCATCGGCGCGCTGGTGGCGTAGTCGCCGAGGATCGTGGCCAAGGTGTTCACGAACACCGACTTGCCGTTGGCGCCGGTGCCGTAGAGGAAGAACAGCGCGTGCGCCGCCGTCGAGCCGGTGAGGCAGTAGCCCACCATGCGCTGCAGGTAGGCCTGCAGGTCGGCATCGCCCCCGGTGACGTCGGCCAGGAACGCCCGCCAGCGGGGGCAGTCGCCGCGGGGCGTGGCGGTGGCGAGCTTGGTCATGCGGTCGGCGCGGTCGTGCAGGCGCAGCCGCCCGCTGCGCAGGTCGACCACGCCGCCCGGCGTGTTGAGCGCGAACAGATCCGCGTCCCACTCCTCCGAGGTGGAGGCGTGCCGCCGGTCGGTGCGCGCCAGCCGCTCCACGCCGCCGACCGTGCTGCTCGCGGCGAGCTTGGCCGCCAGCCGATGCGAGTCGGCCTTGAGCGCGGCCTCGCGGCAGATCGCCCGGATGAGGTGGTGCACCAACAGCGTCTCGTCCGCCTGCCAGCGCCGGCCGTCCCACACCAGCCACTTGCCCCAGGCGGCGCAGTAGCGCCAGTCCTCGGCGTAGCGCGCGGTGAAGGTGAGCGCCAGCGCGTCGTCGGTGGCCCAGATGGAAGGCTCCTGCGTCGGCAGCCCAAGTGCTGGCTTGATGCTCATCCGCGGGCCCGCGGCGATGAAGGCGGCGACGTCGAAGCCTTCGTCGATCGCGTCGGCCGCATCCCACCCCTCGGGCTTGTCGTCGGGCGGCAGCAGCACGTCGCAGGACGCGGCGCCGGCGGCGAGTGCGGCCTGCGCGGCGGCCATCGCGTAGTCCCAGCCGGGTTTGTCGCGATCGGGCCAGATCAGCACCGCCTTGCCGGCCAGCGGCGACCAGTCGGTCTTGTCCACCGGGGCGTTGGCGCCGTGCATCGCGGTGGTGGCCACGATCCCGATCTTGATCAAGGCCTGCGCGCACTTCTCGCCCTCGACCAACACCACGGCCTCGGCCATGGCGATGCCGGGCTGGTTGTACAGCGGCCGCGGCTCGGGCGGTGCCATCTTGCGCCGTTTGGCGTCCCAGGGCCGGAATTCCTTCTTGCGCCCGGGCGGGTCGTAGCGGTAGACCACGGCGATGAGGCGCCCTTGTGCGTCGAGGTAGTCCCACTTGGCGGTGGCCGGGCCGAGGTCGTCGATCGAGGCCTTCTTGGCCGCCTTGCGCGGCGGCGCCGTGGGCGCTCGGCCGACGAGGTCCTCGGCCAGGTCGAGGACGCGGGCGAAGTCTGCCTGCACGTCCACGCCGTAGTGGCCGCCGATCAGGTGGAACACATCGCCACCATCGCCGGTGGCGCGGTCGGTCCACAGCCCCGCCTTGTCGCCGTCGAGCACGACTTCCAGGCTGTCACCCGGGCTGCCGAGCACGTCGCCGATGACGAACTTGCCGCGACGCTCCTTGCCGGCGGGGAACAGGGTGAATAGCACCGCTTCCAGCCTCGAGAGCAGGGCGGCGCGTACGGCCTCGCGGCGGTCGGACGCCGGGATCTCGGGCTCGGGCGCGGTGTCATTGAAGTCCAGCATCCGCCTCCTCCTCGTGCACTGCGTCGGCCGGGTGCAGGGCTTGGCGTTCCTCCATCCACGCGATCAGTTCGGAGAGCTTGAAGCGCAGGAGCTTGCCCACCCGGTAGTGCGGCAGGCCGAGACGCCGGCGCTCCTTGGCGTGGGTGAGCCAGTACAGCGGCAGATTGAGCGTCAGCGCCGCCT
Organism: Calidifontimicrobium sp. SYSU G02091; assembly: GCF_022631395.1. NCBI lineage: Bacteria > Pseudomonadati > Pseudomonadota > Betaproteobacteria > Burkholderiales > Sphaerotilaceae > Azohydromonas > Calidifontimicrobium sp. SYSU G02091. The sequence goes on from NZ_JALBGB010000042.1 coordinate 11,502, forward strand.
CGCGTGCGTCGATCAGGCGCTCTCCGAGCACCGGGTGCAGCGGTGTGTCGGTCATGCCGCGACCCTCCAGCACCGGTCCTGCCACGGGCACATCCGGCACTCGACATGGGTGGGCTCGGAGAAGGCGCGCGGCAGCAGTTCGCCCGCCTCGGTGGCCGTGATGACCTTCACCGCCCGGTCGGACATGCGCTGCGCCAGCGCCGCATCGAACGGCACCAGCTCGGCGTGGATCTCCATGGTGTCGGCGTTCACCCCCGTGAACAGCGCCGGTTGCGCGTGCAGCCCCAGGTAGGCCTGGTAGAGCGCGACCTGGGCGGCGTAGACGGGCTTGGCGACCGCGAGGCGATGTCTCTCCAACTCGCGCCACGATTTGGCGCCCAGGCACTTGTTCTCCCACAGCGCGGGGTAGCCGCTGCCAAAACCAAGATCAGGCCCATTGACGATGACACCATCGACGTGACCCTGCAGGCGCCCGTCGAGCGCCGAGAAGCCGAAGGGCTCGCCCGCGTCGTCGCGCGTGCGCAGATCGAAGCCCGCCGCGCGCAGCCAGCCGACCATGCAGTCCTCAGAGACGCGCCCGCGCTCGAAGACGCGCAGCATGCGGCCGTCGGTCTCGCGACCCGGATCGACCGGGGCGTCGGCGAACTCGTACTGCAGCGCGCGCTCGCAGGCGACCCCGAGGCGCGAGGCGCCCAGGTACGTGCGCCGGGGTTGCGCTGCGCGCCACTGCCGCATCCCGGCATCGATCAGCGCCGTGACCTGACCCGACAGGCTCTTGGAGGCGTTGAAGTCCATCATCGCCGCGCCTCCTTCCGTGCCGCTTTTTGGGCAGCCGTCGGTTCCTCCCACGGCAGGTCGTCCTCGAGGTCGGCGAAGGGATCGGACACCGGTTCTTTGAGCCCGCGCACCGGCGGGTACTTGGTCGCCTCGTGGTGCTCGACCATCGCCTCCGTGTAGCAGGTGACGATGGCGTCGATCACCCGCAGGGCCTCGGCCTCGGAGTACACGCCGAGGGGTTTCTCGAAGCCGATGCCCTCTGCCGCCGCGCCGAAGGCCTTGAGGCACTTCCTCATCGCGGCGAGTTCGACGTCAGACGGATCGATCATGGCCACCTCCGTCTTGGGCGTGCGTCCTTCCTGCACGCGCAGCCACTGACCGTAGAGCGCGTGAAACGCCTCCTGGCAGCGCCGCGAGCAGAACACCCAGTCGATCGGATAGCGCCGGGCGTCGCCCACCGGATACCGCAGGTCCGAGTGGCCGTAGCCGCGCGCCTGTCGTTTGCAGACCCAACACTTCACCGGCCCTCCTCTCACTGCGCCCAGGCCGGCTTGCCCGGCACGGCGGTGCGTTGCGGGGCGACCGGCGCAGGCATCGCACGGGGCGGAGTCGCCGCAGCCGGCGCGCCGGAGGAGCCGGTGCCCGACGCTTTGGGCGGCAGCCCCATCAGCCGGGCGTAGTCCGGGTGGTCGGGCTCGACGGCGTTTCGGATGACGTTCTTCAATTCGCCGCGGCCGTCCTTCTCGACGTCGATGCGGGCGAGGAACTCGATGCCGTCGAGCTCGTGGAAGCCCTGGATGCGCCGCGCGGCGGCGGCCTGCGAGCCGTTGTCCTGGGGATGGACGTTGCGGGCGCTGTTGAGGATCGCGCGGATGAGGCTGCGCCCCATCTGGCCCCAAGCCGGGCCCTTCGGGGAATGCAGGCCGATGTTGCTCCAGAGCTTGCGACGGGCGTACTCGCCCTCCAGCACCACGAACTCGGCCGCCAGATACACCGAGCCGGACTCGAAGCTCTGGGTAGCGTAGCCGCCCGTCCAGCCCTGCGCCGGGTCGTCGAAGCCCCCGGGCTTGATCGTCATGCGCACGCGGGCGAGCGTGCCCTTGGGGATGAGGTCGAAACTGGGCTGCTGTTCGGCGTCGTTGAAATCGTTCCAGGCGGTCATGGTTTACTCCTTGGATGTCGGGATTCGAGTGGCGGCGGCGCACTTGTCGATCAGCGCGCGCAGGTTCGGCGGCTCCAGCAACTCGAGCTGGCCGGAGCGGTCCTTGGCCGGGACGCCGTAGGGGTTCAGCGTGTGGCAGACGAAGGCGCGGTAGGACGAGCCGTCCTCCGCCTTGATCTCGGCCAAGGTGACCACCTCGTCGACGATGCCGGGCAGTTCCGCGGCGGTCTTGGCGCCCTCGATCTGCGGCACGAAGACCTTGCGGTTGAAGTCGTCCAGGCGCTCGTCGAGGATGGCGACGAACACGACGTGCTTGCCGCGCGCGTGCTGCAGATGGGTCAGCGCCCCGATCAGTTCCGAGCCGAGCAGGCCGTAGGCGCCCCGGGTGTCGGGCTTGCCGGTGCGCTCGCTGTAGGCCTGCGGCTGGGTCTTGGCCCAGATCAGGGCGAGGCGCGCGAGCACGGTGATCGAGTCGACGAAGTAGGTGTCGTACTTGGCGAGTTGACCGGGATCGCCGTAGCGCTCGCACACGTGCCGGTAGTGCGCCTCGGAGAACGGCGCATCCGCAGGCAGCGCCGGGTTCGGGCCGGCCAGGAACACCACGAGATCGCGGAACTCCGGCCAGGTGGTCGGGCGCACGCAGTCGCCGCGCCAGTCCTTGACGGCCAAGTCGCCAGCCTCGAGGTCGACGAACAGGGTCGAGGCTTCGGGCAGGGTCTTCAACTGGCTGGTCTTGCCGATGCCGCTCTTGCCCAGCAGCACGAGCTTGACGCCCTGCTTCTCGCGCAGCCGCTGGTCGGCGGTGATGATGGGGAGTGCCATCACGCCACCTCCTTCAGCCGCTCCGCGACCGCCGGGTTCCAGAGGATCTGGTAGCCGCTGTGCCCGTTGCGCGAGTACGGCATCGCCTCGGCCCAGGCCTCGCCGGCCTCGGTCAGTTCCCAGTCGTCGCGTTCGTTGCGCAACTGCAGGCCGTGCGCGGCCAGACGCTGGTTGGTGGCCTTGGCCGACAGGCCGAGCAGCCTGCCGAGCTGGGTGGCGTTGAGCGAGCAGATCGCCTCGTTCGCGGCGGTGTCCCGGGCAGGAAGGGCGCGGCGCAGCGTCTCGACCGCCAAGCCCGTGTTCTCCTGGATGCAGGTGAGCGTGGCCGCCATCGCGATGCCGGGTTTGACCCCCGGCACCTTGGCCACGGCCTCGCCGATCAGCAGCAGAGCGGCGACGCGGTCCTGGGTGGGTGCCGGCAGGGTCGGGCGTGCACTTGGCGCCGTGTAGCTGCCCGTCTTGCGGATCGCCGGCAGCACCTCGTGTGTCACCCAGCGCTTGAAGTGCTTGGCCTCGCGCTTGCGGCTACCCAGCACCAGGCTGTAGAGGCCGGGCTCGTTGACGACGTTGACCTGGTCATTGCCGCGCGAGATGCCCTGAATTGAGATCAGGGCTTGCTCGTCAGGGTCCAGTCGCGCCAGGGCGCGGGTGGTGTTCGGCAGTTCAAGAACCGCGCACACATCCGCCGCGACGAACCACGGTTCGCCTTGGGCATCCGTGACGACCCGGACCGGACGGCCTTCGAAATCAAACGGGATCAGTTCGGTGCTCATGGATCACGCCTCCGAGACGAGGGCCAGCCGGAACGTGGGCTTGCCGGGCTTGACGGTGCGGGCGGCCTCGAACCCGGCGCGCAGTGCCGGCGGCCAGTTGGAGAAGCGCGATTCCGAGACGGAGTACTCGACGTCCAGGTAGTCCTCGACCTTCTCGCCGGCGGCGGCGATGCGCCGGGCGATGGCGGCCAGTTGCGCCTGGTCCCAGGACACGCGCTTCGGGACATCGACCGTCACGCGCAGCGCACCGTCCCTCAGGTGCACGACGCCGAAGTCCTTGCCGGCCTCGAGGCGTGCAGCACGGGCCTGCTCGCCGTAGGCGGCCTCCAGCGCGGCGTCGAACTTCGCGCGGGCCTGCTTGAGCCAGGCGAGCGCTTCGTCGAGGTTGCGGCTGATCTCCGCCTTCTGGGCGGGCGGAAGCGCGGCGAGCTGGCCGACGGACATCGCGGCGATGTCGGCGGGGTAGAGGGTCAAATCGCTCATCGCATCCCCCTTCAGCGCGCCGCGCGCTCGGAGGTCGAGTCGTGCAGGGCGCCACGCTCGAACTCGATGACCGACTCCAGGGGGTAGCTGACGCGCTTGGACAGCTTCAGGTAGCGCGGGCCGCGCCCTTCGCTGCGCCAGCGCTGCAGGGTCTTGGGGCTCAGGCCCCAGCGCTGCGCGAGCTCGTTCTCGTTGAGGACCCGACGGTCGCCGGGAGACAGGCTGTTGATCGCATCGACCGGCGACCGGGTGATGGTGCTTGCCGTTGTCGGCATGGAAGCCTCCTATGACGCTGTTGAGGAACAGGTGTCATTGCAGGCTTCGGGTGGCGAACCTTGGAGGGACCGAATGGCGAACCACGCGGGAACTTCGGGTTCGCCAAAGTTCTCGCCGATACGAAAACGGCGGGCACAAGGCCCGCCGTCATGGTCGAGGATCAGTCAAGGACGGCTGTGCGTCACTCCGCCTGCAAGGCGGCGATCAAGGGGCAGCGCACCCGGCCGCGAATGGCATTGCAGCGCTGCACGAGCTCGGACAGCGCCGCTTCGATGCGCTGCAGGTCAGCCAGTCGTTCGCGAACGTCAACGAGTTTGCGCTGAGCCTGCGCACGCGCCTCGGCGCAGTGCGATCCGTCCTCGAGCTTGAGCAGTTCGGACACCTCGTCGAGACTGAAGCCCAGCCGCTGTGCCGACTTGATGAAGCGGACGCGGCCAAGCTCGTCGGCGCCGTAACGGCGGATACTTCCCTGCGGCCGATCTGGTTCGGGCAACAGCCCCTTGCGCTGGTAGAAGCGGATGGTTTCGACATTGACGCCAGCCGCGCGCGCCAGCGCGCCGATCGTCATCGCCTCGATCTCGGGCGTGCTGTTCATGGTCTTGACTCCGTACTTAAGTACGGAAGTAAGCTTACTCCATGAAACCAGACACCCCAACTGCGCAAGGCAGTACCGGAGGCGGCCGTGCGGCGCTCGCGGCCGGATTCGTCTCGGCCATCCTCGCATCGACCTGCTGCCTCGGGCCATTGGTGCTGATCACGCTGGGCTTCTCAGGGGCATGGATCAGCAACCTGACGGCCCTCGAACCCTACCGCCCGATCTTCATCGGCGCGGCCCTCGTCGCGTTGTTCCTCGCCGGGCGACGCATATGGGCGAAAGCCCCGGCGTGCGAACCCGGACAGGCCTGCGCGGTGCCGTCGGTTCGGCGCGGCTACGAGCTGCTGTTCGGGATCGTGGTCGCCCTGGTGATCGTGGCGCTCGGCTTCCCGCTGGTCGCGCCCTGGTTTTACTGAACGGAGGTTTTATGAAGAGATTGCTTGGTTTTCCGATGCTGACGCTCGCCCTGATCGTGAGCGTGCCAGTCATCGCCGCGACAAAGACCGTCACCCTGTCAGTGCCGGGCATGAACTGCGCCGCCTGCCCGATTACGGTCAAGAAGGCGCTCGGCAAGGTGCCGGGCGTGGCCAAGACGGACGTGAACCTCGACAAACGACAGGCGACCGTGACGTTCGACGACGCGCGGGCGAATGTAGAGGCGCTGACGCGGGCGACCCAGGATGCTGGCTACCCCTCGACGGTGGTCGGGAGCGTGAAGTGACTGCCGTCGTTCTGGAATCGACGTTGACTTGTCCGGAGTGCGGTCACACCAAGACCGAGACCATGCCTACCGATGCCTGCCAGTGGTTCTATGAGTGCGAGGCCTGCCACGCCATACTCAAGCCCAAGCCCGGGGACTGCTGCGTCTATTGCTCCTACGGCACTGTGCCGTGCCCACCAATCCAGGAGCGTGGCCGAGGCAGTTGTTGCGCCAGCTGAGCGCCAGTCTCACGCTGAAGGAAAGCCGAGCAGCCGACGCTGCTCGACCCAGTCGCGCGGCAGCAGATCGTGCCGGCCACGCAGCGTCTGCAGGTTCAGGTGTCGCGGCTGCCGGCCATCGAGGATGGCCTCGACGATGTCGGGGGCCAGCAGGGTCAGGCGCAGCACCTCGGCCACCCAGCCGGGCTCCAACTTCAGCGCGCGGGCCAGGTCGGTCGTCGTGGGATAGCGCCCCTCCTCGAGCAGCCGCTTCCAGTAGAAGGCCTTGCCGAGCGTCTTGATCATCGGCGCATCCAGGCCGCCCGCGGTCGCGGCGGCGGACTCGGGCGTCGGCGGGATCAGGAGCTTGCGGTTCTGCCGGCGCTTGATCGTCAGGGGCACCAGGGTCACCCGCTGCCCGTCGCTGACGTAGCTGCGTGCATCGTGGCCGACCTCGACGCGGATCGCGCGACGGCGGGAGTTCGGAGTCGGATCGGGAGGCGAGCGGGTCATGCCAAGACCTCCTCGGCGCTCGCGCGGCACTCGTCGACCAAGGGATGCGCGCCGATCTCGGGCCCCAATCCCAGCCAGCCGTCCTCGCGCCAGAGGATGTCGAGTCCGTGCTCATGCAGTTGGACCCGCTCGATCAGCAGCCGCGCGATGCGTTGCTGCTCGGCCGGGAACAACTGCGCCCACACGTCGCCGATGCGTCGCATCGCCACCACCACCTGCGCTTCATCGAGGGCAGCACCGGCCGGGTGGCGCTGGCACGCCCGCCAGGTGCCGATCAGCACCTCCGGCGCGGCGAGCGCCGCGTGGATCTGCGCGAGCACCGCGTTCTCGATCTCGGCCGCGGGCAGATGGCCGACGTCTGGGGCGTCCGGCGCCAGGCTCGCGCCCGCGTTGCGGCGCTTGTGCAGGTAGGGGACGTAGTAGCGGTAGGTGCGTCCGCTCTTCTTCTTGACGAAGGTGTGCAGCATGCGCTGGCCGTCGGGCGCGAACAGCAGGCCCGCGAGCAGCGCCGGGTGTTGGGCCCGGTGTTCACGCGGCGCCTGCTTGCGGCGCGCGATGAAAGCGTGCGCGGCGTCCCACAGGTCTTGCGGCACGATCGCTTCGTGTTGGCCGGGATACCACGTGCCGTGGTTGCGGATCTCACCCAGGTAGATGCGGTTGCGCAGCAGCGCGAAGATGAACTGCTGGTCGATGGGTCGGCCCGTGCGCCGGCGCCCGCCTTGGGTCACCCAGGCCTTGGTGGTGTGCCCCTCGACCGCCATCTCCCGCACCAGCCGTGCAGCCGAGCCATGCTCGGCGTAGCGCCGGAAGATGTCACGCACGAGTGCGGCCTCGCGTTCGTTGACGACGAGCTTGCGATCGACGACGTCGTAGCCCAGCGGCGGCATGCCGCCCATCCACATGCCCTTGGCCTTGGAGGCGGCGATCTTGTCGCGGATGCGCTCGCCGGTGACCTCGCGCTCGAACTGCGCGAAGGACAGCAGGATGTTGAGCGTGAGCCGCCCCATCGAGGTGGTGGTGTTGAACTGCTGCGTGACCGAGACGAAGGAGACGCCGTTGCGGTCGAACACCTCCACCAGCTTGGCGAAGTCGGCGAGGCTTCGCGTCAATCGGTCGATCTTGTAGACGACCACGATGTCGATCCTGCCGGCCTCGATGTCGGTCAGCATGCGCTTGAGCGCAGGGCGGTCGAGATGGCCGCCGGAGTAGCCGCCGTCGTCATAACCCTCCTCGATGGCGATCCAGCCCTCATGACGTTGGCTGGCGATGAAGGCCAGCCCCGCGTCGCGTTGGGCCTCCAGGCTGTTGTACTCCTGGTCCAGTCCCTCGTCGGTGGACTTGCGGGTGTAGACCGCACAGCGCCTCGATGGCGTGACGGGACCAGGGGTCGGCATGGTCGACGGGGACACGGGCCGTTGTGATCTCATGCCGGCTCCTTCTGGCCGTGCTTGGTCTTGAGGCCGAAGAACGCGGGGCCCGACCAATGCGTGCCGGTGATGTGGCGGGCAATCGCCGTCAGGCTCTTGAACCGCTGCCCCTGATACTCGAAGTCATTGGGCCCGCGCACCAGCACCCGGTGCTCGACGTCGTCGAAGATCCGCGTGAGCACCGTGCCCGGCAGCAGCCGACTCGCGTCACGGCGCAGTTGGCGTGGCAGGATGCCCGTCTCACCGATCTCCTCGAGCTTGCGGCGGGTCGCGGGCTTCAAAGCGCCGAAGGCGCGCTCCTGGATCCTGTAGGCGAGCCGGCTCTCCAGCCACGTGCGGTGGTGATGCTTGGGCCGCTCCTCGAAGTACTCGTCCCACAGCGCCCAGAGGCTGTCCATCGGCAGGTGGGGCAGCTGCGCGACGCGGGCGGCGACGGTGGTCGGGTCTGCAGGGCTTGCGTGTGTCGTCATCGGCGAACTCCTCGTGCGTGATCGGGGTTCGCATTCACGCGCTGTGGCCCGCACAAGCCAAGGCCAACCGAGTCGCTGTCGGTGGCGATATGGCCAGATGGCGGAAAGGGGCGCGCGCGCAGCCGCAGGAGGGCGCAGGCCAACAGATCGACGATCTCTTGGTGCGCGTGCCGAGGCCGATCAGCCTCGGGAGCCAGGACGAAGGGTTCGGGTTCGTGCATGGTCGGCGTTTCGATGGAAAACGCCGCTCATGCTAGGAATCGAGAGCATTTCGTGTAACGTGTTTTGGCGGGAATGCGCGGCAGATCAGAACTTCAGTGCGGGGACCTCCTTGATCCAACCTCGAATCGTGTTCGGGGTGGCGAGTTCGCCGAAGATGTAGATCTCGGCTGTGTCTTCAGAAGAGGGCACGGAACCCCCTTCATAGACAATGCCGTATATACCGAACTGATGTTCGTCGCTCCAGAATATCGGGCCTCCGCTCATCCCGCTGAATTGCTCATACGCCACAGCCTCGCGAGGAACCTGCGAGTGCAGAGTGAATCTCTGATCCGGTTGGCGGTGGATTTCGGCGAGCACGCAACATTGCGGCATCGAGACACGATAGCCACGATCCTCTTCGCGACGTCGCTTCGCGCTCTCTGGGAAGCCAACCGCGTAGCCGAATCTGACGTCGTCTGGAACTGCCGGCAGTTCATCAAGAGGGATCTCTTCTTTTCCCAAGGCCTTTGCGAAGTCCGGATGCATCTCTCGAATGGCGACATCAAGTGACGAAGACCCGAATGAAGGGCTTGGGCGGACGAAGCGATCATGGACGACGTAGAAGCCGTTCAACATGGTCCTGAGAAGATGATGCTTTCCGGTTTTATTGGCATTCCGAAGGGTCTCTACCACATGCCAGCAAGTGATGCCGAAACTCCTACCACCAGATCGTACGAAGGTCATTGTTCCGCTTCGGTGCGCTTCGGACGGCTGCGTGAACTGTGGCAAATGTGACTCGGCATCTACAGTAGGGGCAATTGCAAGAGCAGCACAGAAGCGCGCCGGGTTTTCTGCCAAAGCATCACAAACAGAGAAGGCCATCGCTCGGAGTCCAACCTACCTAGGGAAGGTCTGCAAAACCCCGGCGATGACCGTCGGATGTGAGACAGTATCGACATGAAGCAGATGAGCCTTGGCACCACCGGATTCGAACGC
>NZ_JALBGB010000043.1:0-20601 GCF_022631395.1 Calidifontimicrobium sp. SYSU G02091
GGCCTGCGCATCGGCCGGCGCCGTGGCGGTCACGGCCGCGTCGTCCGGCGCCGCTGCGGCGGCGCGCGCGTCGTCGAGCAGCGCGGCGAAGTCGGCCGCGCGACCGGGGGTCGCGTGCGCCCGCGGCGGCGCGGTGTCGAGGCCGCGCGCGGTCGGTGCGGGGGTGACGGGCAGGGCAGCGGTGGCGGTCATCGCGATCGGTCCTTCAGGCACCAGAGGGCAGCACCGCCGTCGCGGCCAGCGCCTGGCCGTGGCGGTGGGCGCGCGCGGCGGTCTCGTCGGTGGTCTTCTGTTCGCGGCGCGCCGCGCGTTGCTGCTGGTCGCGCTGGCGGCGCTCGACGAGCTTGCGCACCGATGCGACGCGCACCTGCTGCGCGGCCAGCGCGGCGCGGCACTGCTCGGCGCGCTGCTGCGCCGCGTCGACCTGCCGCTGCTGCTGCGCGATGGCCTGCTCGAGCCGGGCCATGAAGCCCTGGTAGCACTGCACGACGGGCATGCTGCCGCCGCGGGCGAAGTGGGCGCTCCAGCGCTGGCGGTATTCCTCGCGGTAGGCGAGCAGCATCTCGGCTTGCGACTGCGCGCGCCGCGCCTCGTCCTCGGCGTGCTGCAGCCGCAGCAGCGCCTGGTCGCGTTCGGCCTCTTCGCGTTCGAGCAGCAGCAGCAGGGTTTGCATGGTGTGGGGGTCTCGTCGTCGGGTCGGGGTGGTCGTCAGGCGGCGCCGACCGCGGCCAGCAGCTGGCGGCGGCTCGCGTCGAGCGATGCGCGTTCGTGCATGTCCTGCTGCAGCAGCGCGGTGAGCGCCGGCTGCGCGCGCAGCGCGGCGTCGAGCTCGGGGTCGCTGCCGGCGGCGTAGGCGCCGAGCTGGATCAGGTCGCGCGCCTTGCTCAGCTTGGCCAGCAGGTGGCGTGCGCGGCGCGCCGCGTCGAGCTGCTCGCGCGGCGCGATCGACGTCATCACGCGCGAGATCGAGCGCTCGACGTCGATCGCCGGGTAGTGGCCGCTCTCGGCCAGTTCGCGCGACAGCACGATGTGGCCGTCGAGGATGCCGCGCGCGGCGTCGGCGATCGGGTCCTGCGGGTCGTCGCCCTCGCTGAGCACGGTGTAGAAGGCGGTGATCGAGCCGACACCGTTCAGGCCGTTGCCGCTGCGCTCGACGAGCTGCGGCAGCTTCGCGAACACGCTCGGCGGGTAGCCCTTGGTGGCGGGCGGCTCGCCGATCGCCAGCGCAATCTCGCGCTGCGCCATCGCGTAGCGCGTCAGCGAGTCCATCAGCAGCAGCACGTGCTTGCCGCGGTCGCGGAAGTGCTCGGCGATCGCGGTGGCGTAGCTCGCGCCCTGCATGCGCAGCAGCGGCGGCGCGTCCGCCGGCGCGGCCACGACGACGCTGCGCGCGCGGCCTTCCTCTTCGAGGATGTCCTCGATGAATTCCTTGACTTCGCGCCCGCGCTCGCCGATCAGGCCGACGACGATCACGTCGGCTGCGGTGTAGCGCGCCATCATCCCGAGCAGCACCGACTTGCCGACGCCGGTGCCGGCGAACAGGCCGATGCGCTGGCCGCGGCCGACCGTCAGCAGCGCGTTGATCGCGCGCACGCCGGTGTCCAGCGGCTGGCGGATCGGGTCGCGGTCCATCGCGTTGATCGGGCGGCGCACCATCGGCTCGTCGCGCGTGTTCGCCACCGGCCCGAGGCGGTCGAGCGGCTGGCCGAGCGAGTCGACGACGCGGCCGAGCAGCCCGTCGCCCATCGGCAGGTGCAGGCCGCGGTCTTCGCTGCGCCGCCACGGGTGCGCGTGCTCGCCGAGCACCGGTGGCACGGTGGGCACCTCGCGCGGCACGACGCGCACGCCGCTGGCCAGCCCGTGCAGATCGCCGGTGGCCATCAGGAACGCGCGGTCGCCGTGGAAGCCGACGACTTCGGCGAGCACCGGCGCGGCGCCGGGCACGTGCACGTCGCACACCGCGCCCACCGGCACGCGCAGCCCGGCGGCCTCGAGCACGAGGCCCGTCACGCGCACCAGCTTGCCCTCGGTGCGCAGCTCCTGCGGGATCGCGGCCCAGGTGCGCAGGTCGTCGAGGTAGCGCGACCAGCGCTGTGCGCGCGGGGTCGTGGCCGCCGTCACGGGCGGCCCTCCGCGTCGTCGGCCGCGGCGGCGTCGCGCCACGGCACGTCCTGCCCGAGCGTCGCGGCGGCCTGCGCCCAGCGCGTGCCGATCTGCGCGTCGACGCGGCCGAGCTCGGACTCGATGCGGCAGCCGCCGCGCTCGACGTCGGAGGTGGCCACGAGCCGCGCCGCGCGGGCGGCCAGCACCTCGGCGGCGCCCTGCGCGACGAGGTCGTGATCGTCGGGGTGGACGTGCACGACGATGTGGCGCGCCGACAGCAGCACCGCGCCGAGCGCATCCTCGGCGACCTTGACGACGAGCTCGGGGCGCGTGGCCAGCTCGCTGCGCACGACCTGCCGCGCGAGCTCGACGGCGGCGCGCGCGACGGCGTGCGCGAGCTGCCGCTCGAGGGCGAGCAGCTCGTCGTCGAAGCGCTGCAGCAGCGCGCCGACCTGCGCCGTCGTCTGCTGCGCGAAGCTGCGCTTGAAGCTGTCGAGCGCGACGAGCCCGTCGCGGTAGCCGTCCTGGTAGCCGGCCTGCCTGGCGGCGTGCAGCTGCGCCTGCAGCGCCTCGGCGACGCTTTGCGCGCTGTCGGGCTGGCGTGACTCGGGCGTGTGCGCCGGCGTGCCGCCGAACGCGTCGGGCGTCCACGCGGCGAAGTCGCGCAGCTCCTCGCGCGGGATGAAGCGCGCGTAGGCCGCGCCGTTGCGCTCGCCGTTCTTCGGTGGGTGGCTCGACATCGGGGGTCCCCGCGGCGTGCGTCAGACGAACTCGTCGTCGCCCGAGCCGCCGAGCACGATCTGCCCCTCGTCGGCGAGGCGCCGCACGATCTTGAGCATTTCCTTCTGCTCGGCCTCGACCTCCGACAGGCGCACCGGCCCGCGGCTTTCCAGGTCTTCGCGCAGCGTCTCGGCCGCGCGCGTGGACATGTTGCGGAAGATCTTCTCGCGCAGCTCGGGGCTCGCGCCCTTGAGCGCGACGACGAGCGACTCGGACTGCACCTCCTTGAGCAGCGTCTGGATGCCCTTGTCGTCGAGCTTTTCCAGGTCGTCGAAGGTGAACATGTTGTCCATGATCTTCTGCGCGAGGTCGGCGTCGGCCTCGCGGATGTAGTCGAGCACCGAGGTCTCGATCGAGCTGCCCATCAGGTTGATGATCTCGGCGGCGGCCTTCGCGCCGCCGAGCGAGGACTTCTTCAGCCGGTCGCCGCCGGCGAGCACCTTCGACAGCACCTCGTTGAGGTCCTTCAGCGCCGACGGCTGGATGCCGTCAAGCGTCGCGATGCGCACCATCACCTCGTTGCGCTGGCGCTCGCCGAACGCTTTCAGGATGTCGCTCGCGTGGTCGTGTTCGAGGTGCACGAGGATCGCGGCGACGATCTGCGGGTGCTCGTTGCGCAGCAGCTCGGCCACCGAGGCGGCGTCCATCCACTTCAGGCTCTCGATGCCGGTGACGTCGCTGCCCTGCAGGATGCGGTCGATCAGCAGGTTGGCCTTGTCCTCGCCGAGCGCCTTGCGCAGCACGGTCTTGACGTACTCGTCGGTGTCGGTTACCAGCATGCTCTGCGAGTCGGCGACCTCGTGGAAGCGCTCGAGCACGGCGTCGACCTTCTCGCGCGGCACGGTCTTCATCTTCGCGATCGCTTCGCCGATGCGCTGCACCTCCTTCGGCGCGAGGTGCTTGAACACCTCGGCGGCCTGCTCCTCGCCGAGCGACATCAGCAGGATCGCGGCATCTTCGATGCCCTTGTCGTCGAGCGCTGCCATCGCCGTGCCGCTGCCTCAGGCCGTCTCGCCGCTCACCCAGCCGCGCACGATGCCGGCCACGGCCACCGGGTTCTCGCGTGCGAGCTGGCGCGCGCGCTCGAGCTTGTCCTCGTTCTTCGGCGGCTCGAGCGCAGGCAGCATCGCCGCGGCGGCGCCAGGCTCGTCGGCGACGACGGCGTCGAGCTGCGTGCCGCGCGCGGGCGCCGGCGGCGGCGCGAGCGTCTTGAGCGCCGGGCGCACGAGGCCGAAGACGACGATCAGCGCGACCAGCGCGAGCGCAGCGGGCACCGCGGTGCTGCGCAGCAGGTCCTGCAGCCACGGCTCCTGCCAGATCGGTGTGACCTCGGGCTCGGGCACCGGCTGCGTGCGGAACGGCGCGTTGATCACGCGCACCGAGTCGCCGCGGTCCTTGTTGAAGCCGATGCTCTCCTGCACGAGCGCGGTGAGCTTGTCGATCTCCTCGGGCGACAGCGGCGTGGTCGTCGTCTTGCCCTTCGCGTCGGTCGTCGTGCGGTGGTTGACGACGACGGCCGCGTTCAGGCGCTTGATCGTGCCGGTGGCCGCGCGCGTGACGCGCACCGTCTTGTCGACCTCGTAGTTGACGACCTGCTCGCGGCGGGTGTTCGTCGTGCCGGTGCCGCCCTGCGCGGCCTGCAGCGGGGCGGCGGCGCCGTTGATCGGCGCGGTGGGCGGCACGGGCGGCTGGTTGGTCGCCGCACCCGGCACGCCCGACGGCACGGCCGGCGTGCTGCCGCTGGACTCCGAGACCTGCTGGCTGCGCACCGCCTGCGGCGCGTTGCCCTGGTTCGGGTTGAACAGCTCCGACGTCGACTCGGTCTGCGAGAAGTCGACCTCGGCGGTCACGGTGGCGCGCAGGTTGTCGCGTCCGACCAGCGGCTCGAGCAGCTCGACGACGCGCTTGACGTAGTTCTGCTCGATCTGCTGCACGTACTGCAGCTGCTGCGCGTCGAGCCCCTGCTGCGCCAGCGAGTCCGACGGGCCCGACAGCAGCGCACCGGTGTGGTCGAGCACGCTGACGGCCTTCGGGTTCATCTCGGGCACCGACGACGCGACCAGGTGCACGATGCCGGCGATCTGCGCGCGGTCGAGCGTGCGCCCCGGGTGCAGCGTCAGCAGCACGCTGGCGCTGGGCTTTTGCTGCTCGCGGAAGAAGCCGTTCTGGTTCGGCAGCGCCAGGTGCACGCGCGCCGACTGCACCGCCGCCAGCGCCGAGATCGAGCGCGTGAGCTCGCCCTCGAGTCCGCGCTGGAAGGTCAGCCGCTCCTGGAACTGCGTCTGCCCGAAGCGCGCGTTGTCCATCAGCTCAAAGCCGACGACGCTGCCCTTGGGCAGCCCGGCCGACGCGAGCTTGAGCCGCGCGTCGTGGACGCGGTCGGCCGGCACGAGGATCGCGCTGCCGCCGTCGGCGTGCTTGTACGGCACGTTCATCTGCGACAGCTGCGCGATGATCGCGCCGCCGTCCTTGTCCGACAGGTTCGCGTACAGCACGCGCCAGTCGCCCTGGCGGCTCCACAGCGCCAGCGCGACGAGCACCGCGACCAGCGCGGCGGCGCCGACGCCCAGCATCAGCCGCGAGCGCGGCGGCATCGCGGCCAGGCGCGCGAGCGCGCCGTCGTGGACGACCGGCCCGGCGGGCGCGGCCAGCGGGGTGGCAGGGGCGGGGGTGAGGGCGTTGTTGTCCATCGCTCGGGGCTTCGGGTGCCGCGCCCTGACTGCGGGGCGGCTCGCGACGGGGCCCATTGTTCGCAACGGGGGTCGTCGCCGATGGAGCGAACAGGCCCGCAATCGGGCTGCACTTCGCCCCCGCGCGCCAGGGCGCGGCGGCCTACAGTGGCGACGTCGCGGACCACCCCGCCGCGCCTGCTGGATGCGCCGTGAAAGTCGACCTGAAGCCCTTCGATTTCGCCCAGGCCGTCGCCCGCGCCGGCCTGCGTCCCGACGGCACGCCGCTGGCGCCGCGCACCGCCGCGCCGGCGAGCTTCCAGAACGCGCTCGCGCAGGCGCTGAAGTCGGTCAGCGCGCAGCAGCTCGAGGCGCAGCGCCTGCAGCGCGAAGTGCAGCTCGACAACCCCAACGTCAGCCTCGAGCAGACGATGATCGCGATGCAGCGCGCACAGATCGGCTTCCAGGCGACGCTGCAGGTGCGCAACCGCCTCGTGCAGGCCTACTCCGAAATCATGAACATGCAGGTGTGAACCTGCACGTTCGCTGTCCCCACGATCAGCACGCCGGCACGCCGCGCAGCGGCGCGGCGCTGCTGCACAGCCGCGCGCGGCCGAGCGGGTGCACGCGCACCTCCACCGCATAGGCGCCGCTGGCGCGCCAGGTGGCCACGATGCCGCCGTCGCTGCGCCCGTCGACCGGCTCGAAGCGCACCGGCTGCGCGGTCAGCATCTCGACGCCGCGGTGCTCGCCGGCGTCGACGGTGCGCAGCGCGCACGCGGCGCCCGCGCTGCGGCAGTCGCAGCCGGGGTCGGTGCTGATCGCGTAGCACCACGCCGCGCCGGGTTGCGGCACGACGTACACCGGCGTGGCGCGCTGCACCGCCTCGTGGCGCGCGAGCGCGAGGTCGCCGGCCAGCGTCTCGCCGGCGGCGACGAGCCGGTGGCGTGCGGTGAAGTCGCCCCAGCTCGGCAGTGCGAGCGCGAGCAGGATCGCCGCGACGGCGAGCGTGAGCATCGCCTCGACGAGCGTGAAGCCGCGCGGCGGCCGTCGGCGTGCCACGCTCAGCGCCCCCAGCAGCGCGGCGCCGGGCCGCGGCGCGCGTGCAGCCCGTCGACTTCGAGCGTCAGCACGTCGCAGTCGCCGCCGCTGGTGGCTGCAGCGACCGCACGCGCGGTGTAGCCCTCGGCGTGGACGTCGGCCACTTCGAGCCGCCAGCGGCCGTCGGCGCCAACCTGCGCGCTCTGGCCGAGTGCGCGCAGGTCGCGCGTGTACAGTCCGTGGTGCGCGCGAAAGCGCGCCTGCGCGAGCTCGAGCTTGAGCAGCGCGGCGGCCGCGTCGGCGCGGCGCGCGTGCTCGAGGTGGCCGCGGTACGCGGGCCACGCGACGGCGGCGAGGAGGCCCGCCACGGCGGTGGCGATCAGCAGCTCGACGAGCGTGAAGCCGCGCGCGCGCGGGGCGGCCATGGGCGCGGGCCTCGGCTTCAGTCCAGCGACAGCAGCCGCCGGCGCTTCTGCGTCTGGTCGATGTAGCGCTGCAGCGCACGCTGCGCCTCGCCGTCGAGGTCGTGCAGCGAGCAGCCCACGCGCGTGCCGGCGGCGTCGCCGTCGAGCGAGGTCACGTGGTGCAGCATCAGCGTCGCGGCGAAGCGCGTCGTCGCGTCGAGCTCGAGGCGCGCGCCGTGCACGCGTGTGCCCGGCGGCAGCGGCGGCACGTTGGCCGGCACGAACAGCGCGCAGCCGCCGATCGACACGTCGAGGATGCGCAGCGTCAGCGACATCTCGGGCAGCGCCGGGTGGCGCAGGACCGCGGCGGCGCCGGCGCGCGCCGGCAGCTTGACGCGAAAGCTCTGCCGGCGCTGGAAGCGAAACAGCTGCCGCGGCATCCCGGCCTGCAGCGCGCAGGCGTCGGCGCCGTGCACGAGCAGCAGCGGGCCGAGGTCGAACTGGACCTTGACGTTGTCGAGGTAGCCCACTGCGACGACCTCGGTCGCGCCGACGAGGCGCTGCACCTGCGGGTCGCCCGCCTCGGCGGCGAAGCTGAGCATGCCGCGCCCGGCGTCGACGGTCCACAGTGTCGTGCGCACGTGCGCGCCGTTGGGCGCGCTGAGGAACACGTCGCTGCTCGCGTCGAGCAGCCGGCGCAGCAGCGCGACGATCTCGCGCGGGGACTCGACGCGGAACTCGTCCAGGCCGTCGCCGACGTCGCCGAGCGGTGCAGGCTGGGTGTGCTGGAACATGGTCTTGCGGTGCGCGCGGGAGGGCCTGCCGGCCGCGGTTCAGTGCAGCGTCTTGGGCCGCCCCGCCAGCAGCTGGTCGAGGTCGTCGAGCCACGGCTCGGCGAGGTGGCGGATCTCGGCGTCGTTGACGAGGATGCGCTGCATCAGGCGCGCCTTGGCCTTGCGCTCCTCGGGGTCGAGCTGCTGGCTGCGCGCCGCCTGCTTGAGCTGCGAGATCAGCAGCACGCACGCGCCCTCGAGCTTGACGACCTCGTTCCAGTCGCCGGCCTTGGCCGCGGCGAGCATGTCGGCGCTGGCCTTCTCGATGGCCTCGTAGTAGCTGAGCAGCGACGGGTTCATCGTGGGTGTCGTCATCGGTGGCAGGGGTGGGACACCGCTCAGCCGGCGTGGGCGGCTGCCGGACGCGGCGCGATCGCCGTCCAGGCCTCGTGGATCGGCTGCATCAGGCGCAGGCATTCCTCCAGCGCGGCCTCGTCGTTGCGCAGGTTGGCTTCGGTCAGCCGCTTGACGATGTAGGCGTACAGGCTGGACAGATCGCGGGCGAGTGCGCCGCCGGCCTTGATGTCCAGGCCGGCGCGCAGCCCCTCGTCGACGATGCGCACTGCGCGGGCGATGGCGGCGCACTTGGTGCTCACGTCGCGGCGGCGCAGCGCGCCGCGCGCCTCGGCGACGGCGGCGGTGAAGCCGTCGAACAGCATGCCGATGAGCTGGTGCGGGTCGGCGGCGGCGACGCCGATCTCGGCCGCCGCTTTCTGGTAGGGGTTCATGCGGCGGGCGGGGGCGGGTGGCGCAAAAGTGGCGAAGGGGTGCATCGGGACGACACGGTGGACAGCGCGATGTCTGGGTTATCGGGCGGGCGGCGCGGCGACTTGAGCGCGGCAGCGAAACGAGAAGGGGGTGCCGAAGCACCCCCTTTGCGCCCTGCGGCCGCGGGCCGGGCCGTCACTTGGACGTTTTGTTGAACTGCGTGATCTGCTGCGTCATGTACTGCGACAGGCCGCCGAGCTGGCCCAGGCGCGTGTCGAGCGCGTTGTACTGCCGCAGCAGGCGCTGCTCGGTCAGCGCGATGCGCTGTTCGAGGCGTTCCTTTTGCAGTTCGTTGCTCTTCAGCCGCGTCTGCAGGCCGCTGGTGCGGCTGGGCAGCGCGCCGTCGGCGCCGAGCACCTGGTCGAGGAAACCCTTGAAGCGCTGGGCAAAGCCTTGCGCGTCGGGGTCGGTGCCCGTCGCGGCGAACAGCTTGCGCAGTTCGGCGCTGTGGGCCACCGCGTTGTCGAGCTTGCTGCCGCGCACCTGGATCGTGCCGTCGGTCTGCACGTCGAGACCGATCTCGGCCAGCCGGGTGAATACGCTGCTGGCGCTCGAGCTGCCGGCCATCAGCGCGCGCAGCTGCGACATCAGGGCGATGCCGGTGCGGTCGCCCTGCAGCGGCCCGGCCGTCTTCGACGCCGGGTCGTACTTGGTCTGCTCGCGCAGCAGCTTGATCGCCTCGTTGTACGCGGTAACGAACTCGTTGACCGACTTGCGCAGGCTCTCGTCGTCCTGCGCGACGGTGACCTCGACCGGATCGGGGCCTGCCTGCGCGAGCGTCAGCGACAGGCCGCCGATCACGTCACCGAGCTGGTTCGTCTTCGACTGCACGGTGATGCCGTCGACCTGCACGAGCGCGTCGGCCGCCTGCTTGGTGCGCGTCAGGAAGCTGGTGCCTCCGGAAGGGTCGAAGGCCAGCGCCGACAGGCCGGCGTTGTCGGCGTCGTTGCCGTCGGCGTCGCCGCTGACCTGGATGCGGAAACCGTTCTCGGCGCCGGTCTCGCGCGAGCGGAGCACCAGCCGCGCCCCGTTGACGTCGCTGACGATGCTGGCGGCGACGCCGGCGTCGGCGGCGTTGATCTTGTCGCGCAGCGTCTCGAGCGTGTCGTCGGCGGTCACCGCGATGTCGACCGCGGTGGCGCCGGTCTTGGGCACCGGCGGGGCGGCGTCCCAGTCGCCGAGTTCGATGCGCAGCGTGCCGGCGCCGACGAGCGCGGTGCGGTCCGCGAACGCCGACGACGCGACCGTCTGACCGGCAGCCAGCTGCTGGACGAGCACGCTGTAGCTGCCCGTCTGTGCCCCGGGGGCGGCGCTGGCCGCCACCGCCTCGGGGCGGCTGCTGGCGGCCTTGACGGCGCCCCACGTGTCGCTGCGCGTGAGCCGGGCCGCGGCGTCGCGCAGCGTCGACAGCGCGCTTTGCAGCTTGCCGAACGCCGAGATCTGCGTCTGGATCTTGGTGGCCGCCTTCTCGAGCTGCTGGATCGGCCGGCGCTCGAGCGCCACCAGCTGCGCGACGATGGACTGCACGTCCAGGCCGCTGCCGATGCCGGGGGAAGAGATCGTCGCCATGGGGTCTTACCGAGGGCTGGATGTGACAACACCCGGGCAGGGCCGTGCCCCGCGCCGGGTGTTCGTGGTATCGGCCGACGCGGCCGCGGCTTGAGCGTCAGCGCTGCAACAGACTGAGCACCTGCTGCGGCAGCTGGTTGGCCTGCGCGACCATCGCGGTGCCGGCCTGCTGCAGGATCTGCGCGCGCGACAGGTTGGCCGTCTCGGCGGCGAAGTCGGCGTCCATGATGCGGCTGCGCGCGGCCGACTGGTTCTCGACGTTGACCTGCAGGCTGCTGATAACCGCTTCGAAGCGGTTTTGTGTGGCGCCCCACACGGAGCGGCTCGAATTGATGGTGTCTAGGGCGGCATCGATGTCGTCGATCACGGCGTCGATCGCGGTGCCCGCGACGGCCGTCGTCGAGCTCAGATTGCCGATCACCGCCGTGCTCGTCGTCACCGCCAGCAGTGTCGCGTCGGCACTGATCGACGTGGTACCCAGGTTGATGCTGACGCGATCGTTGCTGGTCGTGCCGGCACCGACCTGGAACTCCAGGCTGCCCGTCTTGGTGAAGATGGCCTCGCCGTTGAACGTCGTGCCGTTCAAGACGCGCTTGATCTCGTCCTGCAGTTCCTTGAACTCGTTCTGCAGCGAGTCCTGGTCACGCTCGGTGTTGGTGGCGTTGCGGGCCTGCAGCGCCAGCTCGCGCATGCGCTGCAGCGAGTCGCCGATCTTCGACAGGGCCCCCTCGGCGACCTGCGCGTACGAGATGCCGTCGTTGGCGTTGCGGATCGCGACGTTCATGCCGCGGATCTGCGCGTTCATGCGCTCGGCGATCGCCAGGCCGGCAGCGTCGTCCTTGGCGGAGTTCACCCGCAGCCCCGACGACAGGCGTGCCATCGAGGTCGCCAGCGACGACTGCGTCGAGTTCAGCGCCCGCTGCGCGTTCAGCGAGGCGACGTTCGTGTTGATCGTTTGCGGCATCGTCACTCTCCTTGTCGAGCCTCGAGGGATTCGGCGACCGGTGGCGACGACGCCACCTGCATGTCTCGATGCGACGAGTATCGGCAGTCGGGAGCGGACGGATGGCCCGAATAGCGTGGCTTTGGGCAGCCAGATGGACGCGCCGGTGCGCGCTCTTCGCGATGCGGGGCACCAAGCAAAAACGCCCGCGTGGGGCGCGGGCGTTGTGGGGACGAAGGCTCGGTCAGCGCAGCAGGCTGAGCACCTGCTGCGGCAGCTGGTTGGCCTGCGCGACCATCGCGCTGCCCGCCTGCTGCAGGATCTGCGCACGCGACAGGTTGGCCGTCTCGGCGGCGAAGTCGGCGTCCATGATCCGGCCACGGGCGGCGGACTGATTCTCGACGCTGACCTGCAGGCTGGAGATCACCGCCTCGAAGCGGTTCTGCGTGGCGCCCCACACCGAGCGCTTCGAGTTGATGGTGTCCAAGGCGGTGTCGATGCTGTTGATGACCGCGTCGATCGATGCGCCGGAGACGGCTGTCGTCGTGTTCAGGTCACCGATGATGGCGGTGGAGGTCGTCACGGCACTCAAGGTGCTGTCGCTGCTCAGCGAGGTGCTGCCAAGCACGATGCTGACCTTGTCATTCGAAGTCGTGCCAGCGCCGACCTGGAATTCGAGGGTGCCGGTCTTGGTGAAAAGCGCCTCGCCGTTGAACGTCGTGCCACCGAGCACGCGCTTGATCTCGTCCTGCAGTTCCTTGAACTCGTTCTGCAGCGAGTCCTGGTCCTTCTCGGTGTTCGTCGCGTTGCGGGCCTGGACGGCCAGCTCGCGCATGCGTTGCAGCGAATCGCCGATCTTCGACAGTGCACCCTCGGCGGTCTGCGCGTACGAGATGCCGTCGTTGGCGTTGCGGATCGCGACGTTCATGCCGCGGATCTGCGCGTTCATGCGCTCGGCGATCGCCAGGCCGGCGGCGTCGTCCTTGGCGGTGTTGACGCGCAGGCCCGAGGAAAGCCGGGCCATCGAGGTCGCCAGCGCGGACTGCGACGAGTTGAGGCTGCGCTGCGCGTTCAGCGAGATGACATTTGTGTTGATCGTTGCGGGCATCGTGAGCTCCTTTTCTAGACCATGACTCCGGCATGCGCCGGTGACGATTGAGGGCGGTTGCCCGTCCCCAGCCTGACGTGACCACCGTCACGCCCACCGCCCGACGCTAGCCGGCGCAAGGGCTCCGAACGCGGAGGCCGCCTTGCCGTCTAACCGGACCACGGTTCGTGCACCGAACCGTTGGGAGCGTTATCGAACACAAAGCGCCGGGCTTTAGCCCCATTTCGCACCTCCGCTGCGTCGCGATCCCCTGGTAAGCCTCCGGCCGGGCGGCAGAAATGTCGCTGCACGGCGCGCAAATCCGGCGATGCCATGACTCCGGCGTCTCTACAGTGGCGACGTCGATGATTGAGGAGCACCCGATGGCACAGGCCACCGCCCGTGAAGCCCATCGCGCATGGCAGCGCGGCCAGGCGAGCTCGAAGCGCGGTCGCTGGGCCCAGGCCGAGCGTGAATTCCTGCGCGCAGCCCGGCTGCAGCCCAACGAGGCGGTGTTTCACCTCAACGTAGCGCGCACGCAGCTGCACTTGGGGCGTCTGGATGACGCGCTGATCAATGCGAAGCGCGCGCTCGGCGCGGACCCGACCAGTGAGGTTGCCATGGCCCTCGCCGTGCACTGCCTGGTCTCGACGGGCCGCCATGGCGAGGCGGCCACGCTGATGGCGGGTGCCGACCCGGCGATGCCGCGGGGCGTGGACTATTGGTTCCACTATGCAAAGTGCATTGAGTACCAGGGTCGGCCGCTGGAGGCGATCCACGCCTACATGCAAGCCCTGTCCGTGCGTCTGGACCACGTGCCGACCCACATTCGCCTGGGCCACTGCTTCATGGCGCTGGACCAGAAAGAGGAAGCGGCGCAGTGCTTCCGCACCGCCATCGCGCTGGGTGCAGGCCGTGACGAGCTGCACCTGCGCGGGCTGCTCGCGTTTCGCGAGCGCGAGGTCTGCCGCTGGAGCGATCTGCAGGGCGATCTCGACGCGCTGCGGCAGGGGTTGGCGCAGCTCGCCGCCGACGACGACCGGCCGGTGACCGCGTTCGCTCATTTGTCATTTTGGGATGATCCGGCGCTGCACCTGCGCGGCGCGCGCAGCTTCGCGAACTACGTCGCGCGCGACGTCACGCCGCTGCCACCGGCCACGATGGCGCCACTACCGTGGCGTCGGCTGCGCGTGGGCTACGTCTCGAGCGACATCTGCCAGCACGCCACACTGATCCTGCTCGCTGGCGTCCTCGAGGCGCACGACCGCAACCGGTTCGAGGTGACGGTGTACTCGCACAGCCGCAAGGATGACTCCGCACTGCGCGAGCGCGTCGTGCGCAGTGTCGAGCACGTCGTCGAGATCGGGGAGCTCGATCCCCGGCAGGCGGCGCAGCGCATGCGCGACGACGGCATCGACGTGCTGATCGACCTGAAGGGCTACACGCGCGACTCTCGCCCCGCCATCTTCGCGTACCGGCCGGCACCTGTGCAGGTGTCGTTCCTCGGCTACCCGGGATCGACCGGGGCGCCGTGGATCGATTACATCGTCGGCGATCCCGTCGTGACCCCGCTCGAGCATGCGGCCTGTTACACCGAAAAGATCGCGCAGATGCCGGTCTGTTACCAGCCCAACGACAGTCACAGGCCGCTGCCGCAGCCGCTACCGCGTGCCCAGTGCGGACTGCCGGAGGACGCTGTGGTGCTGTGCGCGTTCAACCAGCCGTACAAGATCACGCCGGAGACGCTCGTCCTCTGGGCCGAGATCCTGCGCCGGGTGCCCAACTCGGTGCTGTGGCTGCTCGAATGGAACGAGCAGGTGCGCAAGAACGTCGAGCCGAAGATGCAGGCGCTGGGGATCGACCTGCAGCGCATCATCTGGGCGCCACCGGTCGCCTACGAGGCGCACATCGCGCGGCTGCGCAACGCCGACCTGTTCCTCGACACGTTTCCGTGCAACGCCCACACGACGGCGAGTGACGCGCTGTGGGCCGGCGTGCCGGTGGTCACGCGAGTCGGCGAGAGCTTCGCAGCGCGCGTGGCGGCCAGCCTGAACCACGCCGTCGGTCTGGACGAGTGCATCTGCATGGACGCGCCGGCCTATCTCGAGCGCGCCGTCGCGCTGGCGACGGACCCCACGGGACGCGAGGCGCTTCGGCAGCGCCTCGTCGATGCCCGCAGCGTATCGGCACTCTTCGACAGCCGCCGCTACGCCGGCGATTTCGAGCGCTTGCTGCTGCAGATGGCCGAGCGCGCGGCCGCGGGGTTGCCACCCGCCCACCTCCTCGCCTGAGTCAGGCGGCGCGGCGTCGAGCGTCGGGAATTGGCGAGCGAGGGTGTGCGTTTTCCGGCCGCTGTGGGCCAGCGGGCCGCAATACGCTGCACCCACCACCATGGCTGAAGCTCACCGCGAGGTGTGCATGAACCTCCCCCCGATCCATCTCGTCATCATGCAGCCTCCGGGCTATGTGCACTCGCTCGGTCTGCTGGACCAGGCGCGCTACTTCCGCTACCAGTTCCGGCGTCTGGGCGCACAGGTGACGCTGGCCAAGAACCGCCTGCGCGAGGACGCGGTGAACTTGGTGTTCGGTGCGCACCTGGGCTTCCCGCGCGAGTTGCTGCGCCGGCACGCCTGCTTGATCGTCAACCTGGAGCAACTGGGCGCCGGCGGGGCGAGGCTGGATGCGGCGTACCTTGAGCTGCTGCGCAGCGCGGCGGTCGTGGACTACGACGCGGCGAACGTCGCCCACTATGGCGTCGATCCCGGGGACGTCCCGCTCGTGCCCTTTCTGCATGCACCGTACCTCGACACGGGTGACGCCCCACCGCTCGAGGAGCGACCGATCGACTTGCTGTTCTTCGGCAGTCTGAATGCCAGACGGCGCGCATTCATCGAGCGCGTCGAGGCTGCAGGCGGCTTGGTGACGATGTTCGACGCCCCGCTGTACGGCGCCGAACGTGACGCCTACGTGCGTCAGGCGAAGGCGGTCCTGAACTGTCACTACTACGACACGAGCCGCTTCGAACAGGCACGTGCGTTTCACTGCCTGTCGCTCGGGACCCCAGTGATTTCCGAGCGAACTGCGGCCACCCGTGCGCCGCAGCCGTACGAGGAGGCTGTCTTCTGGGTCGACGATGTCTCGCTCGGCGAGTTCTTTCAACGCGAGTTCGCATCGCCGCGATTCTTCGACACCGCACGGGCCCGGCTGGCGGCCTTTCGGACGCACGACCCCGTCGAGGCCTACGCGGACCTGCTGGCATTCGCGGCGGGATTCCACCAGGCCTGGGGACGAACCCGCGCCGAGGCGCCCTGGCGCCCGCGTCGCATCAACCTCGGTTCCGGCAAGGACTACAAGCCTGGCTGGCTCAACGTCGACGTGCTGGAACGCACCGAGCCGGACCTCGTGCTCGACCTCAGCCGGCCGCAGTCATGGCCGCTGGAGACCACCACCCGCTTCGGCGTGCCGGTGCAGCTGCACGCGGGGGAGGTCGACGTGGTCCACGCCAACAACGTCCTCGAGCACGTGCCGGACCTGCCTGCGCTGATGGGCAACGTCCTGGATCTGCTAGCCGAGGGCGGACGCTTTGAAATCGAGGTGCCCTACGAGAAGGCGCCCACCGCGTGGCAGGATCCGACGCACGTGCGCGCGATGAACGAGAACTCGTGGATCTATTACACCGACTGGTTCTGGTATCTGGGGTGGATCGACCATCGATTCGAGCTGGCCGAGTTCGACTGGCTGGACCTGAAGCTGCAGCGCTGCGACCAGCCGCGGGCTGCGTTCATGCGGGTCGTGCTGCGCAAAGTGGCGACGTCGCCGCGTGAGCGCACGATCGCGCGCACGATGCGCCCCGACTTCGGCGGTGTCGACGAAGACTGGTCGTCACCTCAGCAGACCCCGGCCACCGACGCCGCCGTTCCACTTTGCAAGTGAGCGGCCCATGACGACCGAAACTGCCGCCTCCAGCGGTACCGCTTTCCTGCCGGCGATGGCGATCAGCCTCGTCAAGAACGAGGCCGACCTGATCGAAGCGTCGGTGCGCCACAACCTCGCGTTCGTCGACCTGATGGTGGTCATCGATAACGGATCGACCGACGGCACCCGCGAGATTCTCCAGGCCTTGCGCGACGAGGGCCTGCCCCTCGTCGTCGTCGACGACCCGATCGTCGGACACTACCAGTCGGAGAAGGTGTCGCACGCCTACCGCATGTTCGCGCCGGTGTTCAACCCGGCGCTGGTGTACCTGCTCGACGCCGACGAGTTCGTCGTCGCGCGCGACCGCGCAGGGCTTGAGGCTTTGCTGCGGGCCGTGCCCGAGGGCGGCGCAGCGCTGCTGCCCTGGCGGACGTACGTGCCGCTGCGGGATTACGCAGCGATGGACATCGCGCGCGACCCGCTGGGCCTGCTGACCGCCAGGCGTCGGCGCGAAGAGCCCCTGTACCACAAGGCCGTCATCCGGCGCCGTGCCAGCGACGACGCGATGCTGGTCGTGGACCAGGGCAACCACGCCGTTCGACTGCGAAGCGGCGAAGCGGTGCGCCATGTGCACATCGACGAGGCTTACCTCGCCCACTTGCCGGTGCGCAACGTCGAGCAGCTGACTGCCAAGGTCGTCAACGGCTGGCATGCTTGCCAGGTTCGCGATCAAGCGCAGCGCGTGCCCGGAGAGGCCTACCAGTGGCAGCAACTGAGCGACCGCATCTTGGCAGGCAGGCCGCTGCAGCCCGCCGAGGTGACCGATATCGCGCTGAACTATGCCCAGCGGGAACGAGCGGGTCGCAGCGCTGCAGCGGATGTCGTCGAAGACCCGGTACCGGCACGCTATGGCACGATCCGCTATGTGCACTTGGGCCGGCACAGCGCGGTCGCCAAGGTCGCGCTCGCGATGCTGGCGAGCAGGCAGGGCGGGACCGGCTCGCAGGTGCCGGACGCACCGCAGGGCACCGCGATCGATCTGGCGCCTGCACTGAGCCTTTTGCGAGGCTGCAGCGCCCGCACGGTGGCTATTGGCGGCGACTCGTCGTCCTGGGCGAGCGCGCTGCGCGCCGTCGAGCGGGAAGTGCGCGTCGTCGACGCTGACGACGGGTCGAGTCCCGTTGAACTGCTCATCCTGCCTGCGCTGCGGCACGACCAGTGCCTGGAAGTGGTGCCACGCATGCGCGATCGCACGCCTTGCCGGATCGTGTGGTGGCCCGCGCAGCGCCGCACTCCGGAGACGGTGGCGGCTGAACTCGCTGCCTGGCGCGCGGCCGGGTGGGCGCCGGACCTGATGGCGACCATGACGTACCGGGCGCTGGCAAGCTACAGCGCCGAACGGCATGGCGCCGTGGTGCTCGTTCCCGCTGGCGACGTCGCCGACGAACGAGCTGCCGTGGTGCGCAGCCTGCTGATCGCGCTGGAGGCAGCGCCACATCCGTGGACCGATCCGGCGCCGCAGGTGCTGTGGCATCCGCTGCAGACGCTGCACATCGCCGAGCTGGGTGGGCGTCGCGAGACGTCGCACGCTGGCTACAGCATGGCCGTTAACTGCAAATCTACCGACCATTCGTGCGGGACATCGGGGATTCCGATCGACACCCGCCCTTTAGCATCGCCCAAAAGTGAAGCCCCGGCCCAACGACGGGGATGGCAGCAAGCCCGAACATGATTCAAAGCAAGGAAGCCTGAATATGATTCCAAGACTGGCCCACGTCATCTGGGTTGGCGGGGCGCCGATGCCGGAGAAGGAGGCCGCGTGCCTCGACCGCAATCGCCAAGTGCTGTCAGGTTACGACTTCTTGCTCTGGGGAGACGACGACATCGAGCAGCTAAGCGCGGGTCTGCCGCAAGTGCAAGCATTCATCGAATTTGCCCGTGCCGTAAGGAAATGGGCGTTCGTCAGCGATGCGATGAAGATGCTTTTGCTGGTGCGCTTCGGGGGGTGGGTGCTTGACGCCGACAACGAGTTCCTGCAGCCCCCGGATGCCTTCGGCCGCTTCAACTGGGTGTCGGGATTCGAGAACTGGAACGGTCACCGCAGTCCGATTACGGCGATCATGGGCGCATCGCCCGATCATCGCTTTTCGCGGCTACTGCTATCCGTGTATGCGAACTCGCCACCGGAGCAGATCTGCGCCGTGCCGAACACCCAGTGGATCTCACATATCCTCTACCACTACGGCATGAACCGCGACAACCGGAGGCAGTACATCGAAGCTCTCGACGTTGAGATCTTTCCGGACCATGTCTTTTGTGGACCGCCCAAGAACGGCGATACCGTTGCTTTGCACCACTTCTCGGCCTCTTGGGTGAACGCATGATCCACGAAGACCGCGAGTTCCGCGTGCGCAAGTTCTCGTTCTTCTCGGCCGACGATCCATACGACCTGCGGTTCAGCCACGAAATCTGCTGGTCGCGCATCTACGAGTATCCGTTCGTCCTGGCAGAGATCGAATCGCTTGGTCTGGCCAACCCGCGCGTGCACAACGCCGCTTGGGGGTACGTCGACATCCACCTCGTTTTCAAGACATGGCTTGACCTGCGCTACCCGGAGACCTTTCACTCCGACATTCGCCCGTCGACACTGCACGCAACCGCCAGCTGGGACATTGCACAACCGCCCTCTGAGGCGCTGCACCGTCGCTTCGATGTCGTGCTCAACGTGTCGACGCTGGAGGAAGTCGAGGCTGACCATGTGCAGGTGATCAAGAACCACCTCGTTCAGGTAAGGACCGGCGGCCGCTTCATCGCGACGTTCGACGTGCCGGGGCTGGATCTCGAGCGCGTCGAACACTTTGTCGGAGAGAAGATCGTCACACCCCGGCGCAAACTGTCGCCACGCAATTCACGTCTCGAAGACCGGAAGCTAGGCCTGCCTAATGACTTTGCTGTCGGATATCTGGTGCTCGACTGCGTCGGTTGAGGCGTCCACCAAGGCCAAGTCCGCAGCGGCGCTGATATGCGTCGGTACGCGCCCGGAGATCATCAAGATGGCACCGGTGCGGGACGCGCTGCGTGCCGCCGGCCAGCGGGTAATGGTCGTGCACACCGGTCAGCATAGCGAGATGGCGTGGCCCCTGTTCGACTTCTTTGACATGCGACCGGACATCTGTCTGAGGTTGCGCCGCGAACGTGACGGCTTGCCGCACCTTGCCGCCGAGCTGCTGGATGTGCTCGGTACAGCTATCGCTCGACTGCAGCCGGGCTACGTGCTCGTCCATGGGGACACACTCAGCGCGATGGCCGCGGCGCAGGCGGCGTTCTTCGCCAGAGTGCCGATCGCACATGTCGAAGCCGGGTTGCGCTCAGGCCGCACAGACGACCCTTTCCCGGAGGAGATGTGCCGCCAAGTCATCGGCCGGTTCGCCGACCTGCATTTCGCACCGACCGAACGCGCGGCACTGAACCTGCGTGCCGAAGGCGTTAATAGCGACCGTATCGTGGTAACCGGCAACACGGTGGTCGACGCCGCCCTGGCGACTCGCAGGCGCCTAAGACTGCCGGGCGCATGGCGGCACCCCCCTCCGCTCGAACATCTTTTCGCCGATTCATCGGGCCGCATTGTCCTGGTGACGGCCCATCGGCGCGAGAACTGGGGGGGCGGGATCGCGGCCATTGCCCGCGCTGTGGTGCAGATTGTCCGTGGCCATGCCGACGTCCGTGCGATCTGGCCACTACACGCCAATCCGCGTGTCGCGCAGACGGTCGAGAACGAACTGCGCCATGCTCCAGACGAAGTCCGCGCGAGGGTTCTGCTACTGCCGCCAGTCGACTATCCGTCGCTCATCGACTGCCTGTCGCGCAGCTGGCTGGTGCTGACCGACTCTGGCGGCATCCAAGAAGAAGCCGCGTCGTTGGGCAAGCCCGTGTTTGTTCTGCGAGAGACCACCGAGCGACCTGAGATCCTGGATGCTGGACTCGGACGGCTCGTGGGTGCAGATGAGAATCGGATAGTCGCCGCTTTCGATGCC
Organism: Calidifontimicrobium sp. SYSU G02091; assembly: GCF_022631395.1. NCBI lineage: Bacteria > Pseudomonadati > Pseudomonadota > Betaproteobacteria > Burkholderiales > Sphaerotilaceae > Azohydromonas > Calidifontimicrobium sp. SYSU G02091. The sequence continues at coordinate 20,147 of NZ_JALBGB010000043.1, forward strand.
CTTAGTGCCGATGCTGAGGCCTACCGCCGCATGTGCGCGTCGCTGGCGTTCAACCCGTTCGGCGATGGCCTGGCGGCCACCCGGATCGCCGAGATTCTTCGGACGTTCAGTTTTGCCGGCTGAGGCGATCGTCCCGCGTGAGTGTCTTCCGCGGTGCAAGTGCTGCACGGGCTGCGCGCACCGTTCTGGCCACTGTGCCTTACCTGCTGGCCGGCCCCTCACACCGCTGAAGTCGTTTGCCAGGAGTCCAGCTTGAAGGGGAGATGACCACGCTGGCTACTCGGGTCTGGCGAACGGCGTCGCAGCGGCCCGGCGCGCTCCGAACAACGGCTCAGGCTGGCTGACGACAATTACCTTGGCCGGTCGTGTTGCCTCACCTCGACATGCTACCGGTCTGCCTCATCAGGTTCGCACCGTGTCTACTGATCGATCGTGCGACCTTGGCGCGGCGAATA
>NZ_JALBGB010000044.1:0-20248 GCF_022631395.1 Calidifontimicrobium sp. SYSU G02091
CAGCGCAGGAGGCCAAGGCGGGAAGCATTCTCGGCAGCTACTTCGATGATTTCTATTTCCGCATCCACATCATGCCGTCGAGCTTCGCGCTCGGCAACCTCGCCTCCGAGCAGACGCGCCAGCTCGAAGTCTGGAACGCTTATCCGCAGCCCAACACGCTCACACAAATCGACGCCACGGACGACGAAGGCATCTTCCTGGACGGCCCCCATCCTGAGCCGACGACCTTCGGCGCCACCGAGGCGCGGCAGTACGAGCTGTCTGTCACCACCGATGGCCCGCCCACATTCGATGCGACGTTCTCCTTCCTGTTCCTGTTCGGCACCGGCACGCTGCGCGTCACCGGGCGGCGCATCATCGGGTGGACGGTGCCGCCCAACTGGGAGCAACCTGTCGTCGAGCGCCTCGAGTGGCTGACCGATGTGCTTGAGTCGCACGCCGGATTTGAACAGCGCGTTCGCCTGCGGGCCGCGCCGCGCCGCTCGATGGAGTACCGGCTGCTCGTTGGAAACGACCGCGACCGCGTCAGGATGGAGAACCTGCTGCTGGCCTGGCAGGCGCGCGTGTATGCGCTTCCGGTCTGGACGGATGCCGCCATCGCGTCCTCGCCCATCGCCGCCGGCGCCACAACGGTCACCGTGGCCACGACGAACCGGGCTTTTGCCGCCGACGCACTCGTGGCCTTCGTGCGGGGCGCACAGTTTGAGCTCGCCGAGGTGGCGTCACTGACTGCCAGCAGCATCACGATCAAATCCCCGCTGCAGCGCGCGTGGCCTGCCGGTACCCGCATCGTGCCGGCACTGCCGGCCAGACTGCGCAACGACCTGCGCATCAAGCACGAGGCTTCGGCCCTTGCAGACGCGACGGTAGGCTTCGACTTCGAGGACGAGTGGCCGATCGACCCTGAGACGGCCGCCTTGACGTACCGCGGATATCCGGTGCTGCTCGATGCCAACGACTGGGCCGAGCCGCTGGACGCGGACTACATCCGCAAGACGATCCAGATTGACCACCTGACGGGTCGCCGTGCGGTCGATGACCTGTCTGGCGTGGCAAGCGTGCGCCGCACCCATCGCTGGCTGCTTAACGGGCGCGCAGCCGTCGTCGCATTCAGGCGCTGGCTCGCGGCGCGTGCGGGACGCCTTGCTCCATTCTGGATGCCAAGCGGACAGTCGGATTTGCGTCTGGCCGCAGCAGTCGGCGCCGCCGACACCTCGATCACCGTCGAGAACACCGGCTATGCGGAGGCCGTGCCGGCCGCAGTCGGCCGGCGCGACATCATGATCACCACCACCAGCGGGCAGCGCCTGTTCGCGCGCATCAGCGGCGCCTACGCGATCGACGACGACACCGAGCAGCTCGGCCTCGAGAGCGCGCTCGGTACCACGGTGCTGCCGCAGGACGTGCGGCAGATCTGCTTCATGCGGCTCGTGCGCCTGGATGCCGACGCAGTCGAGATCGCCCACCACACCGACGAGATCGCCGAGGCGGTGCTGGGCCTGCGCAGCGTGAGGGACGATCTGTGAGCCTGGACGCACGCGAAAGATCCACCGATGCCGGAAGTCCGGTCGAGCTTTACGAGTTCCACCGCGGCATTGCCGCCTGGCGCTACACGAGCGCTGCGCAGTCGCAGGTGCACATGGGATTCACATACATCCCCATGCCGATGCGGCGCGGCAGCCTCGAACGCACCGCAGAGCTGGGGCGCGCGGGTCTGCGCGTGACGCTGCCGCGCGACGCCGAGGTGGCCAATGCTTTCATCGTCGCACCGCCGGCAGAGGTCACGCTGCTGACGATCTACCGGCGCCACCGCGACGACAGCGAAACGCTCGCTGTGTGGATGGGACGCGTGCTCAATGCAGAGTGGCGCGGCTCGGAAGTCGAGCTCAACTGCGAGCCGTCCTATACGAGCCTTCAGCGCACAGGGCTGCGGCGCATGTACCAGCGCACCTGCACGCACGTGCTGTATGGCACCGACTGCAAGGTCAGCGCGGTCGCCTACAGGATCAGCGCGACGGTGTCTCAAATCTCCGGCAACGAAATCAGCGTCTCGGCTGCGGCGTCGTTCGCAGACGGGCACTTCGCAGGCGGCTATGCGACCTGGCAATCAGGACTCGTCACCGAGAAGCGCATGATCACCGCTCACCAGGCGGAGTGGCTGACGCTGTCGGCGGCGCCGGCCGGCCTGTTCGTCGGTGCGCCGCTGATGCTCTATCCAGGCTGCGATCACAGCCTGGCCACGTGCGCCACGAAGTTCGCCAACGCCGACAACTTCGGCGGCTTCCCGTTCATCCCGTCCAAAAACCCGTTCGGACCCAGCCCGATCTACTGACATGCCGTGGACCTACATCGCCGTCTGGATCGTCACCACGCTGATCCAGTACGCGCTGGCGCCAAAGCCTCCGAAGCCAAGGCCGGCCGGGCTGCAAGACATCGAGGCGCCAACGGCCGAGGAAGGGCGACCGATCCCGGTCGTCTTCGGCAACGTGCTCGTCAAGAGCCCGAACGTCGTGTGGTACGGCGACCTGCGAACCACGCCGATCAAGTCCAAGGGCGGCAAGAAGTGAGCGATGTGATCGTCACGCACGCCGACATGCGCGCGCTCGAGTACTGCAACCGGGGCGCGCGGCAGTGGTTCGCGCGCCATGGTCTCGACTGGGCGGCGTTCATCAGTGCCGGGCTGCCCGCTGCGCAGCTGCTGGCCACCGGCGACGCGATGGCGCATGCGGTCGTAGAGGTCGCGCTACGTCGAGCCGCGATGCAGGAGCCACAGGATGGGCGGCAGTCGTAAGCAAACGGTCGGTTACCGCTATCACTTGGGCATGCACATGGTCGTGTGCCACGGCCCTGTCGATGCGGTGACCGAGATCCAGGTCGGCGATCGTGTGGCGTGGTCCGGCAACATCACCGCCAGCGGCCGCATCAACGTCGACGCCCCGCAGCTGTTCGGCGGCGACAAGCGCGAGGGCGGCGTCTACGGGGCCGTCGACGTCGCGTTCGGTGGCGCGACGCAGACGCCCAACGACTACCTGCAAGCCAGGCTCGGCACGCCACAGCCGGCCTACCGGGGTGTCTTGTCGCTGATCCTGCGGCAGGTGTGCGTGGCGTCCAACAACCCCTACGTCAAGCCGTGGGCGATTCGGGTCAAGCGCTGCTGGCGCGGGTGGTATGCCGAGGAAGCCGAGATCATCGAAGATGAGGGCGCATCTTCTGCGAACCCCGCGCACATCATCTATGAGTGCCTCACAAATTCGAGCTGGGGCATGGGCTACCCGGCGTCGAGCATCGACGACAGCTCGTTCACGGCCGCCGCCAACAGGCTGTCCTCCGAGGGTTTCGGCCTCAATCTCGTCTGGACGCAGCAAAGCACCATAGAGCAGTTCATCCGCGAGGTGCTCGACCACATCGGCGGCGTGCTCACGACATCGCCGTCGACCGGGCGCTTTGTGCTCAAGCTGGTGCGCGCCGACTACAACCCAGCAGCTCTGCCGGTGCTCGACACGTTCAACGTCGTGGAGCTCGACAGCTTCCAGCGTGCGGCGTGGGGCGAGACCATCAACGAGATCGTGGTCGTCTACACGAGCCGCGAGACCTTCAAAGACGCCACGGTCACGGTGCAGGATCTCGCCAACATCCAGGCGCAGGGCGCGGTGGTGTCGCAGACGCGGCGATATCCTGGAATCACATCGCCAAGCCTCGCGGCCAGAGTGGCGATGCGCGATCTTGCGTCGGTGTCGACGCCGCTGGCCAAGGTGCGGCTGAAGGTCAACCGCAAGGCATGGAGCCTCGGGCTGGGTGATGTGTTCAAGCTCGTCTGGCCTCCACTGGGTATCGATAGCATCATCATGCGCATCGCGGCCGTCGACGCAGGCACGCTCACCGATGGAGCAATCAGCATCGATGCCGTTGAGGATGTGTTCGGCCTGCCGTCGGCCAGCTACACGGCGCCGCCGCCAACCGGCTGGGTCGACCCGACTCCGGAGCCGACGGCGGCCAGCCCGCGCCGGCTCATCGAGGCGCCGTACTGGGACATCGCGCGCAGCCTGAGCGCCGCCGACCTGGCCTATCTGGACCCGACCGACTGCTTCTTGCAAGCGCTCGCCGGCCGACCGGTCGCGGGCGCGCTCAACTACGAGCTCCACAGCAAGACCAGCTCGGCGGCCACCTACGAGGCCCGCGGCCAAGGCGAGTTCACGCCGCACGCGGTGCTCGCTGCCGGCATCGGCCAGGCCGTCACGAGCACCATCGGCTACCACAGCGAGGTCGACATCGACCTTGTGTCCGTTGGCAGCTACGCCTACATCGATGACGAGGCGGTCGCGATCACGGCGATCAACACCACCGCGAAGACGCTGACCGTCGACCGTGGTGTGCTCGATACGGTGCCCGCTGCCCACGCCGCGGGCAGCCGCATCTGGTTTGCCGACGGTTTCCAGGGTGTCGACCCGACCGAGTACGCAGCCGGCGAGACCGTCAACGCGCGCTTGCTCACCGTCACCGGGCGCGGCACCTTGCCGCTGACGTCGGCGCCGACCGATTCGCTGGCGATGAACCGCCGGCAGAATCGACCCTACCCGCCGGGGAACATGCGCATCAATTCCACAGCTTATCCACAGGTGGTGCAGGGCGATCTCGTCGTCACCTGGTCGCACCGCGACCGACTGAGCCAGACGGTTGGCCTCACACCGCAAAGCGCCGGCAACATCGGTCCGGAGGCCGGGGTGACCTATACGCTGCGCGTGTTCGGCGAGACGGGCAGTCTGCGCCGCACTTACACCGGGCTGACGGGGACCAGCCTGACCTACACTCTGGCCGACGACCAGGCCGACTCCGGGCTCGGGCGCCCGAACGCGCAGCTGCGCATCGAGCTGGACGCGACGCGCGACGGTGTCAGCAGCCTGCAAAAGCACTCGGTGACGGTCGATCGCGCCGGGTATGGTCTCAACTTCGACAAGTACTACGGAGGCTACTGATGCCCGCCACCACCGATCCCAATCTCGGCCTGAGCTACGGGTGGACGACCGGCGAGTCTGGCTGGGGTGCCGGCATGAACGCCAACCTCAAGCGCATCGGCGCCCTGCTCGGGCTGTCTGTGAAGGACCGCGACCTGACGGCGCCACCTGCGAGCCCCGCCGACGGCGACCGATACATCATCCCGGCCGGCGCCACCGGCGCATGGGCTGGCAAGACCAACCAGATTGCCGTGCGCATCGGCGGCGCCTGGGAGTACTACAGCCCGGCGATCGGCTGGCTGGCGTTCGTGGAGGACGAGAACGTGCTCGCCGTCTACAAGTCGTCCGGCTGGAGCGCCGGCGTCTCCATCTGACGCGGTTTGTACGAATTCCATGCAAAAGGCGTCTGAACAGGCTCCAGACGTCTCTCGCGATTTGCTTGGGGAAGCCTTGGGATTTTATGGCCTCACGGCCGTGAGTTTCAAGATTGCGAGTTCCGTGTTCGAGCCTTCCTTCATGAGGTTTGGCCATGTCCCAACAAGACATGTTCGACCCCCAGGACGAAGGCGGACGGTCATCTACACGATGACCATCCGCCTCAAGTCCGGGAAGGTGATCCGGCGGCCTAACGGTCGTCCGTTTCGCATCGTCGTTCGTCGCAAGAGCAAGCAGTAAGCGCGCGTGACGAACAGGCCGGCGCCGCGAGGCGCCGGCATCTCGAACCTTAACTCGTGAGTTCAACAATGGCATCGAACAGCAAACTGCCGCCCGGCACCAAGGCGCCCGCATCCGGGCAGTACCGCAACAACACGAGACGTTCTTTGTCGCATGGAATGCGAGCATGTCGCATGGAATGTGAGCATTCGTCTCATTTAATTTGTGCACGCCCAACGAGCGACGCGCTGACGCCGAGCTCGACGATCATCACCCGGTTGAGCGTGCCGACGAGCAGCACGAGCGCCATGCCGACCGACACCTGGAACAGCGACAGGCGCAGCAGGCGCGACAGCGGCAGCTCGGGCGTCGCGGCGTCGGCGAAGGGCAGGAACGCGGGTCCGAGACGGGCCCAGCGGGACATCAGAGCGCGGCTGTAGCGGTTCACGGACGGACCTCGACGCGATCAGCGATCGCCAGCCGGACGCGGCCGCAACGTCTCGCGGGCGCAGGCGTCGCGCTCGGCTGCGCGCGGATCACGGCAGTCGCGATGCAGCCACCCGGCCAAACACCCCCGCCGCGGCCGGCGGGCAAGGCGCGCAGCGGGGTGGCTGCGCGTCGGACGGCGCTTACGGCTTCTCGGCCGTCACCGACGCCACCGGTGTCGGTGGGGACTCGACCTGGGCGGCGGCGGCCTTGGCCGGCTTGCCTTCCCAGTACGCCTTCATCCAGGTCGTGTTCATGAGGATCGACGCGTGCACCAGCAGCGCGATCACGGCCACGCTGCCCAGGAACAGCGGCAGCCCCACCGTCGGTTTGACGACGCACCAGATTTTTCCGTAGATCATGTCAGTCCTCCGTGCCTATTTCAGCCACGGGCTGTAGATGAACGCCAGCAGGTGCGCCAGTGCGGCGAACAGACCGAAGATCTGCGTGCCCTGGATGACCTTGCTGTGCAGCTCTTCCGATTCCTCTTCGGTCAGCCCCGTGGGCCAAACCCGCGTCGGATCCGATTTCAGTGCCATGTGCCCTCCTGTCAGGAAGATCGAATGTGCGTGCGCAACCCACACGCGGGTACTGCTCCGCCGCCAATGGCACCGTTGGGGCACCACCGGATGTAATGTGCGTATTACATCACAACGTGTCAATAACAAGTGACAACCACGCGTGGCGCGCTTGACGCGCCGCAAGCCGCGCGCCGCTCGCTGGGGCCCGGCGTGGGGCGGCGCTGACGGGGCGCGACACAGCGCGAGGGCGCACGCGGCTGGGGGGCCGGGTGTCACACGGTGACGGCAGTGGCGACTGCGGGGGAAGGGCGCGTGCGGTGCCGCGGAAGTCGCCGCGTGCCGAAGGGCGCCCTCGCGCCGATGCGCGCCGACGCTGGCCTGCCCGGAGGGACTCGAACCCCCGACCTGCTGCTTAGAAGGCAGCTGCTCTATCCAGTTGAGCTACGGGCAGCCGATGCGGTGATTGTCCGGGAATGCGTGGTGCCGCGCAGGATCAGCGCGCGCGGTACTGCGTCGTGCCGAACAGCGTTTCGCGCGCCTTGTCGTCGACGAGCGGCTTGCGGCGGTCGGCGAGTACCTCGACGCCGCGCTGCACCGCCGGCCGCGCGGCGATCTCGTCGAACCAGCCCTTCAGGTGCGGATAGTCGTTCCAGTCGATGCCCTGGTTCTTCCACGAGCGCAGCCACGGGAAGATCGCGATGTCGGCGATCGTGTACTCGTCGCCGGCGATGTAGCGGTGCTTGGCGATCTGGCGGTTCATCACGCCGTACAGGCGCTTGGCCTCGTTGGTGTAGCGCTCGATCGCGTACGGGATCTTCTCGGGCGCGTACAGGCGGAAGTGGTGTGCCTGCCCGAGCATCGGCCCGACGCTGCCCATCTGGAACATCAGCCACTGCAGCACCTCGTACTTGCCGCGCACGTCGGCCGGCAGGAACTTGCCGGTCTTCGCGGTGAGGTACAGCAGGATCGCGCCCGACTCGAACATCGAGATCGGCTGGCCGTCCGGCCCGTCGGTGTCGACGATGGCCGGGATCTTGTTGTTCGGGCTGATCGCGAGGAACTCGGGTGCGAACTGGTCGCCCGCGCCGATGTCGACGGCGTGCACGCGGTACGGCAGCCCGCACTCCTCGAGCATGATGTGAACCTTGTGGCCGTTGGGCGTGGCCCACGAATACACTTCGATCATCGGTGTCCTCTCGTCGCCCGTTGGCTTCGGGCTGGGGCACGACTCTAGTGGAATGACGCCGAGATTGCTCGCAACGATCAGGCGCTGGCTGCCACGCCGGGGCGCGGACGCTCCGGTCGAGCTGACGCAATGGGCCGCCGCACGGCACTGCAGCTGCAAGGTCCGGCCCGGCGGTGCCGGCGTGCTGATCGAGAGCACGGCACCCGACGACGCGTGGCGCCTCGAGTGGGGCCCGAGCCAGCGGTCCTACATCGGCGGCGCCGAACTGCGGCTGCGCGCGCCGCTCGGCGCCGACGAGACGCTGCAGTTCGTCGTCCTGACGCGGCCGCTGATGCAGGCGCTCGAGACCGAGATCTTCGAGCAGTACACCGAGGACCTGCGCACGCGCGCCGACACCGCCACGCCCGACGAGATGCGCTGGCTGGTGCTGTACCCGAAGCTGACGTCGACGGAGCTCGGCGTGCTGCGCGACCATTTCGGCGCCGCCGGGCACCCGAAAGCGGCGCTGATAGACTGGCTCGCCGGCGAGCTGAGCGACGCCTTGGCGATGGCCGCCACCGGCTGGCTGCGCGCCGGCACGCCGCTGGCGCTCGTCGTGCAGCGCGGGCGGCTGACGCTGCGCACGCCGATGCCGCAGCCGCAGGCCGCGGCCTGCGACGACGCGCTCGCGCTGTTTCGCGTCGCGCTGCGCGAGGCCCGCGCCGTTCATGCCCGCTGGGCCGCGACGGGTTCGTCCGACGCGAGCGGCGCGTAGGTGGCGGTGCCGGCGAGGCCCGGCGATCGATCGCGGCGTCAGGCCGCGTGGCGGCCGAGCTCCATCTTCGCGATCGCGTTGCGGTGCACCTCGTCGGGGCCGTCGGCGAAGCGCAGCGTGCGCACGTGCGCGTAGTACTGCGCGAGCGGGAAGTCCTGGCTCAGCCCGCCGCCGCCGTGCACCTGGATCGCCCAGTCGAGCACCTGGCACGCCATCGTCGGCGCGACGACCTTGATCATCGCGATCTCGCCCTTGGCCGCCTTGTTGCCGGCGGTGTCCATCATCCACGCGGCCTTGAGCGTCAGCAGCCGCGCCTGCTCGATCATGCAGCGCGCCTCGGCGATGCGCTCCTGCGTCACCGTCTGTTGCGCGATCGGCTTGCCGAACGCGACGCGGCGCGACGCGCGCTGGCACATCATCTCGAGCGCGCGTTCCGCCAGCCCGATCGTGCGCATGCAGTGGTGGATGCGCCCCGGGCCGAGCCGTCCCTGCGCGATCTCGAAGCCGCGTCCCTCGCCGAGCAGGATGTTCGATGCCGGCACGCGCACGTTCGCGAAGTCGACCTCCATGTGCCCGTGCGGCGCGTCGTCGTAGCCGAACACCGACAGCGGCCGCAGCACCTTGACCCCCGGCGTGTCGGCCGGCACGAGGACCATCGACTGCTGGCTGTGGCGCGGTGCGGCCGGGTCCGTCTTGCCCATGAAGATGTAGATCTTGCAGCGCGGGTCGCCGGCGCCGCTGGTCCACCACTTGCGGCCGTTGATCACGTAGTCGTCGCCGTCGCGCTCGATGCGCGCCTCGATGTTGGTCGCGTCCGACGACGCCACCGCGGGCTCGGTCATCGCGAACGCGCTGCGGATCTCGCCAGCGAGCAGCGGCTCGAGCCAGCGCTTTTTCTGCTCGGGCGTGCCGTAGCGCACCAGCACCTCCATGTTGCCGGTGTCGGGTGCCGAGCAGTTGAACACCTCGCTGGCCCACGGCACGCGGCCCATGATCTCCGCCAGCGGCGCGTACTCCTGGTTCGTCAGGCCCGCGCCGTACTCGCTGTCGGGCAGGAAGAGGTTCCACAGCCCGGCCGCGCGCGCCTTCGGCTTGAGCTCCTCGATCACCGGCACCGGCGTCCAGCGCCGCCCGGCGCGGGTGTTCGCGTCGATCTCGTCCCAGTAGCGCTGCTCGGCCGGGTAGACGTAGGCGTCCATGAACTCGCGCACCTGGGCCTGAAGCTGCTTCGTGCGCGGGGAATAGTCGAAGTCCATCGTCGTCTCCGGTGTCGTCGTCGTTCAGGCCGCGCGCTGCGCGAAGGCCCAGCCCAGTTCGGCCAACGGCCGCGCGCCGGCCGCGGCCTGCTTCGCTTGCGCGCTCGACGCGGTGCCGTCGACGACGCGCTTGGCGATGCCCTGCAGGATCGCCGCGATGCGAAACAGGTTGTAGGCGAGGTAGAAGTCCCAGTCGGCCTTCAGCGCGCGCGGGTCGCCGCGGCCGGTGCGCTCGCAGTAGCGCGCGAGGTACGCGTCCTCGTCGGGGATGCCCAGCGCCGCGAGGTCGTGGCCGCCGATGCCGCGGAACACGCCCGGCGCGATGTGCCAGGCCATGCAGTGGTAGCTGAAGTCCGCCAGCGGATGGCCCAGTGTCGACAGTTCCCAGTCGAGCACCGCGACGACGCGCGGCTCGCGCGGGTGGAAGATCAGGTTGTCGAGCCGGTAGTCGCCGTGCACGATCGCGACCTGCGTCTCGTCGCGTGCCCCCGCGGGGATGTGCGCCGGCAGCCATTCGATCAGCCGGTCCATCGCCGCGATCGGCTCGGTGACCGAGGCCTGGTACTGCTTGGTCCAGCGGCCGATCTGGCGCTCGAAGTAGTTGCCCGGCTTGCCGTAGTCGGCCAGCCCGACGGCGGCCGGGTCGACGCAGTGCAGCGCCGCGATGACGCGGTTCATCTCGTCGTAGATGGCACCGCGCTCGGCCGGCGTCATGCCCGGCAGCAGCGGGTCCCACAGCACGCGCCCGTCGACGAACTCCATCACGTAGAACGCGCGGCCGATGACCGACTCGTCCTCGCACAGCAGGTGCATGCGCGCGACCGGCACGTCGGTGGCGGCCAGCGCGCGCATCACGCGGAACTCGCGCTCGATCGCGTGCGCCGACGGCAGCAGCTTGGCCGCCGGCCCCGGCTTGGCGCGCATCACGTAGGCCGCGCGCGGCGTCGTCAGCTTGTACGTCGGGTTCGACTGTCCGCCCTTGAACTGCTCGACCGACAGCGGGCCGGCGAAGCCGTCGAGGTGCGCCGCGAGGTAGGCCTCGAGCGCCGCGACGTCGATGCGGTGCTGCTCGGCCACCGGGCGCGTGCCGGTGTACGCGTCGGTGGGCGTGCTCATCTCAGCGTTCGGCAATCGCCATCAGCTTCTCGCGCGACAGCACGACCAGCCGCGTCGGCTCGATGCGCACCGCGCCCTCGCGCTCGAAGCCCTTGAGCTCCTGGTTCACGCGCTGGCGCGACGCGCCGAGCAGCTGCGCGAGATCCTCCTGTGCGAGCTGCAGGCCGATGCGGATCTCCTCGCCCTGCGCGATGCCGTAGCTCTTGGCCAGCAGCAGCACCTGCTTGGCCAGGCGCGCGGCCAGCGGCTTGGTGTTCAGGTCCTCGATGAGGTCGAACATCAGCCGCAGCCGCCGGCAGTTCAGGCGCAGCAGCGCGAGCGGCAGCTCGGGGAACTGCTCGAGCAGCTCCTTGAAGTCGGGCTTGCGCACGCACAGCAGCGTCGTGTCGCCGTGTGCGTTGGCGTCGTGCGTGTGCGGCAGCCCGTCGAACAGCGAGATGTCGCCGAACCAGGTGCCCGGCTCCATGTACGACATCGTGATCTGCTTGCCCGACAGCGACACCGAGCTGATGCGCACCGCGCCGCTGGCCACGCCGCACCACATCTCGGCCGGCTGGCCGCGCGAGCCGAGCTGCACGCCGTCGCGCAGCCGGCGCACGACCGCACGCGCGAAGATGGCCTGCTGCAGTGCCGGCGAGAGCTTGGAAAACCACGGCCCCGATTCGATGTTCTGGCGTTCGGCGAGTGTAAGCACCGTGTCGTTCATGGCTTGTCCCTGAAGCGACATTGTGCGACGCCGCGCCGTGGCGGCATGGCGCCGCCGGGGCGGTCAGGGCGGCATCAGGCGGGGCGTTCGGCCAGCGTCAGCAGCGCCTCGATCTCGACGCCGTTCTTGACGCCGCGGAACATCGTCTCGTGCAGCGTCACGAAACCGGTGTTGCGGAACAGGTCGTGGTAGGTGCGGATGACCCACGGCTTGAGCAGGTAGTCGTCGGTGCCGCCGCAGGTGTTGGCCAGCAGCAGCCGCCCGCCCGGTCGCGTGCCCTCGTAGATGCAGTGCGCGAGCCACGCGACGTCGAAGAACGGGTACAGCCAGCCGAGGTAGCAGATCGTCTCGGCGAAGACGACGAGGTCCCAGTCGCCGGCCAGCCCCTGCTGCCAGTTCATCACGTTGGCGACCTCGTACTCGACGTTGGCCGCCGTCGTGCGCTCGCGCGCCAGCGCGATCGCCGGCTGCGCGATGTCGACGCCGACGACGCGCTCGCAGCGCGCCGCCAGGCGGCGCGTGAACGCGCCGGCCGCACAGCCGATCTCGAGCGCGCGGCCGTAGCGCCGCCCCGGACCGCGGTCGGCGTCGAGCAGCGCGAGCTGCGCGTCGTACTTGGCGTGCTCGTACGGATCGGCGTCGAGGTCCCAGTGGTCGCCGTCGCGCCACAGTTGCTCGAAATATGTGCGCGCCTGCGCATCGGTCGTCTGGCGGTCGGTCATGGCTCGGCTCCCGGGGATTCGGCAGGTGGCTGTGCGCCCAGCGCGCGGTCGAGCAGCCGCGCGAGCACGCGGCGCGCGTCGAAGTGCGCCTCGACGAGCGCGCGCGCGGCGTCGCAGTGGTGCGCGTAGCGCGCATCGACCTCGGCCACCGCCGCGACCGCCTCGTCGGGGTCGCGGAACGCGAGCAGTCCGTCACCGACCGGCAGGTGGCGCGAGAAGCCGGTGTCCTGCACGACGACGGGCCGCCCGCACGCCATGTAGCTGACGCTGCGCTCGCTGAACCAGCCGCTGGCGGTGCTGACGTAGCCGTGCTTGGCGACGCTGAACTCGGCCTTCGACGCGCGCAGGTAGTCCTGGTAGACCCAGGGGTCGCTGGTCAGCGCGATCGGGTCGAGCACGCGCCAGCCGAGCGCGCGCAGGCGGTCGTGCGGCGCGGTCGGGCTGCCCAGCGCGACCTCGAAGCGCGCGCCGGCGCAGCGCTGCGGCATCGCCAGCACGTGCTCCATCTCCTCGGCCTTCATGCCGAAGGTGCGCCCGCCCCAGTGGCGGCGGTCATAGCTGTCCCACAGCATCACGGTGCTGAAGGCCCCGTCGGGCCGCGGCGGCGCGGGCTGCCAGCAGCGCAGCACCAGCGGCTGGCGCGTCGGCTGCCACGGCAGCCCGTCGTCGGGGACCGTGCAGCCGCTGTGGCCGATCGACTCGCCGAAGCTGAAGAACGCGGTGTGTGCGCGCGCGAAGCGCATGCGCTCGGGATCCTGCAGGTGGTCGACCTGCGTGAACACCGGGTCGGTGTCGACGAGCACGCGGCACGGGATGCGCTCGAGCCACGGGCGCAGCGGGTTGATGCCCGAGACATTGATCATCACGTCGGCGGTGCGGCACACCTCGGGCATGCGCTGGGCCGCCGGGCCGTACCAGGTGCCGGTGTGCGCGTCGTGGTAGGCCCAGCGATCGCCGACGCCGGCGCGCCCGAACACGCGCTGCGTGAAGGCCAGCCCGTAGCTCGCGTCGGTGTCGACGACCTGGCGCTGCGGGTCGTAGCAGAACGGCTCGTCGGTGCTGTCCTCGAGGTACCAGACGTCGTGGCCGAGATCCTTCAGCCCGAGCACGTGCTGCAGGTGGTGCCACGTCGGGCCGGCCAGCGGCCCGCGCACGACGTAGCCGAGCACGACGATGCGCAGGCGCGAGTTCGCGTCCATCACGCGGTGAGGCCGGCGCGCGCCGCGTCGGCGTAGGTGCAGGGCACGACGTCGCCGCGCGCCAGCCGCGCGCGCACGCGCGCGTCGCACAGCGTGCGCACTTCGACGTTGCGCTCGACGCGGTACATCGTGCCGCCGAGCGGGTCGTCGGCGTCGACGAAGCCGGGGTGGCAGCCGAACTCGGTGACCCCGGGCTCGAGCGCGTCGATCAGCTCGAGCAGGCGCTCGGGCGTGATGCCCTCGGGGTACGGATCGCCGACGCCGGTCTGGCCGTAGAAGCCGCCGAGGTAGCGCAGCGGCGGCTCGCCGCGCACCGGCACACCGAGCGCGCGTGCGGCGGCGCGCACGGCGCTGCCGACCGGCTCGAGCCGGTGCACGTGCTGGTGCGTGTCGAGGTGGTCGGGGTCGCGGCCGACGAGGGCGCGGAAGCGCTCGATCTGCGCCGCGATCTCGGCGGCCACCGACGCGGCGTCGTCCGGCACGTGCTGGTACAGCCGCACCCAGTCGCCGTCCTTCGGGATCGACTCCCACAGGTCGATGTGCAGCCCGAGGCCGAGCGCCGGGTGTGCACGCGCGTACGCAGCGGCGGCTTCGGCGGCCGGCTGGCGCACCATCAGGCTCGCGCTGGTGACGACACCGCGCTCGAACGCCTCGACGATGCCGGCGTTGATGCCCGGCGTGAGGCCGAAGTCGTCGGCGTTGACGATGAGCCAGCGGGTGTTCATCTCAGGCCCCACGCCCGCTCGCGCCCGATTCGCCCGACACGATCGATGCGCCACCACCGGTCGAGCGAGCGCCGCGGATCCGGCTTCGCCGGTGCGCAGGCGGTGCCCCCTCGAGGGGGAGCGCCGCAGGTGCTGCGGGGGTGGTCCGTTTCATGCGCCCAGGTCGGCCAGCAGCTTCGGCAGCACGACCTCGGCGCGGAACCATTCGTGCGCGATGGCCTTCGCGGCCTTCGCGTGGCGCTCGTAGTCGGCATTGATCGCGCGGATCGCCTCGACGGCCTCGTCGACCGTCGTGAAGCCGAACAGCCCCTCGCCGGTGGGCAGCACGTCGGAAAAGCCGGTGTCCTGCGTCACGACGGGCCGCCCGGCGGCGAGGTAGCACGCGCTGCGCTCGCTGAACCACGCGCTGCGCGGCAGCACGTTGAACTCGCGCGCGGCGGTGAACTCGGCGCGCGACGCGACGACGTAGTCGCGGTACGTGAACGGGTCGACCGACAGCGCCGGGCCGTCGGCGACGCGCCAGCCGCCTTGCTGCAGCCGCTGCCAGTGCTCGCGGTCGAGGCTCGCGGCGCCGCGGATCTGGTGCGGGTCGATCGCATCCGAGACCTCGGCGCCGGCCTTGCGGTCGGGGTCGTCGAGGTTGGTCGCGAGCTCGACGGTCTGACCCGCCAGCCGCGGCACGTCGATGAACTTGAGGAACTCGTGGTGCTTGCTCCAGCGCAGCGGACGGCCTTGGAACACGACGTCCTTGCCGTCCTGGCGCCAGTTGCCCACCGTGGTGAACACGTCGCGCGTCGGCGGCCCGGCGTCCCACAGGTCCATCAGCACCGGCTGGCGCAGCCGCGCGCGCAGCTTCGGCAGCGGCGGCAGCGGCGAGCGTGGCGTGCCGATGTTCTCGCCGTAGGTCACGGTGTCGTCGTGCGCGTCGATGTGCGCGACGGTGCGCGCGTCGCCGGCGGCGTACTTCAGTTCCTCGGCCACCGGGTCGGTGCCGAAGTGCACGAGCCGCCCGCACGCGAAGCCGTCCTTGGTCACCTGCGTCGCGCCGGCGACGTTGAACACGAAGTCGGTGCCGGCGAGCCACGCGTCGGCGTCGGCCGCCGCGGGGCCGAGCCACGCGCCGTCGCCCCAGCTGCGGCGGTACGCCCAGCGCTCGCCCATGCCGAAGCGCGGCATCACGCGCGCCAGGTACGCCAGCGTGTACGACGCGTCGTCGACGCGCGCGCCGCGCTCGACGTCGTACGGCCACGCCGACGTCGTCTCGACGTAGCGCACGTCGTGACCCAGGCGCAGCAGGCCGGCAGCGATTTGCAGGTGCATCCATGCCATGCCGGCGAACGGGTCGGCGCCCATCGTGCCGAGCACGGCGATGCGCAGCGACGAGGTCCGCGTCATGCCGCCTCCGCGGGCTGGGCGTCGCGCGCGGTGTGCACCGCGGGCATCTCGTGCGCGAGGCCGCGGTTGGCCAGCAGCGGCTGTGACGCCTCGACGCTGGCCGGCACCAGCCGCCCGTCCTCGACGGCGTAGACGGCGTCGCAGTGCGCCAGCGTCGCGAGCCGGTGCGCGACGATAAAGGTCGTGCGCCCGGCCATCAGGCGCTCCATCGCGTCGATGATCGCCGCCTCGGTGTGCACGTCGACCGAGCTCGTCGGCTCGTCGAGGATCAGGATCGGCGCGTCCTTCAGGAACGCGCGCGCGAGCGCGATGCGCTGGCGCTGCCCGCCCGAGAGCATCATCCCGCGCTCGCCGACCTGCGTCGCGTAGCCGTCGGGCAGCGCGGCGATGAAGTCGTGCGCGTTGGCCGCGCGCGCAGCGGCCTCGATCTCGGCGGGCGTCGCGTCGGGGCGGCCGTAGGCGATGTTCTCGGCGATCGTCGTCGAGAACAGCACCGGCTCCTGCAGCACGATCGCGAACTGGCGCCGCAGGTCGGCGAGCCGCCAGTCGCGCAGGTCGACGCCGTCGAGGCGCACCGAGCCGGCCGTCGGGTCCTGGAAGCGCGTGAGCAGGTTCATCAGCGTCGTCTTGCCGGCACCGGTGCGCCCGACGATGCCCACGCGCGCGCCCGCCGGCACGTGCACCGACGCGCCCTTGATCACTTCGGCGCCGCCCGGGTAGGCGAAGTGCACGTCGCGCAGCTCGATCTCGCCGCGCGCGCGCGCGAGCGGCTTCGCGTCGGGGCGGTCGGCCACGTCGACCTGCTCGTCGAGCAGCGCGAACGCGCGCTCGCAGCTGGCCAGCGCGCTCTGCATCTCGGAGACCTTCGACGTCAGCATCTCCAGCGGCGCGTACAGCTGCGCGAGGTAGGCCATCACCATCGTCAGCTGGCCCAGCGTCAGCGTGCCGGCCTGCACGCTGCGCACGCCGATCCACAGCGCCGCCGCGGTGCCGGTGGCCAGCACGAGCGCAGTCAGCGTGTAGAACACGATCTGCGCGCGCACGACCGCCAGGTTCGCGCGCACCTCGCGGGTCGAGCGCTCGACGAAGCGCGTCTCCTCGCGCTGCTCCTGCCCGAAGGCCTTGACGACGCGCAGGGCGCCCAGCGACTCCATCAGCACCGACTGCACCGAGCTCTCGAGCTCCTTCTGGCGGTGCCAGCGTGCACGCACCGCGCGGCCGAAGACGTGCGTCAGCGCGACCAGGGCCGGCATCACCGCGAGCGCGACCAGCGCGAGCTCGGCATCCATCGCCCACATCACCGCGGTGATGCCCGCCAGCGTGCCGGCGGCGGTCAGCAGCGGCGTCAGGCCGTGGATCGCGAACCACTGCACCGACGCAGCGTCGTACTGGATGCGGTACAGCGAGTCGGCGGTGCCGCGCTGGTCGTGGTACGTCATCGACAGGCGCTGCACCTGGCGGAACAGGTCGGCGCGGAACGCCAGCACGATGCGCTCGCCGGTCCACGCCTGCAGCAGCCACGAGCCGTTGCGCTGGATCTGCGTCAGCAGCGCCAGCGCGACGACGAGCACGACGGCCAGCGCGAGCGCGACGCCGGCGCCGCCCTCGGGCAGCCAGGCCGCCGCCCACGCCGGCAGCGGCTGCCCGCCGATCGCGTTGTCGACGGCGACCTTCAGCGGCAGCGGCGTCAGCAGCGCCAGCGGCACCGCGACGAGGTCGACGGCGATGATCAGCGCGAGCAGCCCCCAGTACGGGCGCAGGTGGCGCGCCAGGCGCCGCACCATGCCGCGCGCGTCGGCGGGTTTGTCGCTCACGCGCCGCGCTCCTGCACCGAGGCCCCGGCGAGCCGCGTCGGCGCGCCCTGCGGGCCGGCCTGCGCGGCGACGTCGTGGCAGGCCACGGTCCACGCGTCGCGCGCGTGCGCCTGGTCGCGCTGCGTGCGCCAGGCCAGCGCCGCGGCGGCGGCGGCGAGCACGGCGGCGGCCACCGGGCCGCCGGTCAGCGCCGCGGCCAGTGCGAGGCCTGCGCAACCCCACGTGGTGGCGCGCACCACCCACGGCGCATGCGCGTCGGCGCGCAGCCGCACGAGCTGCCGGCCGGCACCGTGCTCCTCGACGGCGAAGCGCGCACGCAGCGCGCCTTGCAGGCCGCCGCGGATCTCGAGGTCCCACTCGTCGGTCGCGCCGCCGCGGCGCACGACGAGCCCGGCGGTGCGCAGCGCCGACTCGAACGTCTCGATCCAGGCCTCGGGCGCGCGCCAGGTCTCGCTCCAGATCTGCGCCGGTGCCGTGCCGCCGCCGCTGACGCGGCCGCGCCGGCGCCATGGCGTCAGCCCGTGCTGGCGCCGCCCGATCAGCCGCGCGATCGGCTGCTGCAGGTGCATGAAGAACACCAGCGCGCGGCGCCGCCAGGCCTCGGCAGCGCTCGCGGCCGGGCGCGGGAACGTCGCGCGGGCGGCCGCCATCGCGGCCTGCACGAGCGGCGCGGCCAGCGCCAGCGCCCACAGCGGCAGCAGCGCGAACAGCGGCGGCCACGAGAAGCCGAGCAGCACCGCCACCGTCAGCGCCGCGACGAGGTACCACCACTCGGGCATCAGCGGCAGCGCGAGCAGCGTCGTCGGCCGCGGCGCGTACAGCGACTGGTACGCCGCCGAGCCCCACACGCCGCCGTAGATGCGCGAGCGCCCGGACGGGATCGGCAGCGTGAAGCCGCGTCCGTACAGCTGGCCGCCCCACGACAGGTGCCCCAGCGCGTTGTAGCGCTCGGGCCACTTTTCCTCGAGCAGCGCCTCGGCCTTGCCGTAGCCCTTCTGCTGGCGCCAGTACATCGTGAGGCTGTTGCGGCGGTGGTGCCAGTCCATCGCGCCGGCGTGGAAGCCGATCCGGCCGCCGCGCTGCTGCAGCCGCCAGCACAGGTCGACGTCGTCGCCGGCGGCGCGGTAGCGCACGTCGAAGCCGTCGATCGCCGCCAGCGCGTCGCGCCGGAACGCCATGTTGCAGCCGGGCACGTGCTCGGCCTCGACGTCGGTCACGAGCACCTGCACCGGGCCGCCGGGCGCGTTGGCCACGCCGTCGGCGATCGGCCCGTCGTGCGGCGGCGCGATGTTGGGACCGCCGACGCCGACCCAGTCGCCGGTCGCGAAGCGCCACACGAGGTAGTGCAGCCAGTGCGGGTCGGGGTACGCGTCGTCGTCGATGTAGGCGACGATCTCGCCGCGCGCCTGCTGCCAACCGGTGTTGCGCGCGGCCGACAGGCCGCGGTTCTCGGTGCTGATCAGCCGCACCTCGGGGTACTCGGCGGCGATGGCCGGCGTCGCGTCGGTCGAACCGTCGTTGACGACGATGACCTCGTAGTCGGGGTAGGCGAGCGTGCGGCAGCCTTCGAGCGTGTCGCGGATCGTGCGGCTGCCGTTGTAGCTGCAGCACACGATGCTGACCTTGGGCCACGGCCGCGGCGCCTGGCCGGGCACGCGCAGCTCGGCCGGGAACGGCACGTCCGCGAACGCCGCGCTGACCGCGGCGAGTGCCGGTTTGGGCTCGCGCGCGCGCGTGACCAGGCCGAAGTCCCAGTCGAGGATCTCGTGCCCGCCGCGGTGCCACTCGTCGGTCCACGCGAACACGAAGGCGCCGGCGCAGCCGGCAGCGAACGCGCCGCGCACCTGCCACGCGAGGCTCTCGGCCTGCTTGTCGGGGCCGTTGCGGCGGCTGTCCAGCCCGATTTCGGCCATCACGAGCGGCTTCTCGCCGGCGAGGTTCTGCAGCCGTGCGAGGTAGGCGTCGAAGCGCTCGGGCTGCTCGAGGTAGACGTTGAAGCAGTGGAAGTCGACGAACGGCAGCCGCAGGTACTCGGTGGTCGGGAAGTTGACGTAGGTGACGAGCGCGTCCGGGTCCTCGGCCTTGACGGCGTCGTACAGCCGCTCGAGGAAGCGCTCGACGCGCCGGGCGCCGTGCCAGCGCACGATGGACGCCGGGATCTCGTTGCCGATTGCGAACGCGAGCAGCGCCGGGTGGCCGGCGATGCCGCGCGCGCCCTCACGCACGCGCCGCACGATGTCGTCGACGCGGCCGCGCTCGTCGAGGAACGCGACGTGCTGCTCCCACGGCAGCCCGGCCATGACACGCAGGCCGTGGCGCTGTGCGGCGTCGAGCAGCCGCCGCGGCGGCACCGTGTAGACGCGCACGGCGTTGACGCCGGCGGCGCGCATCGCGGCGAAGTCGCGCTCGAGCACCGCGTCGGGCGGGCAGTCGGTGCCGTCGGGCTGCGGACCGAAGGTGCCGTAGGTCACGCCGCGCACCCACAGCTTGGCGGGGCCGACGGCGAGGAACTTGCCGTTGACGCGCGGCCGCGCGTCGAAGCCGGGCTCGACGTCGGCGCGCAGCAGCGTCGACGCCGCCGCCGGCGTCAGGTCGGGATGTAGCGCGTTCATGCTTGGGGCGGATGCGCGGCGTGCCAGCGCAGCGCCGTGCGCACGATCGTGTCGAGCGAGGAGTACTCCGGGCGCCAGCCCAGCACCTCGGCGGCGCGGCCGGGGGCGGCCACGAGCGCCGGCGGGTCGCCGGCGCGGCGCGGCGCGTCG
>NZ_JALBGB010000045.1:0-17124 GCF_022631395.1 Calidifontimicrobium sp. SYSU G02091
TGGCGATCAACAAGGACCCCGAGGCGCCGATCTTCGCGGTGGCCGACTACGGCCTCGAGGCCGACCTGTTCACCGCCGTGCCGGAGCTGGTCGAAAAGCTCTGACCCCCATCCACCCCGCGGCGGGGGCGCCGGTGGCGCCCCCGCCGTCCATCCGGAGTGCCCCATGACTTACCGCGCCCCCGTAAAGGACATGCTGTTCGCGATGACCGAACTGGCCGGACTCGCACAAGTCGCGCAGCTGCCCGGTTTCGAGGAGGCCACCGCCGAGACGGCGCAGGCCGTGCTCGAGGAGTGCGCCAAGCTCAACGAAGGCGTCATCGCGCCGCTGAACTGGGAGGGGGACCGCAACCCGTCGTCGTGGAAGGACGGCGTGGTGACGACCACACCCGGCTTCAAGGAGGCGTTCCGCCAGTTCGTCGAAGGCGGCTGGCAGGGTCTGCAGCACCCGGTCGAATTCGGCGGGCAGGGGCTGCCGAAGACGATCGGTGCGGCCTGCGGCGAGATGCTCAACAGCGCCAATCTCAGCTTCGCGCTGTGCCCGCTGCTGACCGACGGCGCGATCGAGGCGCTGCTGACCGCCGGCAGCGACACCCAGAAGGCCACGTACATCCCGCCGATGATCGAAGGCCGCTGGACCGGCACGATGAACCTGACCGAGCCGCAGGCCGGCAGCGACCTCGCCGCGGTGCGCACACGCGCCGAGCCGCAGCCCGACGGCACCTACCGGATCTTCGGCACGAAGATCTTCATCACGTATGGCGAGCACGACATGGCCGAGAACATCGTCCACCTCGTGCTCGCGCGCGTCACCGGCGCGCCCGAGGGCGTCAAGGGCATCAGCCTGTTCATCGTGCCCAAGTTCCTCGTCAACGCCGACGGCAGCCTCGGCGCGCGCAACGACGTGCACTGCGTCAGCATCGAGCACAAGCTGGGCATCAAGGCCAGCCCGACCGCGGTGCTGCAGTACGGCGACCATGGCGGCGCGGTGGGCTACCTCGTCGGCCAGGAGAACCGCGGCCTCGAGTACATGTTCATCATGATGAACGCCGCGCGCTACGCGGTCGGCGTGCAGGGCATTGCGCTGGCCGAGCGCGCGTACCAGAAGGCGGTGGCCTACGCGCGCGAGCGCGTGCAGGGCCGGCCGGTCGACGGCTCGCTGCCCAAGGCCGGGCCGATCCTCCATCACCCCGACGTGCGGCGCATGCTGATGACGATGCGTGCCTACACCGAGGGCTGCCGCGCGATGGCGGCCGTCGCGGCCGCCGCCTACGACGCCGCGCACGCGCACCCGGACGCCGCCGTGCGCGCGAGCAACCAGGCCTTCTATGAGTTCATGGTGCCGCTCGTGAAGGGCTACAGCACCGAGATGAGCCTCGAGGTCGCCTCGCTCGGCGTGCAGGTGCACGGCGGCATGGGCTTCATCGAGGAGACGGGCGCGGCGCAGTACCTGCGCGACGCCAAGATCCTGACGATCTACGAGGGCACGACGGCGATCCAGGCCAACGACCTCGTCGGCCGCAAGACGGCGCGCGACGGCGGCGCGACGGCCAAGGCGATCGCGGCGCAGATCGAAGCCACCGAGGGCGAGCTCGCGCGGCACGGCGGCGCGGCCGCGGCGGCAATGCGCAAGCGCCTGGCCGCGGCACGCGCGGCCTTCGTCGAGGTCGTCGACTACATCGTCGCGAACACGAAGACGAACCCCAACGCCGCGTTCGCCGGTTCGGTGCCGTACCTGATGCTCGCCGGCAACGTGATGGCCGGCTGGCAGATGGCGCGCGCGCTGCTCGCGGCCGAGCGCAAGCTCGCGGCCGGCGAGGACACCGCGTTCATGCAGGCCAAGGTCACGACGGCGCGCTTCTACGCCGACCACATCCTGAGCAAGGTGCCGGGCCTGCGCGACAGCATCGTCGAAGGCGCCGAGGGTGTCACGGCGATGGCGCTCGACGCCTTCTGAATCCACCCCGGGAGACCGCATTGACCCTGCCTGCCGTGTTCGCCAACCTGACGCTGCCGGTCATCGGCGCGCCGCTGTTCATCATCAGCAACCCGAAGCTCGTCATCGCGCAGTGCACCGCGGGCGTCGTCGGCTCGATGCCGGCGCTCAACGCGCGGCCCGCGTCGCAGCTCGACGAGTGGCTGGCCGAGATCACGGAAGGCCTGGCGGCGTGGAACCGCGACCACCCGGACCGCCCGGCCGCGCCGTTCGCGATCAACCAGATCGTGCACAAGAGCAACGACCGCCTCGAGCACGACATGCAGGTGTGCGCGAAGTACAAGGTGCCGAT
The DNA here is from genome assembly GCF_022631395.1 of Calidifontimicrobium sp. SYSU G02091. Taxonomy (NCBI): domain Bacteria; kingdom Pseudomonadati; phylum Pseudomonadota; class Betaproteobacteria; order Burkholderiales; family Sphaerotilaceae; genus Azohydromonas; species Calidifontimicrobium sp. SYSU G02091. The sequence goes on from NZ_JALBGB010000045.1 coordinate 2,288, forward strand.
CGTGATCACGAGCCTCGGCGCGCGCACCGACGTCAACGACGCGGTGCACGCCTGGGGCGGCATCGTGCTGCACGACGTCATCAACAACACGTTCGCGCACAAGGCCGTCGACAAGGGCGCCGACGGGCTGATCGCCGTGGCCGCCGGCGCCGGCGGCCATGCCGGCACGAAGAGCCCGTTCGCGCTGGTGCAGGAGATCCGCGAGTGGTTCGACGGCCCGCTGGCGCTGTCGGGGGCGATCGCCACCGGCGGCGCGGTGCTGGCGGCGCAGGCGATGGGCGCCGACTTCGCCTACATCGGCTCGGCCTTCATCGCCACCGACGAGGCGCGCGCCTCCGACGCGTACAAGCAGTGCATCGTCGACTGCACGAGCGACGACATCGTCTACTCGAGCCTGTTCACCGGCGTGCACGGCAACTACCTGAAGCCGTCGATCCGCGCCGCCGGCATGGACCCGGACCACCTGCCCGAGGGCGACGTCAGCACGATGAACTTCGCCAGCGGCGGTGCCGCGAAGGCGTGGAAGGACATCTGGGGCTGCGGCCAGGGCATCGGCGCGGTGCACGCCGTCGTGCCGGCGCGCGAGCTGATCGCGCGCCTGAAGCGCGAATACGACGCCGCCCGCGCGCGGCTGGCGCTGCGCTGACGCGCGTTCAGCGCGACGGCTGCGGCACGAGGTCGCTGTCGCAGCCCGCGCCGGCGGCGATCCAGCGCGCGGCCAGCGCACGCGCGGCCGGCGCGGCCCAGCGCGGCACGCGCAGCGTGGCTTCGGCGTCGGCGAGCGCGCCGCAGCGGTAGCGCGCCTGCGCGTCGTCCCAGCGCAGCGCGGCGCAGGCGCCGCGGCGTCTGCGCGTCAGCGCGATGCCCAGCGGGCACGGCTCGGCCGCACAGCACACGCCGCAGCCGTTGCACGCGGCGCCGGGCGGCGGCTTCGGCGGTGCGAGCGGATGCAGCAGGATCACGCGAGAAGTCACCACGGCGTGGATTGGACGCCACATGGCGCCGCGCTTGTCAGCGAATCGGAAGGGTTGGCGGCGTCAAATCGCGGCACGGGCGGTGAAAACGAGAGTACAGTCGCGCCCGTGATGTGAGGTCCTTCCCGTCCCCTTGCTGGTCCAGGCGCAGGTCTGGTGCGAGACAAGCAGCAAGGCGGGTCGCAATCCGCCAACCGGTGCAGCCGGGCCGCGGAAGGTTTGACAACCCATCGGAGCCCTGGAAACCGGGGCGAAAGGTGAGCGAGCGATGATGGAACAATTCAGGGCGAACTCGTACCTGTTCGGCGGCAACGCCCCCTACGTCGAGGAGCTGTACGAGGCCTACCTCGACAACCCCGGCAGCGTGCCCGACAACTGGCGCGCCTATTTCGACAATCTGCAGCACGTGCCGGCGGTCGACGGCAGCGAGGCGCGCGACGTCGCCCACGCCCCCGTCATCGAGTCGTTCGCGCAGCGGGCCAAGGCCAACGCGTTCGCCGTCAAGACGTCGAGCGCCGACCTGGCGATCGCGCGCAAGCAGGTCCACGTCCAGAGCCTGATCGCCGCGTACCGCTTCCTCGGCAGCCGCTGGGCCGACCTCGACCCGCTCAAGCGCCAGGAGCGCCCGAAGATCCCCGAGTTGGAGCCCGCGTTCTACGACCTGACCGAGGCCGACATGGACCTCGCGTTCAGCGCGACGAACACGTACTTCACCAAGGCCGAGGAGATGACGCTGCGCGAGATCGTGCAGGCCCTGCGTGACACGTACTGCGGCACCGTCGGTGCCGAGTTCATGCACATCACCGACCCGGCCGAGAAGCGCTGGTGGCAGGAGCGCCTGGAGAGCAGCCGCAGCAAGCCGACCTTCACCGCCGACAAGAAGAAGCACATCCTCGAGCGGCTGACGGCCGCCGAGGGCCTCGAGCGCTACCTGCACACGAAGTACGTCGGCCAGAAGCGCTTCTCGCTCGAGGGCGGCGAGAGCTTCATCGCCGCGATGGACGAGCTGGTGCAGCGTGCCGGCGAGCAGGGCGTGCAGGAGATCGTCATCGGCATGGCGCACCGCGGCCGGCTGAACGTGCTCGTCAACACGCTGGGCAAGATGCCCAAGGACCTGTTCGCCGAGTTCGAGCACACCGCGCCCGAGAACCTGCCGGCCGGCGACGTCAAGTACCACCAGGGCTTCTCGAGCGACGTCTCGACACCCGGCGGACCGGTGCACCTGAGCCTGGCGTTCAACCCGTCGCACCTCGAGATCGTCAACCCAGTCGTCGAGGGCTCGGTGCGCGCACGCCAGGACCGCCGCGGCGACAAGGAAGGCAAGCTCGTGCTGCCGGTGCTGGTGCACGGCGACGCCGCGTTCGCCGGCCAAGGCGTCGTGATGGAGACGCTGGCGCTCGCGCAGACGCGCGGCTACTACACCGGCGGGACGGTGCACATCGTCATCAACAACCAGATCGGCTTCACGACGAGCGACCCGCGCGACAGCCGCTCGACGCTGTATTGCACCGACGTCGTCAAGATGATCGAGGCGCCGGTGCTGCACGTCAACGGCGACGATCCCGAGGCGGTGGTGTTCTGCACGCAGCTGGCGATGGACTACCGCCAGCAGTTCAAGAAGGACGTCGTCGTCGACATCGTGTGCTTCCGCAAGCTCGGCCACAACGAGCAGGACACGCCGAGCCTGACGCAGCCGCTGATGTACAAGAAGATCGCCAAGCATCCGGGCACGCGCAAGCTGTACGGCGACAAACTCGTGCTGCAGGGCGTGCTGCCGCCCGACGGCCCCGACGAGATGGCCAAGGCCTACCGCGCCGCGATGGACGCCGGGCGCCACACCGTCGACCCGGTGTTGACGAACTTCAAGAGCAAGTACGCGGTCGACTGGACGCCGTTCCTCGGCAAGAAGTGGACCGATGCGGCCGACACCGCGCTGCCGCTCGCCGAGCTCAAGCGCCTGGCCGAGCGCATCACGACGGTGCCGCCGAACTTCAAGCTGCACCCGCTGGTCGAGAAGGTACTCGCCGACCGCGCCGCGATGGGCCGCGGCGAGATCAACGTCGACTGGGGCATGGGCGAGCACCTGGCGTTCGCGTCGCTGGTGGCCAGCGGCTACGCGGTGCGGCTGTCGGGCGAGGACAGCGGGCGCGGCACCTTCGTGCACCGTCACGCCGTGCTGCACGACCAGAACCGCGAGAAGTGGGACGAGGGCACCTACATCCCGCTGCAGAACGTCGCCGAGGGCCAGGCCCCGTTCACCGTCATCGACTCGATCCTGTCGGAAGAGGCGGTGCTCGGCTTCGAGTACGGCTACGCGTCGGCCGACCCGAACACGCTGACGATCTGGGAGGCGCAGTTCGGTGACTTCGCCAACGGTGCGCAGGTCGTCATCGACCAGTTCATCGCCAGCGGCGAGGTCAAGTGGGGCCGCGCCAACGGCCTGGTGCTGATGCTGCCGCACGGCTACGAGGGGCAGGGCCCCGAGCACAGCTCGGCGCGCCTCGAGCGCTTCATGCAGCTGGCCGCGGACAACAACATCCAGATCTGCCAGCCGACGACGGCGTCACAGATCTTCCACCTGCTGCGCCGGCAGATGGTGCGCCAGTTCCGCAAGCCGCTGATCATCTTCACGCCCAAGTCGCTGCTGCGCGCGAAAGACGCGACCTCGCCGCTGTCCGAGTTCGCCAAGGGCGAGTTCCGCACCGTGATGCCCGAGGTCGACGCCGGCATCGTGGCGGCCAAGGTCAAGCGGGTGATCGTCTGCTCGGGCAAGGTGTACTTTGACCTCGCGCGCAAGCGCGCCGAAAAGGGCGCCGACGACGTCGCGATCCTGCGCGTTGCGCAGCTGTACCCGTTCCCGCACAAGGCGTTCGCGACCGAGATGAAGAAGTACCCGAACGCCACCGAGGTCATCTGGTGCCAGGACGAGCCGCAGAACCAGGGCGCGTGGTTCTTCGTGCAGCACTACATCCACGAGAACATGCTCGACGGCCAGAAGCTCGGCTACGCCGGGCGGCCCGCATCGGCGTCGCCGGCGGTCGGCTACGCGCACCTGCACCAGGAGCAACAGAAGGCGCTGCTCGACCAGGCCTTCGGCAAGATCAAGGGCTTCGTGCTGACGAAGTAAGACCACCCCCGAAGCGCCTTCGGCGCTCCCCCAGGTCACGAAGGGGACCTTCGGGTCCTGGGGGGCGCCGCCGGCGGGCCGGCGAAGCCGGCTCCGCGGCGGCCGCTTGACGGGCGCGCGTCACACCCAGAAAGACGAACATGGCAATCGTTGAAGTGAAGGTTCCGCAACTGTCGGAATCGGTGGCCGAGGCCACGCTGCTGCAGTGGAAGAAGAAGCCCGGCGAGGCCGTGGCGATGGACGAGATCCTCATCGAGATCGAGACCGACAAGGTCGTGCTCGAAGTGCCCGCGCCGGCCGCCGGCGTGCTGGCCGAGGTCGTCGTCGGCGACGGCGGCACCGTCGTCAGTGACCAGGTGATCGCGCGCATCGACACCGAGGCCGTCGCCGGCGTCGCGGCGCCGGCGCCCGCGCCTGCCGCGGCGGTGGCGCCTTCGCCCGCCCCTTCGCCCGCCCCGGCGCCCGCGCCGGTCGCCGCGGCCGGCGCCAGGACCGGCGTCGCGATGCCCGCAGCCGCCAAGCTGATGGCCGACCACGGCCTCGCACCGGGCTCGGTGCCCGGCACCGGCAAGGATGGCCGCGTGACCAAGGGCGACGTCCTCGGTGCGCTGGCCGCACCGGCCAAGCCGGCCGCGCCGGCGCCCGCGGCCGCGCCGGTGGCGCCGGCCGTGGCCAAGCCGCTGCCGCCGGTGGCCGCACCGGTCAAGCTCAACCTCGGCGACCGCCCCGAACAGCGCGTGCCGATGACGCGCCTGCGCGCGCGCGTGGCCGAGCGCCTGCTGCAGTCGCAGGCCACCAACGCGATCCTGACCACCTTCAACGAGGTCAACATGGCCCCGGTGATGGAGATGCGCAAGCGCTTTCAGGAGAAGTTCGAGAAGGAGCACGGCGTCAAGCTCGGTTTCATGAGCTTCTTCGTCAAGGCCGCGGTGCACGCGCTGAAGAAGTACCCGATCCTCAACGCGTCGGTCGACGGCACCGACATCGTCTATCACGGCTACTTCGACATCGGCATCGCGGTGGGCAGCCCGCGCGGGCTGGTGGTGCCGATCCTGCGCAACGCCGACCAGATGACGTTCGCCGAGATCGAGAAGAAGATCGCCGAGTTCGGCGTCAAGGCCAAGGACGGCAAGCTCGGCATCGAGGAACTGACCGGCGGCACGTTCTCGATCAGCAACGGCGGCGTGTTCGGCAGCATGCTCAGCACGCCGATCATCAATCCGCCGCAAAGCGCGATCCTCGGCGTGCACGCGACGAAGGAGCGGCCGGTGGTCGAGAACGGGCAGATCGTGATCCGCCCGATCAACTACCTCGCGATGTCGTACGACCACCGCATCATCGACGGCCGCGAGGCCGTGCTCGGTCTGGTGGCGATGAAGGAGGCGCTGGAGGACCCGGCGCGCCTGCTGTTCGACATCTGATCGTCACGCCCCGCGTCCGACGCCTCGCATGAGCCTCGCCGACGAACTCGTCAAGCTCGAGCAGCTGCACGCCAGCGGCGCGCTCAGCGACGACGAGTTCGCGCGCGCGAAGGCGCGCCTGCTCGACGCGCCCCCGTCGCCGCCGCCACCGCCGCCCGCAGTGCAGGCCTTCAATGCGCTGCGCCGCAACCGCACCGACAAGTGGCTCGGCGGCGTGTCCGGCGGGCTGGCGATCGCCACCGGCGTCGATTCGTGGATCTGGCGCCTGCTGTTCGCGCTGCTGGCGATGGCCGGTGGCACCGGCGTCGTCCTCTACCTGCTGCTGTGGATCTTCGTGCCCCCCGAGGCCTGATCCGCCCACTCCTGACCACCCATGTCCAAGACCTTCGACGTCATCGTGATCGGCGGCGGCCCCGGCGGCTACATCGCCGCGATCCGCGCCGCCCAGCTCGGCTTCAACACGGCCTGCATCGACGAGTGGAAGAACGCCGCCGGCGGCCCGGCCCCCGGCGGCACCTGCACCAACGTCGGCTGCATCCCGAGCAAGGCGCTGCTGCAAAGCAGCGAGTACTTCGAGCACGCCGGCCACCACTTCGCGGCCCACGGCATCGGCCTGGACAACCTGCGCATCGACGTCGCGAAGATGCTCGCGCGCAAGGACACCGTCGTGAAGCAGAACAACGACGGCATCCTGTACCTGTTCAAGAAGAACAAGGTCAGCTTCTTCCACGGCCGCGGCTCGTTCGTGAAGGCCGTCGACGGCGGCTGGGAGATCCAGGTCCGCGGCGCGCAGGACGAGACGCTGGTGGGCAAGCAGGTCATCGTCGCCACCGGCTCGAACCCGCGGGCACTGCCGGGCGTCGCTTTCGACGAGGAGCGCATCCTCAGCAACGACGGCGCGCTGCGCATCCCGGCGGTGCCGAAGACGCTGGGCCTGATCGGCTCGGGCGTGATCGGGCTCGAGATGGGCTCGGTGTGGCGCCGCCTCGGCGCGCAGGTGACGGTGCTCGAAGCGCTGCCGACCTTCCTCGGTGCCGTCGACGAGCAGATCGCGAAGGAGGCGCACAAGGCGTTCACGAAGCAGGGCCTGAAGATCGAGCTCGGTGTCAAGGTCGGCGAGATCCAGGCGGGCAAGAAGGGCGTCACGGTCGCCTACACCGACGCCAAGGGCGCGGCGCAGACGCTCGAGGTCGAGCGGCTGATCGTCTCGATCGGCCGCGTGCCGAACACGACGGGCCTCAACGCCGAGGCGGTCGGGCTCCAGCTCGACGAGCGCGGCGCGATCGTCGTCGATGCCGAGTGCCGCACGAACCTGCCCGGCGTGTGGGCGGTGGGCGACGTCGTGCGCGGTCCGATGCTCGCGCACAAGGCCGAGGAGGAGGGCGCGGCGGTGGCCGAGCGCATCGCCGGCCAGCACCCCCACGTCGACTTCAACACGATTCCGTGGGTCATCTACACCAGCCCCGAGATCGCGTGGGTCGGCCAGACCGAGCAGCAGCTCAAGGCGGCCGGCCGCGCGTACAGGGCCGGCACGTTCCCGTTCGCGGCCAACGGGCGCGCGCGCGCGCTCGGCGACACGACCGGGATGGTCAAGGTCCTCGCCGACGCCGCCACCGACGAGATCCTCGGCGTGCACATCGTCGGCCCGATGGCCAGCGAGCTGATCGTCGAGGCGGTCGTCGCGATGGAGTTCCGCGCCAGCAGCGAAGACATCGCACGCATCTGCCATGCGCACCCGTCGCTGTCGGAGGCGACGAAGGAAGCCGCGCTCGCGGTCGACAAGCGCGCGCTGAATTTCTGAGCGGCCGCGCGCGGTGGGCGTCCGGCAGGTCTACCTGAACGCGCTGCGCGAGCGCGGGTTCCTGCCCGACCCGGCGCAGCTGCGCGCCGTCGACGCGCTCGAACGTTGCGAGAACGAGTGGCTCGCGTACCTGGCGCGCCGGCGCACGGCGCTGCAGCGCATGTTCGTCAAGCCGCCGATCCCGCGCGGCGTGTACATGCACGGCGGCGTCGGGCGCGGCAAGAGCTTCCTGATGGACTGCTTCTTCCAGTCCGTGCCGCTCAAGCGCAAGACGCGGCTGCACTTCCACGAGTTCATGCGCGAGGTGCACCGCGAGCTGCAGGAGCTCAAGGGCACCGCCAACCCCCTCGACGAGCTCGGCCGCCGCATCGCGCGCCGCTTCCGGCTGATCTGTTTCGACGAGTTCCACGTCGCCGACGTCACCGACGCGATGATCCTGCACCGCCTGCTCAAGGCGCTGTTCGACCAGCGCGTGAGCATCGTGACGACGTCGAACTTCCACCCCGACGCGCTGTACCCCCACGGGCTGCACCGCGACCGCATCCTGCCGGCGATCGAGCTGCTGAAGGACAAGCTCGAGGTCGTCGACGTCGACGGCGGCACCGACTACCGCCGCCGCACGCTCGAACGTCTGCAGACCTACCACACGCCGCTGGGCCCCGAGGCCGACGCGGCGCTCGAGGCCGCGTTCGAGCAGCTCGCCGAGGCGCGCGACGAGGACCCCGAGCTTCACATCGAGCACCGTGTGCTGCACGCGCGCCGGCGTGCCGGCGGCGTCGTGTGGTTCGACTTCGCGACGCTGTGCGGCGGTCCGCGCTCGCAGAACGACTACCTCGAAATCGCCTCGCGCTTCCACACCGTGCTGCTGTCGGGCGTGCCGCAGATGCCCCCGCGGCTGGCCAGCGAGGCACGGCGCTTCACCTGGCTCGTCGACGTGCTGTACGACCGCCGCGTGCGCCTGATCGTCTCGGCGCAGGTGCCGCCCGAGCAGCTCTACCTCGAGGGACCGCTGGCGCACGAGTTCCCGCGCACCGTCTCGCGGCTGCACGAGATGCAGTCGGCCGAGTATCTGGCCCAGGGTCGACGCGAGGTCGACACGCGGCTGACCTGAGCGCCGCCGGCGCTCGCTCAGCGCGCCGGCGCCGGCTTGGGCCGGTCCAGGGCCTCGACCTTGATCATCGCCAGCGACAGGTTGTCGCCGGCGCCGCGCGCGCGCTGGCGCGCCTTCTCGACCAGCAGCTCGCTCGCCTCGCGCGGCGGCAGCGAGTGCACGACGTCGCCGAACTCGGCCGGCGTGAAGTAATGCCACAGGCCGTCGCTGCAGGCCAACAGCGTGTCGCCGATCGCCAGCTGGTCGATGCGCGCCAGCGTGATCGGCGGTTCCTGCTGCGTGCCCAGGCAGCCGGTCAGCAGGTTCGACTGCGGGTGCGTGTTGGCCTCCTCCTCGCTGAGCGTGCCCTCGTCGAGCAGGCGCTGCACGTAGGAGTGGTCGCTGGTGCGGCCGATCATCGCCGCGCCGCGAAAGTGGTACACGCGCGAGTCGCCGGCGTGGACCACGTCGCAGCGCAGCCCCGGCGTGATCAGGAACGCGGCGACGGTGCTGTGCGGCTCCTCCTCGGCGGTGATCGCGGTGAGCTTGATCATCAGGTGCGCCTCGAGCACGAGCTGGCGCAGCAGCTCGGCCGGGTCGTCGTCCTTGGGCGTGAAGCGCTCGAACAGCTGGCGCGCCGTCAGGATGACCTGGTCGGCGGCCTTGCGTCCGCCGCTCTTGCCGCCCATGCCGTCGGCCACGATGGCCAGCGTGCAGCCCGGGACCTTGTCGTGCACGAGGATCTGCACCTGGTCCTGCTGGTACAGGCGGTCTCCGCGGTGCAGCGCGGTGGCCGCCGAGAGGCGGTAAGCGGAAGGCGCTTTCGACATGGCGCGCCGACTATACGGCAGCGCCTGCGTGCGAAAGCTACACTGCGCGGCGCTTCGTGATGAACGACGAGAACCTGCATTCGCCCCAGCGCCGGCTGATCGAGCTGCGCATCGAGCATGCCGATCTCGACGACCTGATCGACCGTGCGGCGCTGGACCGCCCGGGCGACGACTTGGCGTTGCGGCGGCTGAAGAAGCGGCGTCTGCTGCTGCGCGACCAGATCGCGCGGCTCGAGGCGCAGCTCGAGCCGCCCGAGCCGGCGTGAACGGGCTCCCCCCTGCAGCGGCTGCGGCCTGCCGGCTGGCATGCCGGCAGGCCTTCGCGGGCGTGCGTCCGTCCGCAGGGAAGGTCGCATGTCGCCGCTCGGCCCCCCGGGGGGGCGCCGCCAGCGAACCGGCCAAGCCGCCTACGCGGCGGCCGCTCGACGCGATCGCGTGGCGCCCGGGGTTTCGACTGCGCCGGGGCCGTGGGGCCTGATGCCGGTGCACGGGGACACGGTCACCGACGAACTGGAGCCAGCGGTCGACGCGGCGTTCGCGGCCGGCGGTCCGCTGGCGCGCGCCGACGCCGGCTACGTCGAGCGCGAGGTGCAGCAGATCTTCGCGCGCGCCGTCGCACGCGCGATCGAGACGCGCTCGGCGCTCGTCGTCGAGGCCGGCACCGGCGTCGGCAAGACGTTCGCGTACCTCGTGCCGCTGCTGCTGTCCGGGCGGCGCGCGCTCGTCAGCACGGCCACCAAGAGTCTGCAGGACCAGCTCTACCTGCGCGACTTGCCGCGGCTCGCGCAGGCGCTGCACGTGCCGGTGCGGCTGGCGCTGCTCAAGGGCCGCGCGAGCTACCTGTGCCTGCACCGGCTGCAGCAGGCGCGGCAGTCGGCGCAGCTGCCCGACCGCCTGGCGGTGCGCGCGCTGGCGCGCGTCGAGCAGTGGGCGACGACGACGCACAGCGGCGACCTGGCCGAACTCACCGGACTCGACGAGCGCTCGCCGGTCATTCCGCTCGTCACATCGACACGCGACAACTGCCTGGGCAGCGACTGCCCGCAGTGGCGCGACTGCCACGTGATGGCGGCGCGCCGCGACGCGATGGCCGCCGACATCGTCGTCGTCAACCACCACCTGTTCTTCGCCGACCTCGCGCTGCGCGACAGCGGCGTCGCCGAGCTGCTGCCCACCGTCGACGCCGCCGTCTTCGACGAGGCGCACCAGCTCGTCGAGGCCGGCGTGCAGTTCCTCGGCACGACGCTGGCCAGCGCCGCGGTCGTCGACTTCGCGCGCGACCTGCTCGCCGCGGGGCTGCAGTGGGCGCGCGGGCTGCAGCCGTGGCCCGACCTCGCGGCCGCCTGCGACCGTGCCGCGCGCGAGCTGCGGCTGTCGGCCGGCGGGGCCGTGCGCGGGTCCGCGAGGCGGCCCTGGAGCGACGTCGTCGCCCGGCAGGGTTTCGCAGAGGCACTGGCCGCGCTCGCGGCGGCCGCCGACGGCGCTGCCGCAGCGCTGGACACAGTGAGCGAACTGGCCCCCGACTTCCCGCGCCTGCAGCAGCGCGCGCTCGGCCTGGCGCGGCTGGCGCGCCAGTTCGCCGGCGCCGCCCCCGATGACCGCGTGCGCTGGGTCGACCTGACCTCGCTGCACGTGCGCCTGGTCGAGTCGGCGCTCGACATCCGCGCGACGATGGTCGCGCAGCGCGCGGGCGCACCGAAGGCCTGGATCTTCACGTCGGCCACGCTCGGCGACGACGAGTGCCTGTCGTGGTTCACCGGTCCCGCGGGCCTCGACGACGCGACGACGCTCAAGCTCGGCAGCCCGTTCGACTACGCGGCGCACGCGCGGCTGTGGGTGCCGCCGCGGCTGCCCCGGCCCGGCGACGCCGCGCACGCGCTGGCGGTCGCCGAGGTCGCGCGCCGCTGCGCGCAGGTGCTCGGCGGGCGCACCTTCGTGCTGACGACGACGCTGCGCGCGCTCGACGTGGTGGCGCAGGCGCTGCGCGAACACCTCGCCGACAGCGGGCTCGACGTGCTCGTGCAGGGCGACGAGCCCAAGCGCGCGCTGCTGCAGCGCTTCGTCGCGCGGCCGCAGGGCGTGCTCGTCGGCTCGCAGAGCTTCTGGGAAGGCATCGACGTGCCGGGCGACGCGCTGCAGTGCGTCGTGATCGACAAGCTGCCGTTCCCGCCGCCGAACGACCCGCTCGTCGAGGCGCGCGCGCGGCAGATCGAACGCGCCGGGCGCTCGGCGTTCAACGAGTACTTCGTCGCCGAGGCCGCGGTGTCGCTGAAGCAGGGCGCCGGGCGGCTGATCCGCACCGAGACCGACCGCGGCCTGCTCGTCGTGTGCGACCCGCGGCTGACGCAGATGGGCTACGGCGCGCGGCTGCGCGCGGCGCTGCCGCCGATGCCGCTGCTGCGCGACGAGGCGCAGGCGATGGACTGGCTGACGCAGCTGGCCGCCGAACGCGACGGCGGCTGACGCGCGAGCTCAGCTCACCACAGTCGCCACCAGGGGCGCTCGCGTTCGACGAGCTCGCCGCCGCGCAGGAATCGGCTGTCGGGGAAGTTGAGCTTGAGCACGCGCTCGACGTCGTCGCGCAGCGTCGCGAGGCCGAGCCGGTCGTAGCTGCGCGCGAGCAGGTACAGCGCCTCCTCGGCGGCCGGCGCCTGGCGGTACTCCTGCAGCGCGTACTGCGCGCGGTTGGCCGCCGCCACGTAGGCCCCGCGCCGGTAGTAGTAGCGCGCGACGTGGACCTCGTACTCGGCCAGCGCGTTGACGATGTAGTCCATGCGCACGCGCGCGTCGTCGGCGTACTTCGACTGCGGGTACATGTCGACGAGCTGCTTGAACGACTGGTAGGCCTCGCGCGAGGCCTGCTGGTCGCGCTCCGACAGCTCCTGCCCCGACAGGTTGCCGAAGAAGCCCAGGTTGTCGACGAAGTTCACGAGCCCGCGCAGGTACATCGCGTAATCGATCGCCGGGCTCGACGGGTGCAGCCGGATGAAGCGGTCCAGACCGGCCAGCGCCTGTTCGCGCTCGCCGCTCTTCCAGCGCGCGTAGGCCAGTTCGAGCTGCGCCTGCTGCGCGAGCAGCGTGCCGGCGGCGCGGCCCTCGACGCGCTCGAGCGTCGCGATCGCGCGCTCGTAGTTGCCCGAGGCGAGGTCGTCGCGGGCCTCTGCATACAATGCCTCGGCCGTCCGGTTGTCGTCGACCTTGGGCGTGCTGCCGCAGGCGGCCAGCAGCGCCGCCAGACCCAGCGCGGCGATCGTCTTCGATGCGGCCCAGGGGCCGCGGCTTCGGATCATGTTCATCGTGGGCGCCGGCACGTCCGACGCGCGCTCCGTTCCAACCAGCGCGCAGTGTAATGGCCCGATCCATCGAGACCCCGCGTCAGTCCCATGGCGACGAGCCCGACTGGGACGACGACGAGGCGGGTGACGCCGCCGGTGGCGGCGAAGGCGCCGTCGAGCTGCGCGAGCGCGCGGTCGACGCCGCGCTGCATGGTCTGCGGCTGGACAAGGCGCTCGTCGCGCTGGCCCCCGAGTTCTCGCGCAGCCATCTGCAGGGCTTGATCGAGCGCGGCCACGTGCGCGTCGACGGCGAGGTGGCGACCGTGGCCTCGCGCACGGTGCGCGCCGGCCAGCGCCTTGCGGTCGAGCTGGTGCCCACCGCGCAGGCGCGCGCGTTCCGCCCGCAGCCGATGGCGCTCGTCGTCGTGCACGAGGATGACGACGTGCTCGTGATCGACAAGCCCGCCGGGCTGGTCGTGCACCCCGCGCCCGGGAACTGGTCGGGTACGCTGGTCAATGGCCTGCTGGCGCGCGACGCCGGTGCGGCCGCGCTGCCGCGCGCCGGCATCGTGCACCGGCTCGACAAGGACACCTCGGGGCTGATGGTGGTGGCACGGACGCTGCCGGCGATGACCGCGCTGGTGCGCGCGATCGCCGCGCGCGAGGTGCGGCGCGAGTACCAGGCGCTGGCGCACGGCGACGTCGGCGCGGCGCCGTTCACGGTCGACGCCCCGATCGGCCGCGACCCTCGCGTGCGTGTGCGCATGGCCGTCGTCGCACACGGCAAGCCGGCGCGCACCGACGTCACGCCGGTGGCGCATGCGCGGGGCGTGAGCGCGGTGTGGTGCCGGCTGCACACCGGGCGCACCCACCAGATCCGCGTCCATCTGGCGCACCGCGGCCATCCGCTGGTGGCCGACGCGCTGTACGGCGGGGCGCCGGCGCTCGGCGTCGCGCGGCAGGCGCTGCACGCGGCGCGCCTGGGTTTTGCACACCCGGTGTCGGGCGCGTGGTTGCAGTTCGAGCGGCCGCTGCCGGCCGACCTCGCGCGCGCGTGGCAGCAGGTGGTCGGCGCTGCGCCAGCGGCTACAATGCGTTCCGGTTCCGAATGACCCGGGACACGTGGCGCGGCAGGCGCGCGTGTCCGACGTGGCCGGCACGACGGGCGATCCCCGCTGCCGGCGTGCCGCCGGCAGCGGCCAACGAGCGGTCGAACGCGCTGCGCGCCGCACCGACGGTGGCGATTCCACCGCGCGACCGGCTTCGAGCAGGAAGACCCCGACCGGTGCCTTGCCGGACTGCGTGGTTCGCCCGCAGACCGCAAACCCGCGACAACCCGAACGTACGCACTGCGCCCGGCCGCCCAGCGGCCCGCCGACCGATCCCGATGAACACCGACGACGCCAAGCGCGTGCTCGAGACTGCGCTGTTGTGCGCAGCGCAGCCGCTGTCGCTGCGCGAACTGCGCCAGCTGTTCGACGACCAGGTCGGCGCCGACACGCTGCGCAGCCTGCTCGACGAACTGGCCAGCGACTGGGCCGGCCGCGGGGTCGAGCTCGTCACGCTCGCGTCGGGATGGCGCTTCCAGAGCCGTCCCGAGATGCGCGAGTTCCTCGACCGCCTGCATCCCGAGAAGCCGCCGCGCTATTCGCGCGCGGTGCTCGAGACGCTGGCCATCATCGCGTACCGCCAGCCCGTGACGCGCGGCGACATCGAAGACATCCGCGGCGTCACGGTGGGCAGCCAGATCGTCAAGCAGCTCGAGGACCGCGGCTGGATCGAAGTCATCGGCCACCGCGACGCGCCGGGCCGCCCGGCGCTGTACGGCACGACGCGGCAGTTCCTCGACGATCTCGGCCTGGCGAGCCTGGCCGATCTGCCGGCCATCGACGGCGCGAGCCCCGCGGCGGTGGCCGAAGCGCCACCGTTGCAGCCGTCGCTGCTCGACGTCGCCGAGCACGGCGACGACGGCGATTCCGCCGTGGCGGCCGACGCGCCCTCCGCGGTCGCAGTCGGCGAGGCCGCCGCCGATGCCATCGCTGACACCGAGGCCGCGAACGGCGTGCCCGCCGCACCGGCCGCCGACGCGGCGCCGAACGCAGCGGCGGCGGCCACCGAAGACGCGTCGTCGCCGCCCCCGACGTCCCACGACCCCCTGTCCGAATCTACGTCACCGCCACAGCCATGAACGCGACCGACCCCGACTTCACGCCGCCGCCCGCGCCCGCCGACGATGCGCGCGCCGAGCCCGCGGCCGCGGCACCGGCCGAGCCATCGGCGCGGCGGGCCCGCCGCGCGAGCGCCGCACCGGCCGAGGCG
>NZ_JALBGB010000046.1:0-16992 GCF_022631395.1 Calidifontimicrobium sp. SYSU G02091
GGCGCGTGCGGCGCGCACCGCGAGCAGCGGCGCGCGCACCGAGGCGACGCCCAGCGCCAGCGCCGCGGCGCACAGCGCCTGCACGACGCCGTCGCCGACGCGCACGCGCGGCAGCCGCGCGCGCGCCGCGCCGATGTCGTCACGGGTCCACGGCAGCGGCAGCGCGTCGTCGCGCGGCGAGCGCGGCGGCAGCGCCGGCGCGAACGCCAGCCGTTCGCGCAGCGCCGCCGGCGTGCGCTCGTCGTCGGTGAGCCCTTCGTCGAGCGCGACGACGCCGATGCGCGCCGCGCGCGCGAGCGACAGCCCCTCGCGCTGCACCGTCACTTCGCCGTGGTCGAGCACGGCGGCGACGCGCGCCGCGGTGTCGGCGCCGAGCCGCTCGGCCATCGCGAGCACGGCGATGCCACCATCGGCGTCGGCCAGCACGCCGCGCTGCGCGACCGGGCGCCCGGCGGCCAGCGTCGCGGCGAGATCGAGGCCACCGAGCAGCCGGTCGTCGGCGATGCCCAACGGCACGCGCCGCACCGGGGCGTCGGCCGGCAGCAGCGCACGCAGCGCCGCGAGCCAGTCGTCGCGCGCCGCACCGGCCGGCGCGCGCAGCACGGCGCCGCCGAGGCCGGCCGGATCGACGGCGAGCAGCGCGGCCGCGGCAAGCGCGTCGACGCGCTGCGCCTCGACCGCCGCCGACGCCGGCACGGCGCTCATGTCGCGGCCGGCGCGGGCTCGAAGAGCTCGGCCACCGCGCGCTCGACGCGCGTCGACGAGCCGGTGTCGTCGAGCGGGTCGCGGCGCAGGCGGTGGCGCAGCGCCGGCGGTGCGACGCGCTTGAGGTGCGCGTCGCCGACTTCGGCATCACCTTCGAGCGCGGCGAGCGCGCGCGCGGCGCGGATCAGCGTGAGTTCGCCGCGCAGCCCGTCGGTGCCGAGCGCCATGCACAGCTGCGCGGCGCGCTCGAGCGCGGCGTCGCCGACCTTGACGTGGGCCAGCCGCTCGCGCGCGCCGACGATGCGCCGGCGCAGCTTGTCCTCTTCCTTCTTCCACGCGGCGGCGAACGCGGCCGGGTCGCGCTCGAAGTCGTCGCGCCGGCGCACGACCTGCACGCGCGTCGCGAGGTCGCCCGGCGTGCGCACCTCGACCGACAGGCCGAAGCGGTCGAGCAGCTGCGGGCGCAGCTCGCCCTCCTCCGGGTTGCCGCTGCCGACCAGCACGAAGCGCGCCGGGTGGCGCACGCTCAGGCCTTCGCGCTCGACGACGTTCTCGCCCGACGCGGCGACGTCGATCAGCAGGTCCACGAGGTGGTCCTCGAGCAGGTTGACCTCGTCGATGTAGAGAAAGCCGCGGTGCGCGCGCGCGAGCAGCCCCGGCTCGAACGCCTTGACGCCGTGCGCGAGCGCGCGCTCGAGGTCGAGCGCGCCGACGACGCGGTCCTCGGTGGCGCCCAGCGGCAGGTCGACGACCGGCACCGGGATGCGCTCCGTCTTCGGCTTGCCCTTGTCCTTGAGCTTCGGGCAGTCGTCGCAGCGGTGCGTCGTGTCGGCCGGATCGCAGTGCCAGCGGCAGCCGGCGACGGCGACCATCGGCGGCAGCAGCGCCGCGAGCGCGCGCACCGCCGTGCTCTTGCCGGTGCCGCGGTCGCCGAAGACGAGCACGCCGCCGACGCTCGGGTCGACGGCGGCGATCAGGATCGCGAGCTTCATCTCGTCCTGGCCGACGATGGCGGAAAAAGGAAACGGGATGGCCATGGGCTGCGACGGCGAGTGAGCGGGTCAGTATGTCATCGCACTGCCGCCGCGCGCCGCTGCAGCCAGCGCCGGCGCAGCTCGACGGCATGCAGCACGCCGGCGGCGGCGAGCCAGCCGAGTGCGACGGCGTCGAAGCCGTCGCCGACGCTGCGGCGCAGCGCGAGCATCAGCGCGAGGCCCGACAGCAGGTGCCACAGGTAGTCGACCGGCGCGAGTCCGCGGCCGGTGGCGCGGTGGTACAGCGCCAGCGCCAGCCCCTCGACGACCGCGAGCACGACGATGGCGTCGATCAGCCGGGGCGCGAACGCGGCGATGTCGCCCACCGCTCAGCCCCCGAACGGCGCGTTGAGCGACACCGTCGCCGCGTTCAGCGCGCCAGCGTACGCGACCCAGACGAGGTACGGCGCCAGCAGCCACTCGCGCGCCGCACGGCCGGGCGCGTCGTGCCAGGCCCACACGCCGGCCACCGCGGTCAGCGAGAAGATCAGCGTCCACGCCGGCCCGAAGGCCCAGTCGGGCGGCTTCCACGCCGGCTGGTGCAGCGCGTAGTACCAGTCGCCGAGGTCGGTGCTGATCGCGCCGAGCACCGCCACCGCGACCGCCGCGGCGGCGGCCACCGCGACCGGCTTCCAGCGCCCGCGCGCCGTCATACCCGCGCCAGGCCGAGCAGGTGCGCCATGTCCTTGAAGAAGATGCGCACGTGCGCCATCGGCTTCTTGCGCACCAGCTGCTTGTTCATGTAGGCGTCGAAAGTCAGCGTCTGCACGTCCTTGTCCTTGCAGATGCTGACGAAGCGCTCGCGCCGCTTGTCCGACGAGTACCAGAAGTGCTGCATGATGCCCAGCACCCAGAACACGCGCCCGTGGGCCTTCATGAAACGCTTGCGCGCCTGCGCCAGCGCGCGCGCGTCGCCGGTGGCCAGCATCTCGTCGACGGCCTGCGCGGCGAGCTGGCCGCCGTACATCGCGTAGTAGATGCCCTCGCCCGACGCCGGCGCGACGACGCCGGCGGCATCGCCGGCGAGCACGACGTCGCGGCCGTTGTCCCAGCGCGGCAGCGGCTTCAGCGGAATCGGCGCCCCCTCGCGGCGCAGCGTCTCGGCGCCGGCCAGGCCCGAGGCCTCGCGCAGCGTGGCCACCGCGCCGCGCAGCGAGAAGCCCTTCGCGGCGCTGCCGGTGCCGATCGACAGCGTCTCGCCGTGCGGGAACACCCAGCCGTAGAAGTCCGGCGACAGCGAGCCGCGGTAGACGACGTCGCAGCGCGAGCCGTCGTAGCCGTCGGGCGGCACGTCGGGCTTGCGCACGATCTCGTGGTACGCCGAGACGTACGTCGTCTTCTCGGCGACGTCGGGCAGCGCCTGGCGCGCGACGGCCGACTTCGCGCCGTCGGCGCCGATCACGGCGCGCGTGCGCACGAAAGCCGGCACCGTCTCGTCCTTCGCGCCGACGCGCTGGCGAAAGCGCACGACGGCGGTGCCGTCGGCGTCGCGATCCAGGCGCTCGAAAGTCCCCGTCACGCGCACGGCGCCCGCCGCGGCGGCGCGCCGGCGCAGCCACTCGTCGAATACCTCGCGGTCGACCATGCCGACGAAGCCGTTGTCGATCGGGATGTCGACGCGCGCGTCGCTCGGCGACACCATCCGCGCCGAGCGCGCCTTGGCCACCAGCAGCTCGTCGGGAATCGCGAAGTCGCGGATCAGCCGCGGCGGGATCGCGCCGCCGCACGGCTTGATGCGCCCGGCACGGTCGAGCAGCAGCACGCGCCGTCCGGCCTGCGCGAGCTCGTGCGCCGCCGTGGCGCCGGCCGGTCCACCACCGACGACGACGGCATCGAAGGTTTCGTTCGCATCCATGCTGCTAGCTCCTGTCGATGCCGGCCGCGGCTAGCCGGGCCGGCGCCGGCTGCGTCACCGTGGCGGCGGGCCGGCCGACGCGCCACGCGAGCACCGCGGCGATGCCGAACAGCAGCGCCTCGGCGAAGAACACGGCCCCGTACGCCGACACCGGCGAGCCGACGAGCCAGCGCATCGCGTCGCTCGCGCCGGCGCCGGCCAGCCCGCCCAGGCCGAACGCGATCGCCTGCGCGGCGCCCCACAGCCCCATGCGCGTGCCCTCGCGCTGCGCGCGGCCGTCGCCGGCCATGCGCATCATCGACGCGATCGCGGCGATCGAGAACGCACCGTTGGCCGCGCCGAGCACGAACACGTTCAGGCGCAGCGGCCAGCCCGGGCCCGCGACGCCGCCGACGACGAGCCCAAGCAGCGCCGCACCCGACACGAGGCAGCCGCCGACCGTCCACAAGCGCAGCGAGGCCAGCCACGCCGGCAGGTGACGCTGCCCGAGCGGCCCGCCGGCCAGCGCGACGACGACCATGCCGAGCAGCACACCGCCGTGCTGCACGCCCGACAGCTGTGTCGACTCGCCGGGCGTGAAGCCGAACACGAGCCCTGCGAACGGCTCGAGGATCAGGTCCTGCGCGCTGAACGCGAGCATCGAGACGAAGACGAACACCGTGAAGCGCCGCGCCGCCGGCTCGGCCCACACCTGCGCGAGCGCGGTGCGGAAGTCGACCCGCTCGCGCGGCGCCACGGCCACGTCGGCCGGGCCGACCCCGCGTCCCTCGACGCCGGCGAGCGCGAGCAGCGTGACCGCCATCGCCACGAGCGACACGCCGCCGCTGACGGCCAGCAGCCGGGCGGGCGAGTACGGGTCGAGCAGCTTGCCGGCCACGCCGGCGGTGAGCGCGAAGCCGACGATCATCATCACCCACACGACGGTGGCCGCCGGCGCGCGCCGTGCCGCGTCGACGCGCTTGGCCAGCAGCACGAGCAGCGACGTGCCCGCGGCGCTGACGCCGACGCCGATCAGTGCAAACGCGAGCACCGCCAGCGCGATGCCGGCCGTGCGGTCGGTGCCCATCCACGCCACCGCGACGGCGGCGAGGAAGCCGCCGGCGGCCAGCACCGCCATGCCGCCGACGATCCACGGCGTGCGGCGCCCGCCGACGTCGCAGCCGTAGCCCATGCGCGGGCGCAGCATCTGCAGCAGGTGGTGCAGCACGACGAGCAGCCCGGGCAGCAGCGCCGGCAGCGCCAGCTCGACGACCATCACGCGGTTGAGCGTCGACGTCGTCAGCACGACGACGGCGCCCAGCGACAGCTGCACCAGCCCCAGGCGCACGATGCCGAGCCAGCCCAGCGGCGTCATGTCAGCTCCCGCCGCCCGAGCGCAGCGCGAACGCGCTCGCGAGCATGCCGATCACGTACAGCGTCACGCCCAGGCCGCTGTACGCCACGGCGCGGCGGCGCGGGTCGTCGAGGAAGCGGTCCATCAGCGCCAGCTGCAGCAGCAGCAGGCCGCCGACCGCGAGCGCGTGGCCGGTGTGCCCCCAGCCGATCAGCAGCAGCACGACGGCCAGCTGCGCCAGCGCCATGAACCAGCACGCGACCTTGGCCGCGCCCATCACGCCCAGGCGCACCGGCAGCGACTGCACGCCCATCTGGCGGTCGCCCTCGATGGCCTTGAAGTCGTTGAGCGTCATGATGCCGTGCGCGCCGGCGCTGTACAGCGCGGCGAGCAGGATCGAGTGCGGGTGCGGCATCGCGCCGCCGGCCATCACGGCCGAGCCGGTGAACCATGCCAGCCCCTCGTACGACACCGCGCACGCGGCGTTGCCCCACCAGCCGTTGTTCTTCAGCCGAAACGGCGGCATGCTGTACATCCACGCCAGGACCAGCCCGAGCACGGCCGCCCCGAAGCCCCACGGCCCCAGCAGCGTGGCCACCGCGAGCGACAGGCCGGTCCACAGGAGCGCGATGTACAGGCCCCAGCGCCCCGGGATGCGGCCCGACGGAATCGGGCGCCGCGGCTCGTTGATCGCGTCGACGTGGCGGTCGAACCAGTCGTTGACGGCCTGGCTCGTGCCGCACACCAGCGGCCCGGCGAGCACGATGCCGATCACGATCAGCCCCCATCGCCCCTGCGCAGGCACACCCGAGGCCACCACGCCGCAGCCGAAAGCCCACATCGGCGGGAACCAGGTGATGGGCTTGAGGAGCTGGACAACGGCCGACGGGGCGGGAAACGGCATCGCCCCGATCTTGACGCTGACAACCCAGAGCGTCAATCGTTGTTGACACTGCCGCTGACGCCGCGTCAAGGCGGCCAGACGGACGGCGCGCGCCGGGCCGCCGCCGCGCGGCTATTCCTCGCTGTCGGAGGTCAGGTCGCCGAGTTCGTAGCGCCGCATCTTGACGTACAGGCTCTGGCGCGACAGCCCGAGCATCTCGGCCGCCGAGGCGCGGTTGTCGTTGGTCAGCTGCAGCGCCGCCTCGATGCACAGCTGCTCGATCAGGTCGGTCGTGTCGCGCACGATCTCCTTGAGCGGCACGCGACCGACGAGCTCGGTCATCTGCCCGACCGACCGTGGCAGCTCGCGCGCGCCGCGCCCTTCGGCACCACCGGCCGGCAGGCGCAGCCCGACGTCGCGGATCACGAAACCCAGGCAGGGCGGGTCGACCCCTTCGACCGCGACCGCCGAGACCTCGACCTCGACGGTCGAGCCGACGGCGCCGCGCAGCTGCGTTGCGAACAGGCGCACGACGCCGCTGCTGCGCAGCGTCGTGATCAGCACGCTCATCTCGACGCCGGTGCGCCCGAGCCAGGTGCCCAGCAGCTGCCCGCGCACCTGCTCCTCGCTGTTGAGCTGCGCCAGGTCGAGGAAGGCGCGATTGGCGCTCAGCACGCGACCGTCGGCGTCGGTGACGACGAAGCCGTCGGGCGCGACTTCCATCAGGCGCGCGAGCATCAGGTGACTCTCGTCCTCGGGCGCCGCGCCGGCGTTGGCCGTCGGCGACACGCGCACGAGGAAGTGCGAGGTCTTCTCCTGGCGGAACAGCGACAGCGACACCAGCACTTCGCGCCCGTCGGCCAGGCGCGCGCGCTGCTGGTCGCCGCGGCCGGTGGCCCGCACGGCGGCCAGCGTCGCCTGCAGCGTAGCCGCCGTCTCGGGCTCGAAACTCTCCGGCAGCGTCCAGCCCGAGCGGCGCAGCGCATCGCCGAACAGCCGGCTGGCGGCCGGGTTGGCCTCTTCGAGGCGCAGCGTCGACGCGTCGAGAACCAGCACGGCCTCCGAGGCGACCTGGAACAGCAGCCGGTAGCGCGTCTCCATGTGACGCAGGCGCCAGTAGTCGCGCTCCATCGTCTGCTGCGCCTTGACCAGGCGCTGCTGCAGCGCGACGTTGGCGCGCAAATCGCGTGCGAATGCCATGCGCCGCCCGACGGCCGCGGCACGCGCGCCAGCGCGCGGCAGCGACACCGCGGTGTACATCAGCGGCAGATCGGGAGCGCCGCCGGGCTGCGGATGGTTGATGTGGCGCCACTTCGGCGCCGTGCGTGCCGCCGCCGACTCGGCCAGCAGCGCCTCGACTTTCGGCCGGCTCTCGGCCGTGACGGTCTGCACCCACGGCTTGCCGATCCAGGCACGGCAGTCGACGTCGAGCCCCTCGCCGGAGCACGCGAAGTCGACGATCACGCCGTCGTCGTCGAGGATCAGCGCGATGTCGGCCGCGGCGGCGATGACGGCGGCGGCGGTGGTGGCATCGAGGTCACCGAGGGCATGGGCGGGCGCGTCGAAAGCTTTCATGAGGGGGACTTCCGTCCGCGCTGCGACATCTTCACTTCCTCGGCGGTCGGGGGTTTTGCAACTCCAAGTTCCTAATTTTGCATGCCATGGCGGCTGACGATTCGCTCGGCCATCGCCGGCGCGTGACGTCCGTCGGCGGCATACAGGTCGGCGCCCACGCGCTGCACCACCTCGGGCCGTTGGCCGAGCAGCGGCCCGCCGACCATGACCACGACGTGGCCGTTGCGGCTGGCCTGTCGCACCGCCGCGATGCACTCGGCCAGCCGATCGACGTGGCCGTCGTGTCCGAGCGAGAAGCCGACGACGTCGTACCACTCGCTGCCCACCAGCGCCGCGGCGTCTTCGCCGTTCTCCCACGGACCGCCGGTGACGTCCCAGCCGGCACGGCGGAAGAACTCGGCGACCATCACGAGCCCGAAGGTGTGCTGCTCGCCCGGGCTGGGCAGCAGCAGGATGCGACGGTCGAGCTCGCGTGCCGCGCCGGCTGCGGCGGGCAGCGCGAGCTGCGCACTCGTCTCGCGGAGGACGCGCTGCAGCCGCCCGAGCCCGAGCGTCACCTCGGTGAAGTCGCACAAGTCCTGGTTCCACAACTCGCCCAAGTAGCGCGCGGTGGGTGCCAGCAGGTCGTGAAAGACGGCCTCGACCGCCACCCCACGCGCGAGCAGCGTCTCGACGCAGGCCTGCGCGGCATCCTCGTCCGACTCGAGCACGAGGCGCGCGAACTCCTCGACGTCGTGGGCGCCGAGCGCCGGACCGTCGAGCGAGACCGTCGGGCACGTCGGCGCACCGCGGTGCGCCATCATCAGGCGCGGGATGATCTCGTGCTCGATCGCCTGCGCGAGCCGCGCCAGGCGCCGGTCCGCGTCTGACGGCGCGTGCGGGCCAGGCACGGCGGCGGATCCCTCGGCGGCCACGACACCCTGACCGCCCGGGCCCCTGTCTGTGTCGGTTTGCCTCTGTGCGGGAGGTGCGCCTCGGACCGAACGTTCCATCTGCTCCCTCCGTGCGAAGTACGAGAGCAGCGCCCCTGCCAACCGTGCCGGCCACGCCTTGGCACGCGAACGAAACGCGCTCCCGAGAGGCTTGCGATGGACAGCTCGGTCTGTGATCTCACCCGCCGTGCTCACCGTCCACGCTCCGTGCGGTTCTACAGGCGACCCGGCACGCAGTCAACCGGCACGACCCTCCGCCCGCCGGGAGTCGAGCCACTGCCCCTGCCGCGCGGATCCGCATGGCATTGACTGCCCCATGCCGGCTCCACCGGTTCGAACCATCATCCGCAATCGCGCCGGGGCTGTCAAGCTTTCTTTACGTCTAGACTGATTGACAGCCCGCGGGTGCCGGTCTAGATTCGACCCCGCGGGTGATCGTCTCGCCCGACGAGGAAGTCGATGGCACGAGCCAGGCCCCGAGCAACCGTTGCGCGGACCCTGTACACCGCCGAGGAGCGCCGCCGGCGTGACGAGAGTGGCTGGACCGTCGTCCAAGGCATCCTGGCGCCGGTGCAGTTCGCCGTCTTCGTGGTCAGCCTCGCGCTGGTGCTGCGCTTCGTCGCCACCGGCGAGGGCTATGCGGCCGCCACGTGGTCGATCGTCGTCAAGACGATGCTGCTGTACGCGATCATGGTCACCGGCTGCATCTGGGAGAAGGTCGTGTTCGGGCGCTATCTGTTCGCGCCGGCCTTCTACTGGGAAGACGTGTTCAGCATGCTGGTGCTCGCGCTGCACACGGCCTACCTCGTCGCGCTGGCCACCGGCTGGCTCTCGCCGATGCAGCAGATGGCGCTCGCGCTCGCGGCCTACGCCGCCTACGTGACCAACGCAACGCAGTTCCTGCTGAAGCTGCGCATGGCGCGCCTCGAGCACGCCCGCGAGCAGCAGGAGCGTGAGGCGCAGCAGCGCGGACTCGGCACCGCGGGAGCGGGCACGTGAGCGCCATGATCGCGCTGCAACCCGTGGGCGACGGCTGCGTCGACGCCCCGGTGCTGCGCGAGCGCGGCCAGCGCGAGGTGTTCTGCGGCCTCACCGGCATCATCTGGCTGCACCGCAAGATCCAGGACGCGTTCTTCCTCATCGTCGGCTCGCGCACCTGCGCGCACCTGATGCAGTCCGCCGCCGGCGTGATGATCTTCGCCGAGCCGCGCTTCGGCACCGCGATCATCGACGAGCGCGACCTCGCGGGGCTGGCCGACTGCAACGCCGAGCTCGACCGCGTCGTTGCGCGCCTGCTCGAGCGCCGGCCCGACATCCGGATGCTGTTCCTCGTCGGCTCGTGCCCGTCGGAGGTCATCAAGCTCGACCTGTCGCGCGCGGCGCAGCGCCTGAACGCTCGGTTCGCGCCGGCGGTGCGCGTGCTGAACTACTCCGGCAGCGGCATCGAGACGACGTTCACGCAGGGCGAGGACGCGTGCCTCGCCGCGCTCGCCGCCGAGCTGCCGGCCGAGACTGCCGGCGCGGCGCCGTCGCTGCTCGTCGTCGGCACGCTCGCCGACGTCGTCGAGGACCAGTTCGCGCGCCTGTTCGCGCAGCTCGACGTCGGCCCGGTGCGCTTCTTCCCGCCGCGCCGCTCGGGCGAACTGCCGGCGGTCGGCCCGAACACGCGCTTCCTGCTCGCGCAGCCCTTCCTCGCCGACACCGCGCGCGTGCTCGAGGCGCGCGGTGCGCAGCGGCTGGCGGCGCCCTTCCCGCTCGGCATCGAGGGCACGACGGCGTGGCTGCGCGCCGCGGCGCATCTGTTCGGCGTCGGTGCCGAACGCTTCGAGCACGTGACGACCCCCGGGCGCGAGCGCGCCGCAGTGGCACTCGCCTGTCACCGCCCGCGCCTCGAGGGCAAGCGCATCTTCTTCTTCCCCGACTCGCAGCTCGAGGTGCCGCTCGCGCGCTTCCTCGCGCGCGAGCTCGGCATGCAGCTCGTCGAGGTCGGCACGCCGTATCTGCACCGCCAGCACCTCGCCGACGAACTCGCATGGCTGCCTGCCGGCACTGCGCTGTCGGAGGGCCAGGACGTCGAGCGCCAGCTCGACCGCTGTCGCGCCGCGCGGCCCGACCTCGTCGTCTGCGGGCTCGGCCTCGCGAACCCGCTCGAGGCCGAGGGCCTGACGACGAAGTGGGCGATCGAGCTCGTGTTCACGCCGATCCACGGCTACGACCAGGCCGGCGACCTCGCCGAACTGTTCACGCGCCCGCTCGTGCGGCGCGACCTGCTGGCCGCGGCCTAGGAGCGCGACGGCGATGCAACTGGCCGTCTGGACCTACGAAGGCCCGCCGCACGTCGGCGCGATGCGCGTGGCCACCGGCATGAAGGGCCTGCACTACGTGCTGCACGCACCGCAGGGTGACACCTACGCCGACCTGCTGTTCACGATGATCGAGCGCCGCCCCGAGCGCCCGCCGGTGACCTACACCACGTTCCAGGCGCGCGACCTCGGCGGCGACACCGCCGAGCTGTTCAAGACCGCGGCGCGCGCGGCCTACGAGCGCTTCCGCCCGCAGGCGATGATCGTCGGCGCGTCGTGCACCGCCGAGCTGATCCAGGACGACCCCGGCGGCCTCGCGAAGGCGCTCGACCTGCCGGTGCCCGTCGTCCCGCTCGAGCTGCCGAGCTACCAGCGCAAGGAGAACTGGGGTGCCGCCGAGGCGTTCTACCAGCTCGTGCGTGCACTCGCCGGCCCGGCCGAACGCAAGGGTGCGAAGCGCGCCGCGCGCGAACCCGGCACGCGGCCGCGCTGCAACCTGCTCGGGCCGACGGCGCTGGGCTTCCGCCACCGCGACGACGTCGCCGAGATCACGAAGCTGCTCGCGCGCCTGGGCGTCGACGTCAACGTCGTCGCGCCGATGGGCGCGACGCCGGCCGACTTCGCGCGCCTGGGCGACGCCGACTTCAACGTCGTGCTCTACCCCGAGGTCGCGCACACCGCGGCGCAGTGGCTGCAGCGCAACTTCGGCCAGCCGGCGACGAAGACGGTGCCGATCGGGTTCGGTGCGACGCGCGACTTCGTGCGCGAGGTCGCCGAACTCGCCGGGGTCGACGCCTCGGCGGCGCTCGCCGACGCCACGGCGTCGCGCGCACCGTGGTACTCGAAGTCGGTCGACTCGACCTACCTGACCGGCAAGCGCGTCTTCGTCTTCGGCGACGCGACGCACGCGGTGGCCGCCGCGCGCGTGGCGACGCAGGAGATGGGCTTCACCGTCGTCGGCCTCGGCACCTACAGCCGCGAATTCGCGCGCGAGATCCGCGCCGCCGCGGCGCTGTACGGCGTCGAGCCGCTGATCACCGACGACTACCTCGAGGTCGAGGCCCGGGTCGCCGCGCTGCAGCCCGAGCTCGTGCTCGGCACGCAGATGGAGCGCCACATCGCCAAGCGCCTGGGCATCCCGTGCGCGGTGATCTCGGCGCCGGTGCACGTGCAGGACTTCCCGGCGCGCCACTCGCCGCAGATGGGGTTCGAAGGCGCCAACGTGCTGTTCGACACCTGGGTGCACCCGCTGATGATGGGGCTCGAGGAGCACCTGATCGGCATGTTCCGCGGTGACTTCGAGTTCCACGCCGACGCCGCGCCGTCGCACCTCGGGCGCGGTGCGCCGGCCGCGCGCAGCGAGCCTTCGCCGACGCCCCCCGCGGCCGCGCCGGCCGCGGCGTCGCTGGAGGCCTCGCAGACCGTCGCGCAAGCCCTCTGGACCGCCGAGGCCGAGCACGAGCTGAAGAAGATCCCGTTCTTCGTGCGCGGCAAGGCCCGGCGCAACACCGAGCGCTTCGCCGTCGAGCGCGGGCTGTCGACGATCACCCTCGACACGTTGTATGACGCCAAAGCGCACTTCAGCCCGCGCTGAGCCCGCGGTCGAGACCCGCGTCGTGCTCGTGACGATGGACAGCCACATCGTCAGCGCCGCGATGCGCGCGCAGCGCCGGCTGGCCCGGATGCTCCCCGGCCTCACGCTCGCGGTGCACGCGGCCAGCGAATGGGGCGACGACGAGCAGGCGCTCGAGCGCTGCCGCGCCGACATCGCGCACGGCGACATCGTGATCGCGACGATGCTGTTCATGGAGGAGCACTTCCTGCCGGTGCTGCCGGCGCTCGAGGCGCGACGCGACGCGTGCGACGCGATGGTGTGCGCGATGTGCGCCGGCGAAGTGACCAAGCTCACGCGCATGGGCAAGTTCGACATGTCGGCGCCCACGAGCCCGCTGATGGCGATGCTCAGGAAGCTGCGCGGCAGGAGCGGCGGCGAGAAGGAAGGCGCCGGCGCGGCGACGACCGGTGCGCGCCAGATGGCGATGCTGCGCCGCATCCCGCAGCTGCTGCGCTTCGTGCCGGGCACCGCGCAGGACGTGCGCGCCTATTTCCTGACGCTGCAGTACTGGCTCGCCGGCTCCGACGACAACATCACGCGGCTGGTGCACTTCCTCGTCGAGCGCTACGCCGACGGCCCGCGCAAGGTCTTGCGCGGCCTCGCCAGGCCGGAGCCGCCGGTCGAGTACCCCGAGGTCGGCGTCTACCACCCGCGCCTGGACGGCCGCATGGCCGAGCGCATCGACGCGCTGCCGCGCGTGGCCACCAGCGGCAAGCGCGGCACGGTGGGCGTGCTCGTGATGCGCTCGTACCTGCTGGCGGGCAACAGCGCGCACTACGACGGCGTCATCACCGCGCTCGAGGCGCGCGGGCTGCGCGTCGTCCCGGCGTTCGCCGGCGGACTCGACGCGCGCCCGGCGATCGAGCGCTTCTTCCTGCAAGACGGCCAGCCGGTGATCGACGCGCTGCTGTCGCTCACCGGTTTCTCGCTCGTCGGCGGCCCGGCGTACAACGACGCGCATGCCGCCGAGGAAACGCTCGCCAGGCTCGACGTGCCCTACGTCTCGGTGGCGCCGGTCGAGTTCCAGACGCTGCAGCAGTGGGGGGCGTCGGAGCGCGGCCTGATGCCGGTCGAGGCGACGATGATGGTCGCGATCCCCGAGCTCGACGGCTCGACGAGCCCGATGGTGTTCGGCGGCCGCGCCGACGCCGGCCACGCGCGCTGCACCGGCTGCGCCAGGGGCTGCACCTTCGACGAGGTCGACGGCACCCACGACATGCAGGTGTGCAGCGAGCGCGCCGACGCGCTGGCGGCACGCATCGCACGCCTCGTCGACCTGCGCCGCAGCGAGCGCGCGCAGCGCAGGGTCGCCTGCGTGCTGTTCAACTTCCCGCCCAACGCCGGCAACACCGGCACCGCGGCGTTCCTCGGCGTGTTCGAGTCGCTCTACAACACGCTGGCGGCGATGCGCGAGCGCGGCTACGTCGTCGACCTGCCGCCCAGCGTCGACGCGCTGCGCGAGCGCATCATCCACGGCAACGCGGAGCAGTTCGGCGCGCCGGCCAACGTGCACGCGCGCATCGCGGCCGACGACCACGTGCGGCGCGAGAAGTGGCTGAAGGAGATCGAAGCGCAGTGGGGCCCGGCGCCCGGGCGCCAGCTCAGCGACGGGCACTCGATCTGGGTGCTCGGCGAGCGCTTCGGCAACGTCTTCGTCGGCATCCAGCCGGCGATGGGCTACGAGGGCGACCCGATGCGGCTGCTGTTCGAGCGCGGCTTCGCGCCGACGCACGCATTCAGCGCGTTCTACCGCTGGCTGCGCGAGGACTTCAAGGCCGACGCCGTGCTGCACTTCGGCACGCACGGCGCGCTCGAGTTCATGCCCGGCAAGCAGTGCGGCCTGTCGGGCTCGTGCTGGCCCGAGCGGCTGATCGGCGACTTGCCCAACGTCTACCTCTATGCGTCGAACAACCCGAGCGAGGGCACGATCGCCAAGCGCCGCGCCGCCGCGACGCTGGTCAGCTACCTGACGCCGCCGGTCGCGCAGGCCGGGCTCTACCGGGGGCTCGTCGACCTGAAAGCCTCGATCGAACGCTGGCGCGCGCTGCCGCCCGACGCCAGCCACGAGCGGCGCGAGATCGCGCTGCTGATCCAGGCGCAGGCGGCGGAGCTCGAGATGGCTGCGGCCGAGCCGACGTGGGACGATGACGTCGAGGCGCGCGTCGCGCAGCTCGCGCAGCAGGTGTTCGAGCTCGAGGTCACGCTGATCCCGCACGGGCTGCACGTCGTCGGCAAGGTCCCGAGCGAGGCCGAGCGCGTCGACATGCTGCTCGCGCTGGCCGAGGCCTCGCACGGCGCGCGCCCGCCGCGCGCGGCCGTCGAGGCGCTGGTCGCCGGCCGCACGCCCGAGCAGGCGCTCGCCGCCGCCGGTGACGACGAGGCGTCGCTCGACGTGCTGCGCGCGCTTGCCGACAGCGCCAGGCTGCTCGCCGAGGATCACGAGATCGACGGCATCCTGCGCGCGCTCGACGGCCGCTTCGTGCGTCCGGCGCCCGGCGGCGACCTGCTGCGCACGCCGCAGATCCTGCCCACCGGGCGCAACCTGCACGGTTTCGACCCGTTGCGCATCCCCAGCGCCTATGCGGTGCAGGACGGCGCTCGGCAGGCACAGCGCCTGCTCGACCGCCACGCCGCCGACGGCCACGCGCTGCCCGAGTCGGTCGCGCTCGTGCTGTGGGGCACCGACAACCTGAAGACCGAAGGTGCGCCGATCGCGCAGGCGCTGGCGCTGCTCGGCGCGCGCCCGCGCTTCGACGGCTACGGGCGGCTGGCCGGCGCCGAGCTGGTCCCGCTCGAGCAGCTCGGCCGCCCGCGCATCGACGTCGTGATCACGCTGTCGGGCATCTTCCGCGACCTGCTGCCCTTGCAGACCCGCCTGCTCGCCGAAGCGGCGTACCTCGCCGCCGCGGCCGACGAACCGCCCGAGCGCAACTTCGTGCGCAAACACGCGCTGGCGTACCAGGTCGAGCACGGCTGCGACCTCGAGACGGCGAGCCTGCGCGTGTTCGGCAACGCCGAGGGCGCCTACGGCTCGAACGTCAACTTCCTCGTCGACAACGGCCGCTGGAACGACGAGGACGAACTCGCCGAGACCTTTAGCCGCCGCAAGGGCTTCGCCTACGGCCGCAGCGGCAAGCCGCGCCAGCAGCCGGCACTGCTGCAGAGCGTGCTCGCCGGCGTGCAGCTCGCGTACCAGAACCTCGACTCGGTCGAGCTCGGCGTCACGACGATCGACACCTACTTCGACACGCTCGGCGGCATCAGCCGCGCGGTGCAGCGCGCCAAGCGCGAGCGGCTGGGCAACGGCGCCGCGCTCGCACCGGTGTACATCGGCGACCAGACGCGCGACGCCGACGGCACCGTGCGCACGCTCGCCGAGCAGGTCGCGCTCGAGACGCGCACGCGCATGCTCAACCCGAAGTGGTACGAGGGCCTGCTCGCACACGGCTACGAGGGCGTGCGCCAGATCGAGGTGCACCTGACGAACACGCTGGGCTGGTCGGCGACCACCGGTCAGGTCCAGCCGTGGGTCTACCAGCAGCTGACGCAGACCTTCGTGCTCGACCCGGTGATGCGCGAGCGCCTCGCGCGGCTGAACCCGGCCGCGTCGGCCAAGCTCGCGAGCCGCCTGCTCGAGGCCTGCGAGCGCCGGTACTGGCAGCCCGACGCGAAGACGCTCGACGCACTGCGCGAGGCCAACGAGGAACTCGAGGACCGCCTCGAGGGCGTGTACCAGGGAGCCGCCGCATGAACGTCGCCACCGTCGCGCTGGCCGATCTGAAGCGCACCGCCGCCAGCCCCGGACGCCGCCCCGACGGCGAAGGCAGCGTGCAGGTGCAGATGGATCCCAACCTGAAGATCGGCAACGCGAAGGTGTTCGCCGTCTACGGCAAGGGCGGCATCGGCAAGAGCACGACGTCGAGCAACCTGAGCGTCGCGTTCAGCAAGCTCGGCAAGCGCGTGCTGCAGATCGGCTGCGACCCGAAGCACGACAGCACGTTCACGCTGACCAAGAAGCTGATGCCCACCGTGATCGACGTGCTCGAGTCGGTCGACTTCCACGCCGAGGAGCTGCGCCCCGAGGACTTCGTCTGGGAGGGCTACCACGGCGTGATGTGCGTCGAAGCCGGCGGGCCGCCGGCGGGCACCGGCTGCGGCGGTTACGTCGTCGGCCAGACCGTCAAGCTGCTCAAGGAGCACCACCTGCTCGAGGACACCGACGTCGTGATCTTCGACGTCCTCGGCGACGTGGTCTGCGGCGGCTTCGCTGCGCCCTTGCAGCACGCCGACCGCGCGCTGATCGTGACTGCCAACGACTTCGACTCGATCTTCGCGATGAACCGCATCGTGCAGGCGATCGGCGCGAAGGCGAAGAACTACCACGTGCGCCTGGGTGGCGTGATCGCCAACCGCAGCGACGCGACCGACCAGATCGACAAGTTCAACGACCGCGTCGGCCTGAGCACGCTCGCGCGCTTCCCGGCGCTCGACGCGATCCGCCAGTCGCGGCTGAAGAAGGCCACGCTGTTCGAGATGGACCCCTCGCCCGAGGTCGAGGCGGTGCAGCAGGAGTACCTGCGTCTCGCCGCCCGCCTGTGGGCCGGCACCGACCCGATCGCACCCGCGGCACTGAAGGACCGCGAGATCTTCGACCTCCTGGGCTTCGACTGAGAGCGTGAGAGTTTTTCGTCCGCTGCCCTCGTGCTGGCATGTCTCTGGCTTGCTGTTGGGCATGAGCGATCCGACGCACCAAGACA
>NZ_JALBGB010000047.1:0-16718 GCF_022631395.1 Calidifontimicrobium sp. SYSU G02091
CGACCGCAAACCCTACGACCCCAGCGCACACGGCGGACTTCAAATGTTGCTCAAAACAGCGGGGGGTTGACACAGGGTGTCTCATGCCGCCGCCACCGGTGCCGCGGCGCGCTGCGCCTTCTCGCGCGTCCACGCATCGCACGCGGCGCGCGCCTTCGCACGGTAGGCCGCGAGCTGCGCCGCGTCGCAGGTCGTCGCCGTCAACTCGAGGCGTACGCCGTTGGGATCGAAGAAGTAGATCGACAGCACGAAGCCGTCGTGGTCGACCGGGCCAAGCACCTCGACGCCTGCCGCCTCCAGTCGGCGCTTGGCGTCGCGCACCGCGTCGGCCGAGTCGACGCGCAGCGCGAGGTGGTTGGCC
This sequence comes from Calidifontimicrobium sp. SYSU G02091, assembly GCF_022631395.1. Classification (NCBI taxonomy): domain Bacteria; kingdom Pseudomonadati; phylum Pseudomonadota; class Betaproteobacteria; order Burkholderiales; family Sphaerotilaceae; genus Azohydromonas; species Calidifontimicrobium sp. SYSU G02091. Next base: position 362 of record NZ_JALBGB010000047.1, read on the forward strand.
CACAGCGGCGTGTTCGGCGACGGCAGTGAGGCCGTGTCGTCGCCGAGGTCGAAGAAGGCGACACAGCTGCCGTCGCTCATCTCGAAGAACAGGTGCACGTAGGGGCAGTACTCGCCGGTGCTGGGCACGTGCTCGGCGCGCACGATATGCACCAGCGGCAGGCCGAGCAGGTCCTCGTAGAAGCGGCGTGTTTCCTCGGCGTCGCGGCAGCGGTACGCGAAGTGGTGCAGGCCGCGGATCGGTACGAAGTCGGACATGGTCGTCTCCAGGAAGTCGGGGCGTCGCGGGCTCAGCGCGACGCCGGCAGGTGCCGCGTGACGGCGTCGAGCCACTGCGCGTCGTCGCTGAGCGTGCGCAGCTCGCCCAGCGCCTCGTCGCGCGTCTGCGTCCAGCGCTCGAGCACGCGCGGGTTGTCTCCATCCCCATGTTGGCACGAGTATTCGAGCCGGATGCCGTTGGGGTCGTAGAAGTAGATCGACTGCGTGCCGGCACCGACGTCGATCGGGCCGAGGACGTCGACGCCGGCGTCGCGCAGGCGCTGCATCACGGCGTCGAACTGCGCCGGCGTCGTCGTGAACGAACAGTGCTGCATCGCGGCGACGGCGTTGCGGTCGGCCTGCGGCTTGGCGCCCTTCGGGATCTCGAAGAACGCGACGAGGCTGTCGCCGCCGGCGTCGAAGAAGTAGTGGCGCAGGTTCTCGAACGGCGGGTTGCCGCGGTTGCCGGGGCCGACGCCCACGCCCGGCGGCACGCGCAGCGCGTGCACCAGCGGCATGCCCAGCACGCCCGCGTAGAAGTCGATCGTCGCCTTCATGTCGTCGGTGTTGAGCGCGAGGTGGTGCACGCCGCGGCTGGGCGGCGGCGCGGCATGCGGCGAGCGCGGGTCGACGGGTCTCATGGTGCGACTCCCGGTCAGGGTCAGGCCGTCGCCTCGGTGCGCGACAGCTCGAAGTACAGCTGGCCGAGGTCGGGCCGCCGCGCGAGCGCGTCGCTCGCCTCGTGCAGCGCGACGCGGCCCTTGATCAGCACATAGGCGCGCGACGTGAAGCCCAGCGCGATGTCGAGCTTCTGCTCGACGAGCAGCATCGTCAGCCCCTGCGCACGCAGCGCGTCGAGCGCGCGGCGGATCTCCTCGACGACGAGCGGCGCCAGCCCGAGGAACGGCTCGTCGAGCAGCAGCACGCGCGGCGCGCTCATCAGCGCGCGGCCGATCGCGACCATCTGCTGCTCGCCGCCCGACAGCGTGCCCGCGAGCTGCCGCCGGCGCTCGGCCAGCCGCGGGAACAGCTGGTAGACGAACTCGAACTGGCGCGCCACCGCCGCCGCGTGGCGCCCGGCCATGCCGACCGTGCCGAGGTGCAGGTTGTCGTGCACCGACAGCGGCGCGAACATGCGCCGCCCCTCGGGCACCTGCACCAGCCCCAGGCGCACGATGCGGTGCGACGGCAGGCCGACGAGGTCGGTGCCGTCCATCAGGACGCGTCCGCTGCGCTGCGCCAGCGTGCCCGACAGCGCCGCGAGCAGCGTCGACTTGCCAGCACCGTTGGGTCCGAGCAGCGCCACCGTCTCGCCCTGCGCGACGCGCAAGTTCACGCCGTCGACGACGGTGCCGTGGCCGTGGCCGCCGCTGACGCCGATCAGCTCAAGCATCGCCCGCTCCCGCCATGTCGCCGAGGTAGGCCGCGACCACCTGCGGGTCGACGCGGATCTGCGCCGGCGTGCCCTCGGCGATCTTGACGCCGAAGTTGAGCACTGCCACGCGCTGCGCGAGCTGCAGCAGGAAGCGCATGTCGTGCTCGATCAGCAGCACCGCGATGCCGCGCGCGGCGATCGAGCGCACGATCGCGGCCAGCCGCTCGCACTCGGCCGGCGTCAGTCCGGCGGCCGGCTCGTCGAACATCATCAGCCGCGGCTCGCCGGCCAGCGCGCGCGCGATCTCGAGCAGCCGGCCCTGGCCGAACGACAGGTTCGTGACCTCGGTGTCGCGGCACTCGCCGAGGCCGACGAAGTCGATCAGCGCCTCGGCGCGCTGCTGCGCCTCGCGCTCGCGTCGCCGCGCCGCGCCGGTGCCGGCCACGACCTGCCACAGCGGCACGCCGATGCGCGTGTGCATGCCGACCATCACGTTGTCGCGCACCGACAGGCCGGCGAACGGCTTGTTGTGCTGGAACGTGCGCAGGATGCCGCGCGCGGCGATGGCGTGCGTCGGCAGGCCGTCGAGCGGCTCGCCGTCGAAGCGGACCGTGCCGCTGCTCGGCGCGATCGCCCCGGCGATCATGCCGAACGTCGTGCTCTTGCCGGCGCCGTTGGGGCCGATCACGCCGAGGATCTCGCCGGCGTGCACGTCGAGGTCGAGGTCGGTCACGGCCTGCAGGCCGCCGAAGCGTTTGCCCAGGCCGCGCACCTGCAGCAGCGCACCGCCGTTCATCGGGCCCCCTGACGTGCCGCCGGCACCGCCGCCGCGGTCTGGCCGGTGTCCGCCGCAGCCGGCGCCGGCCCGCGGCGCCGCGCGACGAGACGGTCCCACAGGCCGATCAGTCCCTTGGGCTGGAACAGCACGACGGCAATCATCACCAGGCCGAACACCAGCGGGTGGTGGTGCCCGATCAGCGGCGACAGCACGAACGGCAGCAGGAACAGCAGCGTCGCGCCGACGATCGCGCCGGCGTGGCGCCCGGCGCCGCCGACGATGACCATGAACAGCAGCAGGAACGCGTTCTCGAGGCCGAAGATCGGCGGGTTGACGGTGTTGTCGACGAAGGCGTAGACCATCCCCGCCAGCCCGGCGAGCGCGCTGGTCAGCGTGAACGCGACGACCTTGGTGCGCCGCACGTCGATGCCCATTGCCGCGGCGGCCTGCGCGTCGTCGCGCACCGCGCGGCAGGCACGGCCGAAGTGCGAGCGGTCCAGCCGCCACAGCACGGCCAGCGTGCCGAGCATCAGCAGCACGATGACGGCCGTGTACCAGGGCCCGCTGACGCGCACGCCGAACATCTCGGGCAGGCGGTAGCCGGTCAGCCCGCCGGTGCCGCCAGTGACGGCGCCGCCCTCGTTGAGCACGACGATGAACAGCTGCGCGAACGCGAGCGTCGCCAGCGCGAGGTAGAAGCCCTCGAGCCGCGTCGCGGGGATCGCGACCACCAGCGCGAGCACGACGCACAGCGCGACGCCGGCGACGACGGCCAGCGGCAGCGGCAGCCCGACCTGGAACAGCAGGATCACGATGGCATACGCGCCGATGCCGTAGAACGTGAAGTGCGAGAACGCCACCTGCCCGGCGACGCCGAACAGGAAGTTGTAGCCCAGCGCCAGCGTGACCCACAGCAGCAGCTTGCGGTAGACGTCGGTCTGGTACGGGCTGAGCACGAACGCGACGGCCGACAGCACGACCGCCGCGACGAGGTAGCTGGCGAAGGCCTTCACCCCGGCACCTTCAGGTCCGCGCCTCGCGCGCACGCAGCAGCCCGGTGGGCCGCACGAGCAGGAACACGATCAGCAGCACCAGCGGCACGCCCATCGCGAGCCCCGGCGGCACCGGGGCGTAGCGCACCGTGAACTGCTCGGCGAAGGCCAGGATCAGCCCGCCGAGCAGCGCGCCCTCGACGCGGCCGACGCCGCCGATGACGAGCGCGGTGAAGCCCTGGATCGCGAGCGGCAGCCCCATCATCCAGTGCGCCGACACGTTGGGCGCGACGAGCACGCCGGCCAGCCCCGCCACCGCGGCGCCGGCAGCGAACGCGAGCGCGGTCACGCGCGACAGGTTGATACCCATCAGCGCCGCGGCCCTGCGGTCGATCGCCACCGCCTCGAAGGTCTTGCCGGCCAGCGTGCGCTCGAAGAAGGCCCATGCGGCGGCGAACACAGCGAGCGTGACGGCGATGATGAAGAAGCTCTGGTACGAGCCGGCCACCGGCCCGAGCTCGAGCCGGCCATGGCCCAGCGCCGGCGGCACCGGCTGCGGGTCGGGGCCGAAGCCCAGCGAGACGACCTCGCGGAACACGACGAGCATGCCCAGCAGCGCGAGGATCGGCGCCAGCGGCGGCGCGCCCTTCTCGACCAGCGGCCGCACCGTCAGCCGCTCGGTGACCCAACCCACCAGCGCCATCAGCGCCACGACCGCCGCCATCCCCAGCGCGTACGGCAGGTTCAGCGTGAACAGGAACACGAAGCCGCCGAAGCCCCCGAGCATCGCCCACTCGCCGACCGCGAAGTTGATGACGCCGGTGGGCCGGATCATCAGCAGATAGGCCAGCGCCACCAGCGCGTAGATGCACCCGGTGGCACTGGCCGAGACGACGAGTTCGAGGAAGTCCCCCACGGCGCGTCGCGGTTGCTGGCTTGCCGGCGTGCGTCAACGCGCGCCGACGTGCACGACGCGGCCCTGCTGGTCGCCCTCGTAGACGCGCACGACCATGCCGTTGGGGTCGAAGCCGGTGCGCCGCCCGTCGGCGAAGCCGTAGCTCGAGCCCACCGCGCCCATCACGCCGACGAAGCCGCGCGTGGCCTGCATCGCCTCGCGCACCTTGTCCTTGTCGGTGCCGCCGGCGCGGCGGATCGCGTCGGCCACCAGCATCACGCCGTCATAGCCGTAGCCGTTGAGGTTGTAGGGCTCGGCGCCCATCTCCTTGCGGAAGCCCTCGACGAAGGCCTTGACCTCGGGCTTCGCGGGGTCGAAGGCGTCGACGAACACGATGCCGTCGAGCAGCCCGCGCGCGACCTGGGTGTACTGCGGCACCGACATGTTGTAGTTGCCCAGCACCGGCACGCGCAGCCCGAGCTGACGCACCGAGCGCAGGATCAGCGTGTTCTCGGGCGTGAGCACGCCGGTCATGAACAGCGCCTCCGGGTTGGCGGCGCGCACCTTCTGCATTTGCGGGTCGGCGGTGGTCGAGCCACGCGGCACGACCTCCTCGGCAACGATCTGGATGTTGGCCTTCTCGAGCGCGGCCTTGAAGAAGCGATTGGTCAGCTGGCCGAGGTCGGAGTTGTCGGTGACGAGCGCGACGCGCTGGAACTTCTTTTCGCGCGCATAGGACAGCAGCGTCGCGATCTGCGTCGAGCCCAGCGGACCGGTCTGCCAGAAGTTCGGGTTGTCGATCGCAGTGGTCAGCGTGTCGCCGCTGTTGGACGGCGTTATGTGCGGCGTGCGCGTCTCCTTCGTCACCGACTGCGCCTGCAGCGTCGCCGGCGTCAGCGACACCGACAGGATGAACGCGACGTTGGCGTCGACGAGCTTGCGCGCCGCGGTGGCCGAAATGTCGGGGCGGCCCTGGTCGTCTTCGATCAGCAGTTCGACGCGGCGGCCGAGCAGGCCGCCCTTCGCGTTGAGCTCGCGCACCGCGTAGACGGCCCCCTGCGTGACCGGATCGGCGTAGGGCTTGGCCGGGCCGACGCGATCGGTGATCAGGCCCAAACGGATCGGCTCCTGCGCGGTGGTCGCCGTGGCGGCGGCGACCAGCGTGCTGGCGAACACGAGCTTGAGCATTGAGAGCAGTCGGCGGGTCATGGCGCGTGTCTCCTTCGGTGTGGCGTTGTCGCGGGCGGGGAACTCAGGCCGGCGCGGCGGTGGGCGCATCGTCGTCGCCGGCCACGCGCACGGCGAGCACGCCGACACCCTGGACGCCAGCCTCGATGCGGTCGCCGGGCTGCAGCGGCCCCACGCCCTCGGGCGTGCCGGTCATCAGGATGTCGCCGGGCTGCAGCGTGTAGAACGACGACGCGAACTCGATCAGCCGCGGCACGTCGTAGATCAGATGGCGCGTGTTCGAGCGCTGGCGCCGCTCGCCGTTGACGGCCAGCCACAGGTCGAGACGGCCGGGGTCGGGGATCTCGTCGGCGGTGACCAGCCAGGGCCCGGTGACGGCGTAGGTGTCGATCGATTTGCGAAAGCACACGAACTCGGGCCCTCGCAGCGTGATGTCGAGCGCGACGAGGTAGCCGGCGACATGGTCCAGTGCCTCGTCGCGCGTCACGTGGCGTGCGGTGCGCCCGATCACGACCCCGAGTTCGACCTCGTGGTCGTTGCGCCGCTGGGGAAAGCGCAGCCGGATCGGCTCGCCCGGCCCGATGAGCGCGCTGCGTGCCTTGAGGAACAGGCCCCACTCGCCGATCGACGTGATCTGCCGCCCGTGCGCGATCCCGCTGTCGGCCGCGCTCTCGGTGGCGTGGGCGTGGTAGTTGATCGGCGCGCCGATGATCTTGCCGGGGTTGGCCACCGGCGGCTCGAGCCGCACCGCAGCGAGCGGGCGGCGAGGTGCCGTCGGGCACAGCGACTCGATGCGCGGGCGCAGCCGCGGCAGTGCCTCGACGAGCAGGTCGTGCGCCGGCAGAGGGTAGCGCACGACGGGCAGTGCGTCGAGCGCGGCGCTGACGTCGAGCACCTCGTCGCCCTCGACCACGCCGAGCCGATCGCCATCGAACCGGCACAGCCTCACGACACCGCCTCCCGATCCTCGCGCAGATAGCCCATGGTGGCGAGCAGCTCGCGGTCGGTCATCAGGAAAAGCACCGCATCGTCGCTGAGCGCCTGGTGCGCGACCCAGGTCCAGTGCGGAACCGTGAACACGTCGTGGCGCTGCCACGCGATGTCGCGTCCGCCGACGCGGCTGACGCCCTCGCCCTGGGCCACGACGCACACCGCGCTCGCCGTGCTGCGGCTGCGCGTCGCGGATGCCTGCCTGGCCGGCTGGTGCAGGTAGCAGTCGATCGTCGGCGTGACGGCGCCGACGCCCTGCGCATCGACGTAGCGCAGCCAGCGGCTGCCGTCGTCGCGCGGGGTCGCGGCGCGCAACGCCGCGAGGGCGCGCGGCCAGGCGTAGCGGAAGCGGCCGCGCGCCGGCGCCGCATCGTCGGGACGCAGCACCGCCATGTCGGGCGCCAGCGCCGACGGCCCCGCCGGCGGCGGGTCGATCGCCGGACGCGGCGGCTGCGCCGGCTCGAAGAACATCGCGTCGAGGTGCGCCACGAGGGGCAGGTCGAGTCCGTCGAGCCACACGACGCGCCCGACGCCGGGGTGCGCATGCTCGTGCCAGGCCCATGCCGGCGTCAGCACCAGGTCGCCCGGCTCCATCGCGCAGGCCTCGCCGTTGACCGTCGTCACCGCGCCCCGACCCGAGACGACGAAGCGGATCGCCTGCAGCGCGTGGCGGTGGGGGCGCGCGAACTCGCCGGGCAGCAGCGTCTGCAGACCGGCGAGCAGGTTCGTCGTCGTCGCCGCGGCGCCGCCGGCCGGCGTCAGCAGCAGCACGCGCCGCTCGGCGTCGGCGAGCGACACCTCGCGCGCAGCGCGTTCGACGAGCAGCGACATCTGCGCCCACGGCCAGTGGCCCGCCGGCACGCGCGCGGCGGGCTCGCGCGTCGTGATGCGCTGGTAGCGGTCCCACAAGGGCTGCGCCGCGACGGCGCGCAGCGCGGCGTCGAGGTCCGCCGAAACCGTCTTGCCGTCATGCGGCAGTGACACCATCGCGCTTGTCTCCATGTCCGCCGTCGTGGTGGTCGGATCGAGTCTAGTGGTCGAAGCTATAGACGCTCATAATCTCCCGTGATTTCATGAATAGATCGCATTGATATCAGACTGTGGATCTCGCCGAGTTCGACCTCAACCTGCTGGTCACCTTCGACGCCATCCACCGGCACCAGAACCTGTCGGCGACGGCGGCCGAGCTCGGCCTGACACAGCCGGCGATCAGCGCGGCGCTCAAGCGGCTGCGCGGCTACTTCGACGACCCGCTGTTCGTGCGCACCTCTCACGGCATGCGCCCGACCCCGTACGCCGACGACCTCGCGCCCAAGATCCGCCGCACGCTCGACGCGCTGCGCGGGCTGCGCCGGCCGGCGCGCTTCGACCCGCGCCGCACCGACGTGCACTTTCGCATCTACATCAACGACGTCGGCATGATGGTGCTGATGCCGCGGGTGGTGCAGCGCCTCGAGGCCGAGGCGCCTGGCGCACAGCTGTCGATCGTCGACCTGCGCCCCGACGAGGTCATCGACGCCCTCGACGACGGCAAGATCGACCTTGCCGTCGGCTACTTCCTCGGCATGCCCAACTGGGCCCACCAGCAGACCGTGCGCGACACGTCGTACGTGTGCCTCGTGCGCGCCGACCACCCGCTCGTGGGCCGCGAGCTGACGCTCGAGCGCTTCCTGCAGCTGCGGCACGCGATGTACTGGACCACCGGCTCGCAGTACCGCGCCGTCGAGCACGCGCTGGCCACGCTCAACCTGAGCCACGACGTGATGCTGCGCGCGCCGCGCTTCTCGGCGCTGCCGTTCCTGATCGCGCGCTCCGACCTCGTCGTCACCGTGCCCGAGGACCTCGGCGTCGCGTTCGCGCGGCTGCTGCCGGTCAAGGTCTTCGAGCCGCCGCTGCCGCTGGGCAGCTTCCAGATCAAGCAGTACTGGCACGCCCGGCTGCACGCCGAGCCCGCGCACCGCTGGCTGCGCAAGCTCGTGCGCGAGGAGACGGGCAAACTGGGTCGGCGGCAGCCGGCCGGTACGGCAGCGTTACCGCCGTCGCCTCAAAACCCCGCGACGAGGCCGTCGCGCCGCGGGTCGCTCGCGCAGACGTAGCCGTCGACGGCCGGGTCGCCCAGGCGCCAGATGAACTGACCGGCGCCGAAGTCCTGGTAGCTGTCGGTGAAGGTGCCCACGTCGTGGCCGAGCGCGCGCAGGCCCTCGGCGGTGGCGGCGTCGAAGCCGGGCTCGAGGTGGACCTGGCCGCCGAACACGCGCCAGCGCGGCGCATCGCACGCGGCCTGCGGGTTCTGCCCGTAGTCGAGCATGCGCACGACGGTCTGCAGGTGACCCTGCGGCTGCATGTCGCCGCCCATCACGCCGAAACTCATCTGCGGGCGGCCGTCGCGCGTCAGGAACCCCGGGATGATCGTGTGGAACGGGCGCTTGCCCGGGCCGACGACGTTCTCGCGCGTCGCGTCGAGCGTGAAGCCGTGGCCGCGGTTTTGCAGGCTCACGCCGTAGCCGGGCACGACGACGCCCGAACCGAAGCCCATGTAGTTGCTCTGGATGAAGCTGACCATCATCCCGCGCTCGTCGGCGGCGGTGAGGTAGATCGTGCCGCCCTGCGGCGCGTGGCCGGGGCCGAAGTCCTGCGCGCGCTTGGGGTCGATCAACTTCGCACGCTCGGCGAGGTAGGCGGCGTCGAGCATCTGCGCCGGCGTCAGCCGCATCGCGCGCGGGTCGGCGACGTGGCGGTAGACGTCGGCGAACGCGAGCTTCATCGCCTCGATCTGCAGGTGCTGCGACGCGACCGAGTCGACCTTCAGCGACGCGAGGTCGAAGTGGTTGAGGATGCCCAGCGCGATCAGCGCCGCGATGCCCTGCCCGTTGGGCGGGATCTCGTGCAGCCGGTAGCCGCCGCCCCCGCCGCGGTAGTCCTGCCCGATCGGCGTGACCCACTCGGGGCGGTAGCCGGCGAGGTCGGCCTCGGTCATCGCGCCGCCGTGCGCGCGCGCGTGCGCGGCGAGCGCGGCGGCCACCTCGCCGCGGTAGAAGGCCTCGCCCTGCGTCTGCGCGATCAGGCGCAGCGCGCGCGCCGCGTCGGGGAACGCGAAGCGCTCGCCCACGTGCGGCGCGCGCCCGTGGGGCAGGAACGCCGCGGCGAAGCCGGGCTGCTGCGTGATCTCGGGCAGCGCCGCGGCGGCGGCCCACTTGGACTGCACGACCACCGGCACCGCGTAGCCGCGCTCGGCGATCTCGATCGCCGGCGTCAGCACATCGGCGAAGGGCAGCTTGCCGAAGCGCTGCGACAGCGCGACCCACGCCGAGACGGCGCCGGGCACCGTCACCGAGTCCCAGCCGCGCTTGGGCGGCGTCTTGGCGTCGGTGCCGTACTTGCCGACGAAGTACTCCCGCGTCCACGCCGCCGGCGCGCAGCCCGACGCGTTGAGGCCGTGCAGCTGCGTGCCGTCCCACAGGATGCAAAACGCGTCGCTGCCCAGCCCGTTGCTGCACGGCTCGACGATCGTCATGCACGCCGCGGCGGCGATCGCCGCGTCGACGGCGTTGCCGCCGGCAGCGAGCATGCGCAGCCCGGCCTGCGCCGCGAGCGGGTGCGAGGTGGCCACCGCGTTGCGCGCGAAGACGGGCGTGCGCCCCGAAAGATATGGCGTGTCGTAGCTGAACATCGCAGGCAGGGTTTCGGGTGGAAAAAAAGGGGGTCGGGGCAGGCGAGGCGCCAGCAGGCGAGGCGCCAGCGGGCGTGGCAGCCGGGCCGCTACTCGATCGCCGCCAGCGCCGCCGCGTCGAGCACGCGGTAGCTGCGCCCGAGGCGGTCGAGCGGCTGCAGCCAGCCCTGGCGCACGAAATCGTTGACGGCGCGGCTGACGGTCTCGAGCTTGAGGTCGAGCATCGAGCCCATGTCGTCGCGCGAGAACAGCGTGGTCAGCGACGGGTCGGCCTCGCTGCGCATCTTGAGCACCAGCTGCGCGACGCGGTGGCGCGCGCTGCCGAAGTTCAGTTCGGCGAGCCAGTCGTCGGCCTCGCGCAGCGAGCGGTGCCACTTCTGCATCAGCTGGTGGTGCAGCCGCGGCGTCTCCTGGTTCAGGCGCTGGATCACGCTGGTCGGAATGCGGCACACGCCCACCGGCGTCAGCGCGACGACGTCGCTCTCGTACGTGGCAGCGGCCAGCGCCTCGAGGCCGATCACGTCGCCCGGGCGCAGCACGCGCACGATGCGCGCGCGCCCGTCGCTGGCCACGCGCACCAGCTTGACCATGCCGCTGCGCAGCGTCATCACGCCCTTGACGGGCTCGCCGGCCTGCACGAGCGTCGCGCCGGCGTCGAACGCGAGGTCGTCGATCGGCGCGTGGATGAGCGCGAAGTCCTCTTCCTTCAGGTCCGCGAACAGCACCGACTCGCGGATGCTGCAGCGGCGGCAGTCTGCCGTGCCGCGCCACGCCGAGGCGGTCTTGATCGGGATCATCGCCGGATTATCCGGCGATGCCTCAATCCGCGTCCTGGAAAGCGACTTCGCGCTTGCGCCGGATCGACGGCAGCGCGACGATGACCACCATCAGCACCGCGGCGATGAGCAGCCCCGCCGACAGCGGCCGCGTGACGAAGGTCGACCAGTCGCCGCGCGACAGCAGCAGTGCGCGGCGCAGGTTCTCCTCCATCATCGGGCCGAGGATGAAGCCCAGCAGCAGCGGCGCGGGCTCGCAGCCGAGCTTCCAGAACAGGTAGCCGACGACACCGAAGCCGGCCGCCATGAAGACGTCGAAGGTGTTGTTGTTCAGCGTGTACAGGCCGATGGCGCAGAACACCATGATCGCCGGAAACAAGAACCGGTAGGGCACCGTCAGCAGCTTGATCCAGATGCCGATCAGCGGCAGGTTCAGGATCACGAGCATCAGGTTGCCGACCCACATGCTGGCGATCAGGCCCCAGAACAGCTCGGGGTTGCCCGTCATCACCTGCGGGCCGGGCTGGATGCCCTTGATCGTCATCGCGCCGACCATCAGCGCCATCACGGCGTTGGGCGGGATGCCCAGCGTCAGCATCGGGATGAACGAGGTCTGCGAGCCGGCGTTGTTCGCACTCTCGGGGCCGGCCACGCCCTGGATCGCGCCCTTGCCGAACGGCACGCGCGGCTCGCGCACGATCTTCTTCTCGAGCGTGTACGACGCGAACGACGCCAGCAGCGCACCGCCGCCGGGCAGCACGCCCAGGATCGAGCCGAGCGCGGTGCCACGCAGCACCGACGGTGCGGCCTCCTTGAAGTCCTGCCGGCTCGGCCACAGGCCCTTGACGTCCTTCGTGAACACTTCGCGGTGTTCGGCCGGGCGGCTCAGGTTGGCGATGATCTCGCCGAAGCCGAACACGCCCATCGCGATGGCGACGAAGCCGATGCCGTCGGTCAGCTCGGGGATGTCGAAGCTGTAGCGCGGCACACCCGAGATCACGTCGGTGTTGATCTGGCCCAGCAGCAGGCCGAGGATGATCATCGCGATGGCCTTCAGCAGCGAGCCCGACGCCAGCACGACGGCGCCGATCAGGCCCAGCACCATGAGGCTGAAGTACTCGGCGGGGCCGAACTTGAACGCCAGCTCCGTCAGCGGCGGTGCGAACGCCGCGATGATCACGGTGCCGACGCAGCCGGCGAAGAACGAACCGAGCGCCGCCGTGGCCAGCGCGGGGCCCGCGCGGCCCTGACGCGCCATCTGGTAGCCGTCGATCGCCGTGACGACCGAGCTCGACTCGCCGGGGATGTTGATGAGGATCGCCGTCGTCGAGCCGCCGTACTGCGCGCCGTAGTAGATGCCGGCCAGCATGATCAGCGCCGGCGTCGCGTCGAGGGCGTAGATCGACGGCAGCAGCATCGCGATCGTCGCCACCGGGCCGAGGCCCGGCAGCACGCCGATCAGCGTGCCGAGCAAGGTGCCGAAGAAGGCGTAGGCCAGGTTCTGCAGGCTCAGCGCGACGCCGAAGCCCATGGCGAGGTTGTTGATCAGATCCATCGCGGCACCCTCAACCGACGAACTTCGGCCACACCGGGATCGTCAGCCCCAGGCCCCAGATGAAGATGGCGTAGCTCAACAGCGTCAGCACGACGCTGTTGACGAGCGCCTCGAGCCAGTGGAACTCGTCGCCGGCCAGCGCCGACGTGATGACCAGCACCGGCAGCGCGATCACCATGCCGCCCCGGGGCAGCAGCACGCCGAACAGCACGATCGAGCCGACGATGATGCCCAGCGGGCGCCAGCCGATGCGGCCCACCGGCTCGCCGTCCTCGGTCTCGATCGTCAGTGCGCCCAGCAGCACGAGCGCCCCGAGCAGCGCGAGCAGGATGCCCAGTCCGAACGGGAAGTAACCCGGCCCCGGACGGGCAGAGGAACCGAAGCTGTAGCCGGTGGCCCCCCACGCGAACGCGAGGCCCACCGCGACGAACATCAGACCCGCCCAGAAGTCCTTCTGGCTCTTGATCTTCATGCCTCCTCCCAGATCGACGGCGAAGCATTCTAGGCAGGGGGTCCGGGCGCTCCGGCTGTGGATTCCACGTAAGCCGGGCGGCCCGCCGCTCGCGCCCGCGCGGCGCATCCCGGCGCTCAGCGGTCCCAGGCGGGCGTCGTGCGCAGCACCTCGTCGAGCGTGGTGACGCCTTCGGCCACCTTCATGACGCCGGCCAGGCGCAGCGGGTGCATGCCCTCGGCGAGCGCGGCGCGGCGCAGCGCACCGGCATCGAGCGCGGGGTGCACGGCGGCGCGCGCGGCCTCGCTCATCACCAGCAGCTCGTACAGACCGACGCGGCCGCGGTAACCGGTCATGCGGCACTCGAGGCAGCCGACCGGCTTGTACGCGCGCACGCTGCCCTTCAGCCGCCACGGCGCGGCGACCTCGTCGAGCGTCTCGCGCGTGACGGCCTCGTCGCGCACCTTGCACGCCGGGCACAGCGTGCGCGCCAGGCGCTGCGCGAGCACGCCGATGACGGTGGCCGAGATCAGGTACGGCGGCACACCCAGGTCGGCCAGCCGCGTGACGGCGCTCGCGGCATCGTTGGTGTGCAGCGTGCTGAACACGAGGTGGCCGGTCAGCGCCGCCTGCGTGGCCATCTCGGCCGTCTCGAGGTCGCGGATCTCGCCGACCATGATGATGTCCGGGTCCTGGCGCATCAGCGCGCGCAGGCCCTCGGCGAAGCCGAGCTCGACGGCGGGCTGGACCTGCGTCTGGTTGAACGCCGGCTCGATCATCTCGATCGGATCCTCGATCGTGCAGACGTTGACCTCGTCGGTGGCGAGCTTCTTCAGCGTCGAGTACAGCGTCGTCGTCTTGCCGCTGCCGGTCGGGCCGGTGACGAGGATGATGCCGTGCGGACGCGCCGTCAGCTCGTTCCAGCGCTGCGCGTCGTGTGGCGCGAAGCCCAGCGCCTCGACGCCCTTGACGGCGGTGTCGGGGTCGAAGATGCGCATCACCATCTTCTCGCCGAACGCGGTGGGCAGCGTGGCCAGCCGCATCTCGACCTCGCCGCCGCCGGCGCCGTCGGGGCGCTTGGTCTTGATGCGCCCGTCCTGCGGGCGGCGGCGCTCGACGACGTCCATGCGCCCGAGCAGCTTGATGCGCGCCGTCATCGCCGACATCACCGACATCGGCACCTGGTAGACGGTGTGCAGCACGCCGTCGATGCGGAAGCGGATCGCGCCGAGGTCGCGCCGCGGCTCGAGGTGGATGTCGCTCGCGCGCTGGTCGAACGCGTACTGCCACAGCCAGTCGACGACCTGCACGACGCCCTGGTCGTTGGCGTCGAGCTGCTTGTTGCTCTTGCCCAGCTCGACGAGCTGCTCGAAGCTGGCGATCGGCGAGGTCTCGCCGCTCTTGGTCGCCGCCTTGACCGAGCGCGCGAGCGTGTAGAACTCGGCCGTGTAGCGCGCGATCTCGTCGGGGCTGGCGAGCACCTGCCTCACGCGCTTGCGCGTGTGCGCCTCGATCTCGGCCACCCACGCGGTGTCGAACGGCTCGCAGGTGGCCACCGTGACCTCGTGCGCGCCCACCGCCACCGGCAGCACGCGGCGGCTCTCGGCGTAGCGCGCGCTCATCACGTCGGCGACGCGGCCGACGTCGACCTTCAGCGGGTCGATGCGCAGGTAGGGCATGCCGATGCGCGCGGCCAGCCACTCGGTGAGCGCCGCCGCGTCGAGCGGCTTGCCGGTGGCGGCATGGGCCAGCCCGGCACCGCCGAGGCGCACCAGCGCGTGCAGGCGGCTGTCGCCGGCGCCGAAGCGCTGGCGCACGCGGTCGGCGGCGTCGGGGTCCACCAGCCCGTCGTCCTGCAGCCACTGCAGCAGCACGCGCCAGTCGAGGCGGCCGGACGGCACGGCCGGTGCGGGACGGGGCTTGGCGTGGGCAGCAGGGCTCATCGGATCGGGCGCGGGCGAATCAGGCGTCGGCCGGCGGGGACGACGCAGCTGCATCTTCGGCCGTTCGTGCGCCGGCCGGCCCGCTCAGCGCCCGCGGGCGTGACATTGCGCACACGCACTGCGCGGTCACGCGTCCCGCGTCGTCCACGGCCGCACGATGCGCAGCCACTTGCGTGCCGGCAGGCCCCAGCGGTCTTCGATCGCGGCCGCGCGCGCCAGCCGCACGTCGCGCTCGGGCCACGGGCGCGCGCGCGTGGCCACCGCGACCGTGTTGCCCTCGCGCGTGGGCCGCAGCGACCACAGCCAGCGCGCCCCGAACACGCGCTCGAGCCGCCGCATCGTGCGCTCGAAGCGGGCGTCGCGCCCGAACAGGTTGACCGTCATCACGCCGCCGTCGGCGAGCACGTCGCGGCACGCGGCGTAGAAAGCCTCGTCGTCGAGCACCGGCGCCGCGGCGTCGTGGTCGTACAGGTCGACGTTGAGCACCTGCGCCGATCTGCGGTGCGCCGGCGACGCCACCCACTGCGCCGCATCGGCGTGCACCACCTGCAAGCGCTCGCCGTCGGCGGGCAGGCGGAACCAGTGCCGGCACGCGGCGATCACGCTGGCGTTGATCTCGACCGCCGTCGTCGGCATGCGCAGCACGCCGTGGCAGAAGCGCGTGATCGTGCCGGCGCCCAGGCCCAGCTGCACCGCGTGCAGCGCGCGCACCTCGGCGGCGTCGAACCACAGCAGCCAAGCCATCATGCGCTGCACGTACTCGAGCTCGATGCGCTGCGGCGAACGCAACCGCATCGCGCCCTGCACCCACGGCGTGCCCAGGTGCAGGTAGCGCACGCCCTCGTGCTCCGAGATCGTCGCCTCGGCGAGGGCCTGTACCGCCGCACTCATGCCAGACCGCACGCGGCGAAGGCCTCGCGCCAGGCCGCGAGCTTGCGCTCGAACGACCAGCTCGCGTTGGCCGGGCTCGTCGACGGCAGCCGCCACACCGGCACGCCGAGCGTGCGCGTGACGCGCATCGCGCGCGCCGACTCGCCGCCGTTGTGCGCGATCGCGCGCAGCGCCGGCGTGCGCGCGACCAGCCGCGCGAGGTCGTTGGGCCGCGCGTCCTCGATCGCGCTGTCGAGGCTGCCCTCGCGCCGGCACGCGGCGTAGACGTCCCAGATCGCGAGGCCGCGCCGGCGCACCTGCTCGGTGCGCTCGTCGTACGGCAGCGCGAGCAGGTCGACGTCCCACAGCGCCGACAGGATAGGCCAGAAGTGGTTGCGCGGGTGCGCGTAGTACTGCCGTGCCGCCAGCGACGCGACGCCCGGGAAGCTGCCGAGCACGAGCAGCCGCGCGTGCGGCGTAGCGATGGGCGGCAGCCCGCGCAGCAGGCGCGGCGGCACGGCGACGTCGCTCACTGGACTACCCTCCCTTCAGCTTGCGAAGTGAGGTGATGCAGGGTTATCCACGATGGCGGTCGGTCGGCGCTTGCGACGTACCGA
>NZ_JALBGB010000048.1:0-16677 GCF_022631395.1 Calidifontimicrobium sp. SYSU G02091
ACGGTGCCGGTGAGCTGCTCCATCGAGGAGGCGGCCTGCTGCAGGTTGGAGGCGGTCTGCTCGGTGCGCGCGCTCAGGTCGGCGTTGCCGCCGGCGATCTCGGTGCTCGCGGTGCGGATGCTGTCGCTGGCGTGGTGCACCTCGCCGATCGCGCGCCGCAGCGACGCCTGCATCTCGGCCAGCGCGCGCTGGACCTCGCCGATCTCGTCGTGCCGCTCGGTCTGCAGCGATCCGCTCAGATCGCCGGTGCCGATGCGCCGGGCGTGGTCGGTCAGTTCACGTAGCGGCTGGCGGATCGAACGCACGAGGAAGAAGGTCGACATCACCATCAGTCCAGCCATGCCGAACAGCACGGCCGAGACGACGGCCACGGTGCGCATCCGCTCGGCCGCATTCGCTGCATTCATCGCTGCGGTACGCGCTTCCTGCAGTTCGACGAAGCCACGCTGCGCCTGCAGGTAGGTGGCGATGGCGGGCCGGACCTTGTCGTTGAGCGCCGCCAGCACGGCGTCGGCGTGGCCGGCGGCCTTGAGTTTGGCGGCTTCGTTGCGCGCGTCGATGTAGGCCTTGCGCGTCTGCGCCACCGCTTCGAGCGCCTTCTTCTCCTCGGGCGTGGTGGCCAGCGCTTCGAGGGTCTTCTGCAGTTCGGAGATCTTTGCCGTCGTCGCCTCGACGTCGGGCTTGAGCGCAGACGCGACACCCACATCGCTTGCGATCAGGCCGGCGACGACGCGCGCTGCGTTGGCTTCGGTCAGTCCCGCCCAGCGCAACGCCGTCTCGATCTTGGTGTTCTGCTCGCTCTGCAGCTGCTGCTGTGTCGCGACAGAGGCGCGTGTGCGCACAGCCGTGGCGGCGAAGATCGCGACGATCAGCACCGACAGCGCGATGGTCGGCAGCCACAGCCTTTGCGTCAGGGTGAGGCGTTGGAGGTGGAACATCACTGTTTTCCTGGAAGCGACGGTGGCGGACGGATTGGATGTGGTGTGACGGGTGACGTGCAGGCGCCTCGATCAGGCGGCCATGACGGGAGGCACACCGGTGCCTTGCAACCTGAACGTGGCCACGACGTCGGCCAGGCGCTTGGCCTGCTCCTTCAGGCTCTCGGCGGCGGCGGCACTTTGCTCGACGAGGGCGGCGTTTTGCTGCGTCATGCGGTCGAGGTCGGCGACGGCGGCGTTGACCTGACCGAGGCCCGAGCTCTGTTCGCGCGCGGCGGCGCTGATCTCGCCGATGATGTCGCTGACGCGCTGCACCGAGGCGACGATCTCGTTCATCGTCGCGCCGGCGTCGGCGACGAGCTTCGAGCCGGTCTCGACCTTGTCGACGCTGGTGCCAATCAGCGCCTTGATTTCCTTGGCCGCTTCGGCGCTGCGCTGCGCGAGGCTGCGCACCTCGCCGGCGACGACGGCGAAGCCGCGGCCCTGCTCGCCGGCGCGGGCCGCTTCGACGGCGGCGTTGAGCGCGAGGATGTTGGTCTGGAAGGCGATGCCGTCGATGACGCCGATGATGTCGGCGATCTTCTTCGAGCTGGCGTTGATCTCGTCCATCGTCGAGACGACTTGTCCGACGACTTCGCCGCCGCGGCGTGCGACCTGTGCAGCCGACGACGCGAGCTGGTTGGCCTGCGCGGCGGCGTCGGCGCTGTGGGCGACGGTGCCGGTGAGCTGTTCCATCGAAGAGGCGGCCTGCCGCAGCCGATCGGCCCACGCGGCGGCGCTCTCGCCCAGCACGTCGCCGAGCGTCTTGCCGGCGGCGCTGGCGTGGAACACGAGTTTCGCGTCGGCGCCGCGCGGCTGCAGGTCGACGACGTAGGTGCCGCCGCTGTCGTACAGCTTCGACGACTGCACCAGCTGCGCGATCTGCTGGTGTGCGCTGGTGATGTCCAGGCCGACGAAGTAGACGCCGATGACGCGCTGCTTGTCGTCGAGCGCCGGCTCGTAGACCGTCATGTAGGGCTTGCCGAACAGCGTCGCGGTGCCAACGTACTTCTGCCCGGCCTTCAGCAGCTCGTAGGCCGGGTGCTTGCGGTCGAGCAGTGTGCCCACCGCGCGCTCGCCGTTCTCATTCTTGACCGACGTCGTGATGCGGCGGAAGTCGTCGCCCTGCTTGACGAAGACCGTCGCGACGCCGTCCTTGTGGTCGATCGCGAAGCGGTCGACCGGGCCGGTGTCGTCGTTGACCATCGCACCGTAACTCGTCAGCGTGCCCTGCTTCTCGTCGACGAGCACGAGCGTCGGCGCGAACTGCTGGCGGAAGCTGCCATAGGCTTGCAGCGCCATGTCCCTCAGCGACGCGTCGAACGCCACCATCGCCGCGGCGATCGCACGCGCCTCCGACGCGGCGTAGCGCGCCGCGGTTTCGCGCTGCTGGCTCGCCGAGACGGCCCAGAACGCCGCGAGCGTGAAGACCGTCATCGCGACGATCGCGACGGTGCCGGCGAGTGTGATCGTGCGGCTGATCGGGCGGGTGACGCCGCGCTCGGCAGTGGAGTTCATGGGCGCACCTCCTTGGGCAGGGTCGGGCTCAGTGGCGCGCGCGGCGCACCAGCGAGCCGATGTCGAGGATCAGCGCGACGCGGCCGTCGCCCATGATCGTGGCGCCCGAGACGTCGGGCACCTTGCGGTAGTTGGCCTCGAGGTTCTTGACGACGACCTGCTGCTGGCCGAGCAGTTCGTCGACGAGCAGCGCGACGCGCCCGCCTTCGGCCTCGACGACGACCATGATGTCGCTGGCGTGCTCGAAGTCGAAGCGCGGCACGTCGAACACCTTCTCGAGGTCGACGACCGGCAGGTACTCGTCGCGCACCTGCACGACGCGGCCGCTGCCGCCGATCGTGCGGATCATCCCGGGGCGCACCTGGAACGACTCGACGACGGAGGCCAGCGGCAGGATGTAGCACTCGTCGCCGACGCCGACGCTCATGCCGTCCATGATCGCCAGCGTCAGCGGCAGGCGCACGCGCACGCTCATGCCGTAGCCCTCGGCCGAGTCGATCTCGACGGTGCCGCCGAGCGCCGTGATGTTCTTCTTGACGACGTCCATGCCGACGCCGCGGCCCGAGACGTCGGTGACCTGCTCGGCGGTCGAGAAGCCCGGCGCGAAGATCAGGCCCCAGACCTCCTGGTCGCTGAGCGTGTCGGGCGCGTCGAGGCCGCGCTCGCGCGCCTTCTTCAGCAGCTTCTCGCGGTTCAGGCCGCGGCCGTCGTCGCGCACTTCGATGACGATGCTGCCGCCCTGGTGGCTGGCCACCAGCGTGATCGTGCCGTGCTCGGGCTTGCCCTTGGCCAGGCGCTCGGCCGGCAGCTCGATGCCGTGGTCGCAGCTGTTGCGCACCAGGTGCGTCAGCGGGTCGGTGATCTTCTCGACCAGCCCCTTGTCGAGCTCGGTGGCCTCGCCTTGCGTGACGAGCTCGACCTTCTTGCCGAGCTTGGCCGCCAGGTCGCGCAGCATGCGCGGGAAGCGATTGAACACGAGCGACATCGGGATCATGCGGATCGACATCACCGCTTCCTGCAGGTCGCGCGTGTTGCGCTCCAGGTCGGCGAGACCGGCGGCCAGCGCCTGCAGTGCCGTGCCTTCGACACCCTTGCTGTTCTGCGCGAGCATCGCCTGCGTGATCACGAGCTCGCCGACCAGGTTGATCAGCTGGTCGACCTTCTCGACCGACACGCGCAGCGTCGACGACTCGGTCGACGCGGCGGCGCGGGGCTCGGTGCGCGCGGCGGGCTTCGCGGGCGGCGGCGACGCGGGGGCGGGGGCCGCGGCGGGGGCGTGGCCGGCCGTCGCCGTGTCGCTGGCGGCCGCGGGCGCGCCGGGGGCGTCGGCGAAGAAGCCGTAGCCCGGGTCGGTGCTCGGCGCCTCGGGTTCGGGGGCGCCCGGCGCACCAGGATGGAAGCCGTAGCCGGGGCCCAGCGGCGCGATGCGGATGTGTTCGCGCGCGACGTGGAAGCTGAACAGGTCGAGCAGTTCGTCGTCGCTGCTGGCGGTGAGCACCTTGTAGCGGCGCACGCCGTCGGCGGCCTGGCCGGCGTCGAGCGGCTCGAGCGTGCCCAGGTCGGTGATCTCGCGGAACAGCTCGGCGAGGTTGTCGGCCAGCTCGGGGCGCTCGAGCGGCCCGACGGTGATCTCGAGCGAGCGCAGCGTGCCCTTGCCGCGGGGTGCGGCCGGGCCGGCTGCCGGTGTCGCCGCGGCGGCGGGTGCGGCCGCCGCGGGGGCGGGGCGCGCGGCGGGCGCGACCGTCTTGCCGTCGGCGAGCGCGCGGATGTGCGCGAGCAGTTCCTGCGTGTCGACCGCGTCGACGTCGTGGCCCTGGTGGCGTGCGAGCTGCGCCTTCAGCGCGTCGCCCGCCTGCAGCAGCACGTCGACCATCTGCGCGGTCGGCGCGAGTTCGTGGCGGCGCAGCTTGTCGAGCAGCGTCTCCATCTGGTGCGTCAATTCGGCGACGTCGTGGAAGCCGAACGTCGCCGCGCCACCCTTGACGGAGTGCGCGCAGCGGAAGATCGCGTTGAGCGTCTCGTCGTCGGCGGCGTCGACGTCGAGCTCGAGCAGCATCTGCTCCATCTGCTCGAGGTTCTCGCCCGCCTCCTCGAAGAAGACCTGGTAGAACTGGCTCAGGTCGATACCGGCCGCGGACGCGCCGGTCGTCGTGGGATCAGCCATCGGTGGGGGCTCCTGCGGGGCGAGGCGTCAGCGCACGACCTTGCCGATCACCTCGATCAGCTTGGCCGGGTCGAACGGCTTGACGAGCCAGCCGGTGGCGCCGGCGGCGCGGCCGGCCTGCTTCATCTGGTCGCTGCTCTCGGTGGTCAGGATCAGGATCGGCGTCGACTTGAACTTCGGGCTCTCGCGCAGCTTCTTGACGAGGCTGATGCCGTCCATGCGCGGCATGTTCTGGTCCGTCAGCACGAGGTGAAAGTCGCCCTTGTTCGCTTTCTCCCACGCGTCGACGCCGTCAACGGCCTCGACGACGTGGAAGCCGGCGTTCTTCAGCGTGAAGGACACCATCTGGCGCATCGACGCCGAGTCGTCCACCGCGAGGATTGAGTGCATGTCGTTCTCCGGGATTCGTTCGGGATTTCGGTCGGGTGGGGAGGTTCTTGAACCGGCGCGGCGTCAGAACAGCTCGACGGAGCCGGCGTCCATCTCGTCTTGCGTCACCGGGTTCGGGCGCAGCGGCGGCTCCTCGACGACGGCCTCGCCGTCGTCGTCGCCCATCGCGTCGCGCGCCAGCCGGTCGGCACAGCTGCGCAGCCGGCGCTGCGTGTGCGCGACGAGCTGCGAGGCCATGTCCTGGAACTGCAGCGCCGTGATCGCGCTGCCGAGCTGGCCGCGCAGGCGGTCGAGCACCGGCGACGACTGCAGCGCGCTGCGCAGCGTGTCGGCCTCGTCGTTGGCGCCGTGGAAGCTGGCCAGCAGCGTGTCGCACGCGTGCGCGAGCAGCGTCTGCAGCCGCTCGAGGTCGTTGCAGGCGCTCATCAGGTGGTCCTGCAGCTCGGCCGCCGCGTCCAGCGGGATGCGCGGGGGGCCGGGCTCGGGCGCCAGGGGGACGTCGATGTGCATGCGGTCTCCGTCGGTGTCGCCGTGGACGGACGGCGCGCGCGCGGCGCGCCTACGGGCGGTGGCGGGATCTTCGGCGCTCGCCACGCGGAGTTGAGGCCGAAATCGCGGCCAAGACGGCGCCAATTCGCGCCCGCGCGTCGGGCAGCGGCCGTCGGCTTGACCTGGGGCAAGGCGCCGGGGCGGCGCGGCAGGCCGGCTGCTGCGCTGGGCCATACTTCCGCCCATGCCATCGCCGGCCCCGTCGCGTCCGCTGCGCGTGCTGCACCTGGAGGATTCGGAGCTCGACCACGAGCTGGCGGCCACGCACCTGCGCCGCAGCGGGCTGGACGTCGAGATGCGGCGCATCGAGTCCGAGGCCGAGCTGCGCGCGGCGCTGCGCGAGCCGTGGGACGCGGTGCTGTCGGACTTCAACCTGCCGGGCTTCGGCGGACTGCAGGCGCTCGAGATCGTGCGCTCCGGCGCGCAGCCGCTGCCGTTCATCCTGCTGTCGGGCGAGATCGGCGAGGACGTCGCGGTGCAGGCGATGCGCCACGGCGCGAGCGACTACCTGCTCAAGCACAACCTCGCGCGGCTGGCGCCGGCACTGGAGAACGCGATCGCCGCGGCGCAGGCCGAGCGCGCGCGCCGCGCCGCCGACCGCGAGCTCGCGCTGTCGCGCCAGCGGCTGTCGGAACTCGCGCAGCACCTGCAGACCAGCATCGACAGCGAGCGCGCGGCGATCGCGCGCGAGATCCACGACGACGTCGGCGGCTCGCTGGTGGCGCTGAAGTTCGACCTCGCGTGGATCGAGCGCCGCACCACCGACCCCGAGGTGCGCCAGCGCGTGCAGTCGGCGCTCGAGACCGTGAGTCACGCGATCGAGAGCAGCAAGCGCATCATGCACAACCTGCGCCCGGCGATCCTCGAGCAGGGGCTGGTCGCGGCGCTGCAGTGGATGGCCGCGCGTTTCGAGAAGCGCACCGGCGTCGCGTGCCATTTCCGCAGCAGCCACGACGAGCTGCCCGAGCTGCCCGCCGGCGTGCCGCTGGTGGCCTACCGCACGGCGCAGGAGGCGCTGACCAACGTCAGCAAGCACGCGCAGGCCACGCAGGTCACGATCGACCTCACGCTCGCGCGCGGCGTGCTGTCGCTCGAGGTCGCCGACAACGGCGTGGGGCTGACACGCGAGGACCTGGCCAAGGCGCGCAGCTTCGGCATCCGCGGGCTGCACGAGCGCGCGTCGACGGTGGGCGGCACGATCGACCTGTCGAGCGACGGGCGCGGCACGACGCTGCTGCTGACGCTGCCGCTGACCGCCGGCGCGAGCGCGCCGGCGACGTTGGGCGGCGACGACGAACACGATCCGACGAGTGCCTGGGGGGAGCTGTGATCAAAGTCATCCTCTGCGACGACCACGCGCTGATCCGCCGCGGCATCCGCGACACACTGTCCGACGCGTCGGACATCGAGGTCGTCGGCGAGGCCGGCGACTACGGCGAGCTGCGCGCGCTGATGCGCACGACGCCGTGCGACGTGCTCGTGCTCGACATCAACCTGCCGGGGCGCAGCGGGCTGGACGCGCTGCACGCGCTGAAGGACGAGGGCTCGCCGGTGAAGGTGCTCGTCGTCAGCATGTACCCCGAGGACCAGTACGCGATCCGCGCGCTGCGTGCCGGCGCGTTCGGCTACGTCAACAAGGGTGGCGACCCGCAGCTGCTCGTGCAGGCCGTGCGCACCGTCGCGCAGGGGCGCAAGTACGTCACGCCCGAGATCGCGCAGATGCTCGTCGAGAGCCTGACCGCGCCGGCGCTCGAGAGCCCGCACCAGAAGCTGTCGGACCGCGAGCTGCAGACGCTCGTGATGATCGCCTCGGGCAAGCGGCTGTCCGACATCGCCGAGGAGCTGACGCTGTCGCCGAAGACGGTGTCGGTGTACCGCGCGCGCGTGCTCGAGAAGCTCGGGCTGTCGAACAACTCCGAGCTGACGGTCTACGCGATCCGCAACGGGCTGGTCGGCGACTGACGCGGCGTCACGGCCCCGCCGCGACGTGGTGCGCGGCGCGGTGCAGGTGCGAGACGAAGTGCCGCACGGCGGGCTTGAGTGCCGTGTCACCGCGCACGACGACGCCGATCGTCAGGTCGAGGTGGCCTTCGGCGATCGGCACCACGCTCAGATACGGCGCCGCGGCCGGGTGCGTGGCGATCGGCATCGGCATCAGGCCGACATAGTCGCCGCTGCCGATCACGGCCATCAGCGCCAGCGTCGAGTTGACGACCGCCCCTGCCGGCGGCGCCGGCAGCCCGTGGTGCTCGAACAGCATGCGCGCGTAGCCGGTGGCGCCGGCGTCGCTGGTGTAGACCCAGCGCGAGCGCGTGAGCTCGCGCAGCGAGCGCGAGCGTGCCAGCGCGCTGCCCTTGCGCACGACGACGGCCATCGTCACCGGCATCAGCGGCTCGGTCGTGAACTCGCCCGCCGGCAGCCCCTGCGGGATCGGGCCGATCGCGAGGTCGACCTCACCGGTGCGCAGCTTGGTCAGCTGCGCGATGTACAGCTCCTCGGCGATGCGCAGCCGGATGTCGGGGAACTCGCGCGTGAAGGTGCGCAGCGTCTCCGGGATCAGCAGCAGCGCCGCCAGCGGCACCGCCGCGATGCCGAGTTCGCCGACCATGCGCCCGCCGAGCTGCTGCACCTGCTCGACCGCGGTGTCGAGCTCGCGCGCGACGGTGCGCGCGTGCTCGTACAGCACCTTGCCCTGCGCCGACGCGACGACGCCGGTCGTCGAGCGCAGCAGCAACGTCGCCGACAGCTCGCGTTCGAGCTCGCGCACCATCTTCGTCAGCGCCGGCTGCGACACGCCGAGCCTGCGCGCGGCGGCGCGCAGGCTGCCTTCCTCGACGGCGGCGACGAGCGCCTGCAGCGATGCGAGCTTCACGCCCTCATGATAACCAGCGGTTATCGCGGGCGCGATCACCGGATCTGTGCGACGCCCCGCGCGCTGCCTAGACTGCGCCGCGCTCGACGGGCGCGCGTTGGCGGCTGCAATCGGGCGCTGGCGAACCGACTCAACGAAGGAGACTCTGGATGATGCGTTCTTGGAAGGCCCTGCGGGCAGGGCTGATGGCGACGGTGGTGGCGGCTGCCATCGGCAGCGCGCAGGCGCAGGAGGTGACGCTGCGCGTGCACCACTTCCTGCCGGCGACTTCGTACGCGCACACGATGTTTATCCAGCCCTGGTGCGACAAGATCGCGAAGGACTCGAACAACCGGCTCAAGTGCCAGATCTTTCCGTCGATGCAGCTCGGCGGCACACCGCCGCAGCTGTACGACCAGGTCAAGGACGGCGTCGTCGACGTGATCTGGTCGCTGCCGGGCTACACGGCCGGGCGCTTCCCGCTGTCGGAGGTGTTCGAGCTGCCGTTCATGATGAGGGACGCGGAGGCGACCAGCAAGGCGCTGTGGGACTACGTGCAGCAGCACGCGCCCAGCGAGTTCAAAGACGTGCACCCGATCGCGTTCCACGTCCACGGCCCCGGCGTGTTCCACATGCGCGACAAGCCGATCCGCACGATGGCCGACTTCAAGGGCCTGAAGCTGCGCGCGCCGACGCGCCAGACCAACCGCTTCCTCGCCGCGCTGGGTGCCACCCCGGTGGGCATGCCGGTGCCGCAGGTCGGCGAGGCGCTGAACAAGGGCACCATCGACGGCGCCGTCGTGCCCTACGAGGTCGTGCCGGCGGTCAAGATCCACGAGATCGTCAAGTTCCACTCCGAGACCGACCCGTCGGAGCCGGCGTTCTACACGTCGACCTTCATGTTCGTGATGAACCGCGCCAAGTACGACAGCCTGCCGCCGGACCTGAAGAAGGTCGTCGACGCCAACAGCGGGCAGGCGCTGTCGGGCCAGATCGGCAAGACCTTCCTCGCCGCCGACGCCGAGGGCAAGAAGCTCACGGCGAAGAACACGACCAACGTGATCGGCAAGGACGAGCTGCAGCACTGGAAGAAGGCCGGCGAGCCCGTCGTCGAGGCCTGGATCAAGGACGTCGATGCGCGCGGCGCCAACGGCCGGCAGCTGCTCGAGGCCGCGAAGGCGCTGATCGCCAAGCACAGCGCGGCGCGCTGAACGGCGCCTGAGCCGGCCGCGCGGCGGCGCGGCCGTCCGTGCATGGTGCCGGCGCGCGCCGCGCAGTGCGCCCTCAGGCCGCGTGGGCGTGCGCCTCGCGGCGCAGTGCGACGGCGTCGGCGTCGGCCAGCGTCGGCTCGTCGGCGCGCAGCCGCAGCAGCCGCATCACCTGCTCGGTGCTGCGCACCTGCGCGGCGAGCTGCTGCGCCGCGGCGGCGAGCTGCTCGACCATCGCGGCGTTCTGCTGCGTCAGCGCGTCCATCTGCGCGACGGCGGCACCGACATCGGCGACGCCTCGCTGCTGCTCGCCGGTGGCCGCGGCGATGCGCTCGAGCAGCGCGCTGACGCGGCGCACCTCGTCGACGGCGTCGGTCATCGACGTCGCCGCGTCGCGCGTGTGCGCGTTGCCGGCCTGCACGCGCTCGCCGGCGTCGGCGATCAGGCCGCGGATGTCGCGCGCGGCCTCGGCGGTGCGCTGCGCAAGCGCACGCACCTCGCCGGCGACGACGGCGAAGCCGCGCCCGGCCGGGCCGGCGCGCGCCGCCTCGACGGCGGCGTTGAGCGCGAGCAGGTTGGTCTGGAACGCGACGCCTTCGACGACGCCGATCATCTCGTGCATCCGGCGCGACGACGCGTCGATCGCCGCCATCGCGTCGGCCACCGCCTGCACGGTGGCGTGGCTGCGCGCGGCCAGATCGGCCATGCGCTGCGCCATGCGCGCGCCGTCGGCGGCGGCGCCGGCGCTCGCGCTCGCGCTGCCGGCGATCTGCGTCATCGACGCCGCGGTCTGCTGCAGGCGGCCGGCCTGCGTCTCGGTGCGCGCCGACAGGTCGCTGTTGCCGGCCGCGATCTCGGCAATCGCCTGGCGCAGGTGGGCGACCTCGTCGCGCACCTCGATCGCGACGGTGCGCAGGTTGGCCACCATCTGCGCGAGCGCACGCCGGAGCTCGGCCGACGGGCCGCGGCCGCCGGTCGGGATCTCGGCGCTGAGATCGCCGGCGGCGAGCCGCTGCACCTGGCGCACACAGGCGTGGATCGGCGCGAGCGCGAAGCGCGCGACGGCCCACGACGCTGCTGCGGCGGCCGCCAGCGCAGCCGCCGCGCCGGCCAGCGGGTGCACGAGCGTCGCGGCACCGCTGGCGCCGCACGCCGCGAAGACGGCCAGGCCGGCCGATGCGACCGGCCCCGGCCGCAGCCGCCGCGCCAGCCACCCGAGGGCACCGGCGCGCACCACCGTACCGCCGTCGAGCGCGGTGCGCCGCACGCCGCGTGCGGCCTCGTCGCGCAGGCGCGCGTACAGCGCTTCGGCGGCCTGCACCTCGGTCGGCGATACCGCCGAACGCACCGACAGGTAGCCGGCGATGCGGCCGTCGCGCACGATCGGCGTCGCGTTCGCGCGCACCCAGTAGTGGTCGCCGTTCTTGCGCCGGTTCTTGACGATGCCGGTCCAGGGGCGCCCGGCGGCGATCGTCGCCCACAGGTCGCGGAAGGCTTCGGCCGGCATGTCGGGGTGGCGCACGACGTTGTGCGGCTGGCCGAGCAGCTCGTCGCGCGCGAAGCCGCTGACTTCGACGAAGGCGTCGTTGGCGTAGGTGATCCGACCCTTCAGGTCGGTCACGGAGACGAGGGTCTTGGCGGCCGGAAACGGGTGTTCGCGGCCGGTCACGGGGCCGTTGTTGCGCATCGGTGCGAAGAGGTGAGTCGCGGATCGCTGCAGATGAGCGCTTTTTCGGTCGTCGGCGCCGTCGGCTTGAGCCGCGTGTTTGATGCAGGTCAAACGCTTTCGCCGCGGCGGTCACTGGAAGCGCGCGAGCATCGCCTCCAGCGCGATCGTGAACGGCGCCTGCATCATCGGCAGCGTCAGCAGCATGCCCAGCAGCCCGACGCCGACCGTGATCGGGAAGCCGATCGCGAAGATGTTCATCTGTGCGGCCACGCGCGAGATCAGCCCGAGCACGAGGTTGACGAACAGCAGCATCGCGACGATCGGCAGCGCGATCCACAGCCCGAGGCGGAACACCTCGGCGCCCCAGACCTGCGGCTGCGCCTGGCGCACGAAGGCCAGCGGCTCCGGTGCGATCGGGAAGGCCGTGAAGCTCGCCACCACCGCGGCGATCACGATCAGGTGGCCGTTGATGACGACGAACAGCCACGCCACCGCGGTGCCGAAGAAGCGGCTCGTCGCGGTGGTCTGCGACGCCGTCACCGGGTCGAAGAAGCCGGCGAAGTTCAGCCCCATCTGCAGCCCGACGATCTCGCCGGCGAACTCGACGGCGGCGAACACGATGCGCACCGCGAAGCCCAGGCTCAGCCCGACGACGACCTGCTGCACGACCAGCAGCGCCGCGGCCGGCGCGTCGAGCGCGACCGACGCCACCTCGGGCGGCAGCGGCGGCAGCATCGGCTGCGCGGCCAGCGCGATGAAGAACGCCAGCGCGATGCGCACGCGCAGCGGCACCGTGCGCGTGCCCAGCACCGGCAGCGCGGTGAACATCGCCAGCACGCGCAGGAACGGCCACAGCAGCGGCGTGACCCACGCCAGCAGCTGCGCGTCGGTGAAGGTCAGCATCGCCGCCTGGCGCGCTGCGCTCAGCCGACCGCGGCGGGGATCGACTGCAGCGTGCGCTGCAGGTACTCGACCAGCGTCGTCATCATCCACGGCCCGGCGACGGCGAGCACCGCGACGGCGCCGATGATCTTCGGCACGAAGCTCAGCGTGGCCTCGTTGATCTGCGTGGCAGCCTGGAACACGCTGACCACCAGCCCGATGGCCAGCACCGTCAGCAGCACCGGCGCCGAGACCATCAGCAGCAGCCACAGGCCCTGCTGGCCGGCGGTGAAGACCTGGGTGGCGTCCATCGGGGGAGGTCCTTCGGGGTCAGGTGGCAAACGACGCCGCGAGCGAGCCGAGCAGCAGGTTCCAGCCGTCGGCGAGCACGAACAGCATCAGCTTGAACGGCAGCGCGACGAGCACGGGGCTCAACATCATCATCCCCAGGCTCATCAGCACGCTGGCGACGATCATGTCGATGATCAGGAACGGGATGAAGATCAGGAAGCCGATCTGGAACGCGCTTTTCAGCTCGCTGGTCACGAACGCCGGCACCAGCACGCGAAACGGCACCTCGGCCGCCGGCGTGCCCTCGGGCAGGCGCGCCAGGCGCGAGAACAGCTGCACGTCGCTCTGGCGCGTCTGCTTGAGCATGAACTCGCGCATCGGCGCCTCGCCGCGCGACAGCGCCTCCTCGAACGCGATCTGGCTGGCCGCGTAGGGCTGCCAGGCCTGTTCGTACACGCGGTCGACCGTCGGGCTCATCACGAAGAAGGTCAGGAACAGGCTCAGGCCGATGACGACCTGGTTCGGCGGCGCGGCCTGCGTGCCCAGCGCCTGGCGCAGCAGCGACAGCACGATCACGATGCGCGTGAACGCCGTCATCAGCAGCAGCACCGCCGGCAGGAACGACAGCGCCGTGAAGAACAGCAGCGTCTGGATCGGCACCGAGTAGCTGGTGCCGGCTGCGCCCTGCGCGACGACCAGCGGCAGGTTGCCGCCCTGCTGCGCGGTGGCCGCCCCCGCGGCGGCGGCCAGCAGCAGGCCGGCGGCGGCGCGCGCGACGCCACGATGGCGGTGCTCAGGCATCGCGCTTCGCTCCGCTGGCGCGCACGCCGAGGTCGCCGAGCAGCTGCCGCAGCGGTGCGGCCGCCTCGCCGGCGGCCGGGTGCGCGGTGGCGGCAGGCGCCATCTCGTGCAGCGTCGTGATCTGCTGCGCCGTCACGCCGAGCACGAGCCAGCGGCGCTCGGCGCCGTGGCCGATCTCGACGGTGACCACGCGCTGCCCGGGGCCGAGCGCGAGGGCCGCGACGATGCGCATCGCGCCGGGCGTCGTCGCCGCGGCGCCGATCGGCGTGCGCCTGACGAGCCACAGCACGAGCGGGATCGCCGCGACGACGGCGGCGAACCACAGCAGCGCCGACAGGCCGGAGGGCAGGGTGTCCATGCGCAGGGCGGGCGCGGCTCAGGTGCGCGACAGCCGGCGCATGCGCTCGCTCGGCGTCACGATGTCGGTCAGGCGGATGCCGAACTTGTCGTTGACGACGACGACCTCGCCCTGCGCGATCAGGTAGCCGTTGACGAGCACGTCCATCGGCTCGCCGGCCAGCGCGTCGAGCTCGACGACCGAGCCCTGCGCGAGCTGCAGGATGTGCTTGATCGGGATCCGCGTGCGGCCGAGCTCGACGGTCAGCTGCACCGGGATGTCGAGGATCATGTTGAGGTCGTTGCCCGCGGCCGCGCCGTGCGCGCTCGGCGTCAGGTTCGCGAATGCGGCCGGCGCGGCCTGGCTCGCGGCGTCGGCGACCTCG
This sequence comes from Calidifontimicrobium sp. SYSU G02091, assembly GCF_022631395.1. NCBI lineage: Bacteria > Pseudomonadati > Pseudomonadota > Betaproteobacteria > Burkholderiales > Sphaerotilaceae > Azohydromonas > Calidifontimicrobium sp. SYSU G02091. Next base: position 14,023 of record NZ_JALBGB010000048.1, read on the forward strand.
GAGGCGGTCTCGGGCTTGCTCTCGGCGAGCGCGGCGGCCCACTCGGCGGCCATGCGGTCTTCTTCGCTCATCGCATCGGGGGCGGCGTTCGGTTCAGCGGACATGCGTGTCTCCGAGCCAGCTCAGGTTGGAGCTGGAGATCAGGCGGTCGACCTTGAGCGCGTAGCGCCCGTTGCTGGTGCCGTAGTGGCACTCGAGCACCGGCACGCCGTCGACCTTGGCCTCGATGACGGGTTCGAGGTCGAGCTCGATGAAGTCGCCCGGCTTGAGCGCGAGCAGCTGCTCGACGGTGGCCGGTGCGTGCGCGAGCTCGGCGACGAGCTCGACCTCGGCAGCCTGGATCTGCGTCTTCAGCAGGTTGACCCAGCGGCGGTCGGGCTCGGCGCCGTCGCCCTGGACCGACGAGTACAGCACGTCGCGGATCGGCTCGAGCGTGCTGTACGGGATGCAGATGTGCACCATGCCGCTGCTGTCGCCGACCTCGAACGTGAACGACGTGGCCACGACGATCTCGCTCGGCGTGGCGATGTTGGCGAACTGCGGCTGCATCTCGGAGCGCTGGTACTCGAGCTCGAGCGGGTAGATGCCCTGCCAGGCCTTGCGGTACTCGGCGATCACGACCTCGACCAGGCGCTGGATCACGCGCTGCTCGGTGGGGCTGAAGTCGCGCCCCTCGATGCGGGTGTGGAACTTGCCGACGCCGCCGAACAGCGCATCGATGACGGCGAACACCAGGTTCGGGTCGCACACGACGAGCCCCGAGCCGCGCAGCGGCTTGACGGCGACGATGTTGAAGTTGGTCGGCACGACGATCTCGCGCAGGAAGGCGCTGTACTTCTGCACCTTGATGCCGCCGATCGAGACCTCGGGCGTCTTGCGGATGAAGTTGAACAGCCCGATGCGGATGTTGCGTGCGAAGCGCTCGTTGATGATCTCCATCGTGGGCATGCGCCCACGCACGATGCGCTCCTGGCTCGCGAGGTTGTACTCGCGGATGCCGCCGGTCTGCTCCTCCTCGGCGTCGAGCTTCTGGCTCTCGCCGGTGATGCCCTGCAGCAGGGCATCGACTTCGTCTTGCGAAAGGATCTGCTGGCTCATCGTGTCGCCGTCGCCGACCTGGGCGGCGGCCTCACTGGATGATGAAGTTCGAGAAGTGCACCTGCGTCACCGGCAGGTCGTCGGCGCGGCGCTTGCGCTTCTTCTTCGCGGCGCCGTCGTCGGCGTGCTCGGCCTCGTCGTCGATGTCGATCTCGTAGCCCAGCGGGCGCAGCGTCTCGCGGCGGATCTCGGCGGCGAGCTTGAGCTTGCCTTCGCGCTGCAGCAGCTCGTCGGCGGTCTTGTGCGCGAGCACCATCAGGATGTTGTTGCGGATCGCCGGCATGAAGGCCTTGATCTGGTCGCCGACCTTGGCGTCGCTCACCTCGAGCGTGATGCCGATCTGCGCGTAGCGCTCGGTGTTGCGGTCGGCGAGGTTGACGGTGAACGTGTCCAGCGGCACGAAGGTGGGCGCCGCCTTGGCCGCGTGCTTGGTCGGCTTGGCGACTTCTTCGGCGGCGTCCTCGTCGTCAGCGTGTGCGGCCTGCTTGCTCAGCAGGAACAGCGCGCCGCCGGCGCCGGCGAGCAGCACCACCAGCACGACGGCCAGCAGCACGATCAGTTTCTTCTTGCCCTTCTTCGGTGCGGCGTCGGTGGCGGTGGCAGCGGCGGCAGACATGGGGGCTCCTCGCGTCGGGGCCGCCGATGCAGCGGACCCTGTGGGGGATTATTCGAAGCGGCCCCGGCGGCGAATCGGCGAATAGCGTGGCCAAAGCGACGCTTACGCGCGCCGCATCGCCGCCGCGCGCAGGGCCCCTCAGGCGACCAGGTCGACGATGCCGCGCCGGCGCGGCGCAGGCCGCGCGTCGGCCGCCTCGCCGGTGGCGCCCCGCGCCGCGGGTGCGCGCGTGCCACCGCTCGCGGCATCGCCGGCTTGGCTGTCGTCGCGCTGCTCGCGCGGGCGGTCGAACACGCCGCCGCCGGCCAGCGTCAGGCCGCTGTCGCGCAGCGCGCTGGCCAGCGCGGGCAGGCTGGCTTCGAGCGCGTCGCGGGTGGCGGCGTGCAGCGCGGTGAAGTCGACGTGCGCCTGCGTGCCGTCGAGCGCGATGCGCACCGCCACCGGGCCGAGCTCGGCGGGGTTGAGCTGCAGCATCGCCTGCGGCACGCCCTGGCGCACCCACAGCGCGACCTGCTGGCCCAGTGCCGGCGCGAAGGCCGGCGACGGCAGCGGGTGCGGCAGGCGCGCTTCGGGCAGCGGCGCTGGCGCGCCGGTGGGCGCCGTCGCGGGGGCGGTCGCGTCGGCGGCCACGGTCGCGACGACGGTCGGCGCGGTCGCTTCGGTCGGCGACTTCGCTGCCGGCGGCAACGTTCCCGCGAGCGGCGCCGCCTCCGCGGCGGCGCGTCCCACGGCGGCGGCGGTCGCGGGCGCGCGCGGCGCTTCGTCGCCTGGCGCCACCTGCGGCGTGGCCGACGAGGGCGTGTCGGACTGCGCATCGCGCGTGCGGGCGGCCATGCCGCGGTCGGCGGCGTGCGCCGTGCGCCGCGCCGGGCCGTCCGCGTGTGCGTCGGGCACGCCGTCGGTGGTGTCCGCCACGGCGATCGGCAGGTCGCCCGTTGTCG
>NZ_JALBGB010000049.1:0-12931 GCF_022631395.1 Calidifontimicrobium sp. SYSU G02091
CGGCGCGCCGGCGGCATCGGCGCCGGCCGCGGCCGCCGGCGGCGGGGCGGGAGGCGTCACCGCCGCGGCCTGGGTGTCGCGCAGAGCCTGGGTCGCGATCTCGGTGAACTGTCGCGTCAGCGCGCGCCACCACTGCATCGGGTCGACCGCGGCCGGCGCGGGGGCCTCGGCGCCGGCGGCCGGGCGTGGCGTGCGCTTGCGCGCCGGCTTGGGGGCAGGCGGCGCGCTCGCCGCGGCCTCGGCGGCCTTCGGCTCGCCCGCCGCCGGCGCGGCGGTCTCGGGCCTGCGGATCGTCAGCGCCTCGCGCAGGTCGGCGATCTGCACGTTCATCGTCTTCAGCGTCGACAGCGTCATGCGCTGCACCTCGAGCGCCTGGATCGTCGAGGCCAGCAGGCGCGCGTTCTGCTCGAGCCAGAACTGCACGGTGCGCAGCTCGCCGATGCGCTTGTCGATCTCGTCGGGGTCCAGCGTCGGCGCGACCCACTGGCCGACGCTGGGCACCGTCGCGCCGGCCGTCTTGACCAGCGTCTGCAGGAAGTCGAAGCCGGGCACCAGCTTCGTGAAGTCGGCGCCTTCGCTGCGGTCGTCCATGCCTGCGGCCTCCTCGCGGGTGTGGCGGGTGTGATGCGTGTGTCGACGTGTGTGCGCTCCAGGCATTGTGCCCGCCAGCCCCCCGGCGGGCACGCCGCGGTGCGGCAACGCGGCGCGTCGCTCAGGCGAGCGCGAGCGCCTGCCGCAGCGCCTCGGCCACCGTGGCGGCGCGCACCGCGGCGCGGTCGCCGGGCAGCTGCAGCCGGTGCGCGCCGGCCGTGCCGTCGCGCGTGGACCACGCGAGCCACACGAGGCCCACCGGCTTGCCCGGCGTCGCGCCGCCGGGGCCGGCGATGCCGGTGACGGCGACGGCGATGTCGGCGTGCGAGCGCGCGAGCGCGCCGGCGGCCATCGCGCGCGCGACCTCCTCGCTGACGGCGCCGTGCGCGGCGATCAGCGACGTCGGCACGCCGAGCAGCTCGGTCTTGGCCTCGTTGCTGTAGGTCACGAAACCGCGCTCGAACCACAGGCTCGAGCCGGCCAGCGCAGTGCAAGCGGCGGCGATCAGCCCGCCGGTGCAGCTCTCGGCCGTCGCCAGCCGCCGCCCGCGCGCCGTCAGCGCCGCGGCCAGCGGCTGCACCAGCGGCTCGACGGCGGCGAGGTCGAGCATCAGAGCCAGCGCGCGAGCGCGACGACGAGCAGCGTGCACAGCGCCGCGACGAGGTCGTCGAACAGGATGCCGAAGCCCTGTGCCCAGCCGGGCGGCTCGCCGCGGGCGCCCTTGAACGCGCGGTCGGCCCAGCGCACCGGCCCCCACTTGGCGGCGTCGAATAAGCGGAACAGCGCGAACGCCACCGCCTGGCCCCAGAAGCCCGCCGGCGTCACGAGCCACAGCACGATCCAGAACGCGACGACCTCGTCCCACACGATCGCGCTCGGGTCGGCGCTGCCCAGGTCGCGCGCGGTGCGCGTGCAGGCCCACCAGCCGACCGCGAACGCGACAAGCAGCGCGACGGCCCAGCCAGCGTCGTCGAGCCAGCGGTCGAGCCACAGGAACGCGAGCCACGCCCACAGCGTGCCCACGGTGCCCGGCGCCCAGGGCGACAGCCCGCTGCCGAAGCCCAGCGCGATCCAGCGTGCCGGGTGCCCGAGCATGAAGGCGGCGCTCGCGCGGCGCGGCGGCGCGGCGATCGCGTCGGCCGTCATGGCGTCGCGAAGTGGTCGAACGCGGCGAAGCCGCCGCGCACCGGTTCGCCGCGCGCGTCGACGAGCCGCAGCCCGGGCTCCTCGACGATGCGCCCGATGCGCGCGACGCCGACGCCGGCAGCCGCGCCGGCGGCGTGCACCGCGTCGCGCTGCGCGCTCGGCGCGGTGAACAGCAGCTCGTAGTCGTCGCCGCCCGAGACCATGCACTCGAGCTGGCGCGCGCGCGGCTGCGCGGCCAGCGCGGCGCTGCGCGGCAGCGCGTCGACGTCGACGACGGCGCCGACGCGCGAGCGCTCGCGCAGGTGCCCGAGGTCGCCGACGAGCCCGTCGCTGAGGTCGATCGCGCTGGTGGCCACGCCGCGCAGCGCGACGCCGAGCGCCACGCGCGGCTGCGGACACTCCATCGCGAGGCGCAGGCGCTCGAAGTCGGGCGTCACCGCCACGGTGCCGCGGAACATCTCGAGCGCGAGCCGCGCGTCGCCGAGACCGCCGCCCGGCGGGTGGCTGACCCACAGGTCGTCGCCGGCGCGCGCGCCGCTGCGCAGCAGCGCCCGGCCGGCCGGCACCTCGCCGAAGACGGTGATGCAGATCGCCAGCGGCCCGGCGGTCGTGTCGCCGCCGACGAGCTCGACGCCGTGCGCGTCGGCCAGCGCGTACAGCCCGCGCGCGAAGCCGTCGAGGAAGGCCTCGTCGACGCGCGGCATCGACAGGGCCAGCGTGAACGCCAGCGGCTGCGCGCCGCACGCGGCGAGGTCGCTCAGGTTGACGGCCAGCGCCTTGTGGCCCAGGCGCTCGGGCGCGACGGTGGACAGGAAGTGCCGCCCCTCGACGAGCAGGTCGCTCGATACCGCAAGCTGCATGCCCGGCGCCGGCGCGAGCAGCGCGCAGTCGTCGCCCACGCCCAGCGGCGAGCGCCGCGCCGGGCGGCTGAAGTACTTCGCGATGAGGTCGAACTCGCCGAGGGCCATCGCGGCATTGTCGCTGCCGTCGCCGCGGGTCTCGCGCCGTGCACCGCGGTGCTAACGTGCGCGCATGACGACTCCGAGCGACGCGCCGCCCCCGCAGGCCGACGCGGCGCCGCGCGTGACGGCGTGGTCGCCGCTGGCGCTGCCGGTGTTTCGCATGCTGTGGCTGGTGTGGGTCACCGCCAACGCGTGCATGTGGATGAACGACGTCGCCGCCGCGTGGCTGATGACGCAGCTCGCCGGCACGCCGGGCTGGGTCGCGCTGGTGCAGACGGCTTCCACCTTGCCGGTGTTCCTGCTCGGGCTGGCCAGCGGCGCGCTGGCCGACATCGTCGACCGCCGGCGCTACCTGATGGTCACGCAGGTGTGGGTCGCCGCGGTGGCCACGCTGGTGTGCCTGGTGCTGCTGGCCGGCGCGATGACGCCGCCGCTGCTGCTCGCGCTGACCTTCCTCAACGGCATCGGGCTGGCGATGCGCTGGCCGGTGTTCGCCGCGCTGGTGCCCGAGGTCGTGCCGAAGGCGCAGCTGTCGCCGGCACTGGCGCTCAACGGCATCGCGATGAACGCGTCGCGCATCATCGGCCCGGTGGCCGCCGGCGCGATCATCGCCGGCGCCGGCACGGTGTGGGTGTTCGTGCTCAACGCGGTGCTGTCGGTCGGCGCGGCGCTCGCGATCTGGCGCTGGAAGCGCGAGGTGCAGGCCAAGGCGCTGCCGGCCGAGCGCTTCGTCGGCGCGATCCGCGTCGGGCTGCAGTACGTGCGCCAGAGCCAGCGCATGCACGTCGTGCTGCTGCGCGTGGCGCTGTTCTTCATGCAGTCGACCGCGCTGCTCGCGCTGCTGCCGCTGGTCGCGCAGGGTCTCGAGGGTGGTGGCGCCGGCAGCTTCACGCTGCTGCTCGCGTGCATGGGTGCCGGCGCCGTGTTCGCTGCCGCGCAGATGCAGGGGCTGCGCCGGCGGCTGAGCTACGACCAGATGCTGCGCTGGGGCTCGCTGCTGCAGGTCGCGGCGATGAGCACCGTCGCGCTCGCGCCGACGGTGTGGGTCGCCGCGCCGGGCATGCTGGTGGCCGGGATGGCGTGGATCTCGGTGGCCAACTCGCTGACGCTGTCGGCGCAGTTCGCGCTGCCCGACTGGGTGCGCGCGCGCGGCATGTCGATCTACCAGATGGCGCTGATGGGCGGTGCGGCCGTCGGCGCGGCGCTGTGGGGCCAGGTCGCGCACTGGACGAGCCTGCGCAGCGCGCTGCTGCTGTCGGCGGCCACCGGCCTGGCGATCGTGCTCGCGACGCGGCGGCTGAGCATCGAGGCGCGCGAGGGCGAGGACCTGACGCCGGCGCCGCTCGCGCCGCCGCCGCTGGCCGGCCCGCGCGACCCGCACGAGGGGCCGGTGCTGGTCAGCATCGAGTACCTGATCGACCCCGCCGACGAGGCCGCCTTCCGCGCGGTGATGCGCGACACGCGCCGCGCGCGGCTGCGCCAGGGCGTGCTCAGCTGGTGGCTGTTCCGCGACGCGGCGCAGCCCGGGCGCTACGTCGAGTATTTCGTCGACGAGTCGTGGGTCGAGCACCTGCGCCGCTTCGACCGCATGACGGCGGCCGACCTCGCGCTGCGCGAGCGCCGCAACGCGCTGCACCGCGGGCCGACGCCGCCGGTGGTCACGCGCAGCCTCGCCGAGGCGGTCGACGCGGACTGACTGCGCGATGTCGGCGGCGCCATCCGGCGCGCAGCCGCCGTCAAGGCGGCGGTGCAGGGTGCGCGCGCCGCAGCACGCGCGCGATCGCGGCACCGTGGCGTTCGACGACGAGCGTCATCGTGTCCAGCCCGTGCACGGCGGCCCATGCGTCGGCCACCGTCGTCGGCGCGGCGCCGTTCCACTGTCGCACCCGGTCGCCCTCGCGCAGGCCGGCCAGCGCCGCCGCACTGCCGTCCGACACCGCATCGACGAACAGGCCGTTGGCATCGGCGCCCAGGCCGAAGCCGAAGCCGCCGCTCAGCGTGCGTTCGTCGGGGGCGACACACAGCACACCGTCGCGCGGGCTCAGCCGCAGTGCCGCACCGTCGAGCAGCGCGGCACCGGCCAGCGCCGTGACATCGCCCCGGCGCGCGTCACCGGCCAGCGCCGCTCGCAGCGCCGGGGCGCGCAGCGCCATCACCGGCACCTCGCGGCGCACGAGCGGTCCGAGCGCGACGTCGCCGGCGCGCGCGGCGGGCCGCTCGCCGTCGATCTGCGCGAGCGCCCCGGCGTAGCCGGTGTCGACCAGTGCGAACGCGATGTGCCGCTCGACGCGCAGCGCGACGACCGGCAGGCCGCGTCGCAGCTCGAGGGGCAACGCGGCGCGCGGGGCATCGCAGCCGGCGGGCGCGTCGGCACGCGTGCGCAGCACGGAGGCCGCGAGGTCCATCTCGAGCGCGCCGTCGAGCAGTGCGGGCGCACCCAGCACGCCGTCGATGCCTGCCGTCGCGGGTCCGGCGAGGGCCGGCACGTCGACGACGAGGGCGCGCTGCCCGTCGAGACGCCGCTGCCCGAGCCGCAGCGGCGGCAGTGCGACCTCGGGCCCATGCAGCGTGCCGAAGGCGGTGTCGGCACCGCTGCGGCCGAGTTCGCGCAGACCCAGGCGCCGTGCGAACGCCGGGGTCACGAGGTGCCGGCTCGCCCCGGTGTCGACGACCCAGCGGCCGCGCTCGCCGCCGACCTCGACGGCCACCGTGAACAGCACGCCGACGTCGCTGGTGTACAGCCGCTCGAGCGGCACCGGGCCGCTGTCGTGCGCGCGGGCGACGCCCGCCGCGACGAGCAGCGCGGCCAGCGCGGCGCGCCAACGTCGCCGGGCACGCACGCCGCGGTCAGTGCGCCTCGGGCTCGGGCGCCAGCCCATGGTCGCGCAGCAGGTTGGCGAGTTCGACCGCCGACTTGACGCGCATCTTCTCGAACACCCGCGCGCGGTGCACCTCGACCGTGCGCACGCTGATGTCGAGCGCGTCGGCGATCAGCTTGTTCGGCCGTCCGGCGACGACGAGGCGCATCACGTCGCGCTCGCGTTCGGTCAGCTCGGCCACCGCGTCGGCCACCGCGCGCTGGCGCGCGCGCGCGGCGATCGCCGCCGCGCTGGCGGCCAGCGCCTGTTCGATGCGGTCGACGAGCGCGTTGTCGGAGAACGGCTTCTCGACGAAGTCGAACGCGCCGCGCTTGACGGCGGCCACCGCGGTGGGCACGTCGCCGTGGCCGGTGAGGAAGATCACCGGCAGCCGGTCCGTGAGGCCGCGCTCGACGAGGCGCTCGAACAGCGCCAGCCCGCTGGTGCCCGGCATGCGCACGTCGAGCACCAGGCACGACGGCGCACGCGGCCAGTCGGCACGCACGGCCGGCGGCAGCGCGTCGAGCATCGCTTCGAACGCCTCGGCGCTCGCGTGGCCCTCCGACAGCAGCCGGCGCGAGCGCAGCAGCCACGCCAGCGCGTCGCGCACGACGTCCTCGTCGTCGACGAGGTAGACGATCGGTGCGGCAGCGGGCGTCATGCCGTGAGTATGGGACAGCGCCGGCTATTCCTCGACGGTCTGCGCCGGCGTGTCGGCGCGCGCCGGCGCGGTGTCCAGCGGCAGCGTGAAGCGAAACGTCGTGCCGGTGCCGCCGCCGGCGTCGGCGGCGGTGCGCGTGTCGAAGTCGAGCGCGCCGCCGTGCTGCTCGATCACGGTGCGGCACAGGCTCAGCCCCAGGCCCATGCCTTCGCGGCGCGTCGTGAAGAACGGCGTGAACAGGCGTTGCGCGACGTCGGGCGCGATGCCGGGGCCGGCATCGGTCACCGAGAACGCGACGCGGCGCCCCTGCGCCGCGTGCACGCGCAGCGTCAGCACGCGCTGCGCGGGCGGCGTGTCGTGCTCCATCGCCTGGATGCCGTTGCGCGTCAGGTTCAGCAGCACCTGCTCGATCATCGTGCGGTCGCAGCGCACGCGCGGCACCGGCTGCGGCAGTTCGACGTCGACGCGCGTGCCGCTCTTGCGCGCCTGCAGCCGCACCAGCGGCAGCACCGCGTCGAGCAGCTGGTCGGCGCGGATCGGCTCGTGCGCCTGCTCGCGCCGGCGCACGAAGTCGTGCACGCTCTTGATCACGCGCCCGGCGCGCTCGGCCTGCTCGGCGATGCGCGCCAGCGCCTGGCGCAGCAGCCCGGGCGTCTCGTCGTCGGGGTGCTCGAGCAGGTTCAGCGAGCCGCTGGCATAGCTGGCGATCGCCGCCAGCGGCTGGTTCAGCTCGTGGCCGAGCAGCGATGCCATCTCGCCCACCGTGGCCAGCCGCGCTGCCGCCTGCAGCCGCTCCTGCTGCTGGCGCGACAGGTCCTCGACGCGGCGCTGCGCGCTCATGTCGAGCACCGCGCTCATCCAGCCGGTGTGGCGGCCGCTGCCGTCGACGAGCGGCGCCTCGTAGATCATCACCGGGAAGCGCTCGCCGTTCTTGCGCATGAAGACGGTCTCGTAGCCCTCGCGGGTGTCGGCGACCGTCTGCAGCGACGCCAGCCGCGTCGATTGCCGCTGCGCGTACGTCGCCGCGTGCTCGGGTGGCCAGTACGGTGGCGTCGCCGCGGCGCGCAGCTCGTCGGCGCTGAAGCCCACCATCTGGCAGAACGCCGGGTTGACGTAGGTGATGCGCCCGGCGAGGTCGCGCGCGCGCAGGCCGGTCGACAGCGAGTCTTCCATCGCCTTGCGAAACGCCAGCGCCTCCGCGAGTGCCGCCTCGGCCTGCGCACGCCGGCGCACGTCGCGTGCGAGCAGCAGCACGAGCGCGAACAGCGCCGCCGACAGGCCGAGCACCAGCGCCAGCGTCAGGTTCGGGATCAGGCGTGGGTGGCCCTCGACGCCGTCGGCGCGCAGCTGCAGCGTCGTGCCCGGCAGGTCGACGATGCGCTCGGCGCGGTACACCCCGGCGCCGCGCTGGCTGCCGGCGCGCGCCAGCCGCGTGCCGTCGCCTTCGACGAGGGTGACCTCGTGCCGGCGCAGCGCCTCGGCGCCGAGCGCGCGCTCGAGCACGCCGGCCAGCGACAGCGTCGCCACCATCACCGCGTCGGTGCCGGCCGCGCCGCCGCCGATCGGCACGCACACGTCGATCACCTCGAGCCCGAGACCGCCGGGCAGCGGCACGAAATAGCTGCGCGAGAAGTGCGGCGCCGCGGTGCGGCGCGCCGCGCGGCACGCGGCGTCGGCCTCGGCGCTCATCTGCGCGCGTGGCAGCGTCGCGAACAGCGGCGTGCCGTACGGCGAGTCGATCTCGGCGGTGACGGCCATCGCGGCGTCGCGGCGCTCGATGCGCAGCACGTCGCGCCGCGCGCGCAACATCTCGGCGGCGTCGAACCGCCACGCCGCCGGTGACGGGTCGTTCCACAGCAGCGACTGCAGACTCTGCAGCGTGCGCAGCAGCTCGCCGCGCAGCGCGGCCGACGCCTCGGCGGCGACCGCCTCGGCCTCGTCCTGTGCGCGCGTCTCCTCGTGGCGCAGCGTCAGCATGACGAGCAGCGACTGCGCGACGACGAGCAGCACGACGAGCAGCGCCCACGGCAGCGCGCGCCGCGCGACGCGGCGGCGTTCGGGGGCGTCAGCGGCGGCGGGCGTCATCGGCGGGCAGGGCCGGCAGTATCGCGCCCGCGGCGGCCGGCGCGCGCCGCGCCATGCATCGCCCCGCCCGCTGCGCGCCGCGCCCCGGCTCCTAGAATCGGTGCCCCTTGCATCGATGTCCCCGGGCCGCCGCCGGGACACGCGCCATGACCTCGAAGGACCAACCCCGCGCCGAACTGCGCCGCGCCGCGCTCGAGTACCACGAGTTCCCGACGCCGGGCAAGCTGGCGATCGCGCCGACCAAGAGCCTGACGAACCAGAGCGAGCTCGCGCTCGCGTACTCGCCCGGCGTCGCGTTCGCGTGCGAAGAGATCGCCGCCGACCCGGCGCACGCGTTCCGCTACACGGCGCGCGGCAACCTTGTGGCCGTCGTCACCAACGGCACCGCCGTGCTCGGCCTCGGCGACATCGGCCCGCTGGCAGCCAAGCCGGTGATGGAAGGCAAGGCGGTGCTGTTCAAGAAGTTCGCCGGCATCGACGTGTTCGACCTCGAGCTGCAGGAGAAGAACCTCGACCGGCTGGTCGACGTGATCGCCGCGCTCGAGCCGACCTTCGGCGGCATCAACCTCGAGGACATCAAGGCGCCCGACTGCTTCTACGTCGAGCGCAAGCTGCGCGAGCGGCTGAAGATCCCCGTGTTCCACGACGACCAGCACGGCACCGCGATCGTCGTCGGCGCGGCGATGCTCAACGGGCTCAAAGTCGTCGGCAAGCGCATCGAGGACATCAAGCTCGTCGCCTCGGGCGCCGGCGCCGCGGCGCTGGCGTGCCTGAACCTGCTGCTGCAGCTGGGCCTCAAGCGCGAGCACGTGTGGGTCACCGACCTGGCCGGCGTCGTCTACCGGGGGCGCACCGAGCTGATGGACCCCGACAAGGCCGAGTTCGCGCAGGACACCGACGCACGCACGCTCGCCGACGTGATCGGCGGCGCCGACGTGTTCCTCGGCCTGTCGGCGGGCGGCGTGCTCAAGCCCGAGATGGTCGCCAAGATGGCGCCGCGCCCGCTGATCTTCGCGCTCGCGAACCCGACGCCCGAGATCCTGCCCGAGGAGGTCAAGGCGGTGCGCGACGACGCCGTGATGGCCACCGGGCGCAGCGACTACCCGAACCAGGTCAACAACGTCCTGTGCTTCCCGTACATCTTCCGCGGCGCGCTCGACTGCGGCGCGACGACGATCACCGACGCGATGAAGCTCGCCGCGGTGCACGCGATCGCCGAGCTCGCGCAGGCCGAGCAGAGTGAAGTCGTCGCCGCCGCGTACGCCGGCGCGACGCTGTCGTTCGGCCCCGAGTACCTGATCCCCAAGCCGTTCGACCCGCGGCTGATGATCCGCATCGCGCCGGCGGTGGCGCAGGCCGCCGCCGAATCGGGCGTGGCCACGCGCCCGATCGTCGACTTCGCGGCGTACCGCGAGCGGCTGCAGAGCTTCGTCTACGCGTCGGGCACGACGATGAAGCCGATCTTCAACCTCGCCAAGCGCGCGCGCCACAACCGCGTGGCCTACGCCGAGGGCGAGGAGGAGCGCGTGCTGCGCGCGGTGCAGATCGTCGTCGACGAGGGCCTCGCGCGGCCGACGCTGATCGGCCGCCCGGCGGTGATCGCGCAGCGCATCGAGCGCTTCGGGCTGCGGCTGCAGCAGGGGTGCGACTACGACGTCGTCAACGTCGAGAACGACCCGCGCTACCGCGACTACTGGCAGACCTACCACCGCATGATGGAGCGCCGCGGCGTCACGCAGCAGCTGGCCAAGATCGAGATGCGCCGCCGCCTGACGCTGATCGGCGCGATGCTGCTGCACAAGGGCGAGGTCGACGGGCTGATCTGCGGCACCTGGGGCACCACCGGCATGCACCTGGCCTTCATCGACCAGGTCATCGGCCGCCGCCCGGGCGTCAACACCTACGCGTGCATGAATGGCCTGATCCTGCCCGGGCGGCAGGTGTTCCTCGTCGACACGCACGTCAACTACGACCCCGACGCGGCGCAGGTCGCCGAGATCACGGTGCTCGCCGCCGAGGAGATGAAGCGCCTCGGGCTGGTGCCGAAGGCCGCGCTGCTGTCGCACTCCAACTTCGGCTCGAGCAACCAGCCGTCGGCGGTCAAGATGCGCGACGCGCTGGCGCTCGTCCAGCAGCGCGCGCCGTGGCTCGAGGTCGACGGCGAGATGCACGGCGACACCGCGCTCGACGCCGCGTACCGCCAGGACCTGATGCCGCGCAGCACGCTGCACGGCGAGGCCAACCTGCTCGTGCTGCCGAACATCGACGCCGCCAACATCGCCTACAACCTGCTGAAGACGGCCGCCGGCGGCGGCATCGCGATCGGCCCGGTGCTGCTCGGCGCGGCCAAGCCGGTGCACATCCTGACGCCGTCGGCCACTGTGCGCCGCGTCGTCAACATGACGGCGCTGACGGTGGCCGACGCGAACGCGGCGCGCTGATCAGCGCAGCTCGATCGTCAGCACGCCGTCGGACTGGCGCCACTGCAGGCGCCCGAGCACGTCCATGCCCAGCAGCGGGCGGTCGGCGAGACCGTCGAGCGCGACGACGCGCAGCCGCTGCGCCTGCACGCCGCCGTCGAGCACGACGTCGACCGTGACGACGTCGCCCGTCACCGGGCCGCCGGCGGTCAGCGAGCGCACCTGCCCGACCGGCTGCAGCCCGAGCTGGCGCGCCAGCCGCGCCGGGATCGCCGTGCGCGTCGCGCCGGTGTCGACGAGGAAGTCGACCGCGACGCCGTCGATCGTGCCCGGCCAGTGGTAGTGGCCGTCGCGCCCGCGCCGGATCTCGATCACGTCGCCGCCGGCGCTGAAACGCGTGGTCTGCTGCTGGCGGTCGAAGGCCTGCACGGCGAGGAACAGCAGGGTGCCGGCGACGAGCCAGACGGTCGCGATCTTCAGCGTGTGGGGCAGATCTCTCATCGGGGTGTGCAGGCCCGACAATGCCACGGATCGCGAAAGCCCCACCGATGCGCAGCCTGTTCCACCTCGCCTACCACGTGAGCGACCTCGACGCCGCGCGCGCCTTCTACGGCGGCGTGCTCGGCTGCCGCGAAGGCCGCAGCACCGCGACCTGGGTCGACTTCGACTTCTTCGGCCACCAGCTGTCGCTGCACCTGGGCACGCCGTTCGCGACGACCGACACTGGCCGCGTCGGCGACCACTGGGTGCCGATGCCGCACCTGGGCGTCGTGCTCGAACTGCCCGACTGGCAGGCGCTCGCGCGGCGGCTCGAGGCGGCCGGCGTCGACTTCGTGCTGCCGCCGCAGGTGCGCTTCGAGGGCCAGCCGGGCGAGCAGTGGACGATGTTCTTCCGCGACCCGTCGGGCAACCCGATCGAGGTCAAGGGCTTCCGCTCGCTCGACGCGGTCTACGCGACGTAGGCGGCCACTGTCTGCTCGATCGCGCCGAACACCGAGACGCCGTCGGCGCTGGGCACCTCGACGCGCACCGTGTCGCCGAAGCGCAGGTAGCCGGTGTGCGGCGCACCGTGCTCGAGCACTTCGAGCGCGCGCTGCTCGGCCAGGCAGGTGAATCCGCTACCGGCGTCGGCGACGCTCGCGGCGCCGGCGCCGACGATGCTGCCGGCGCGCAGCGCGCGCGTGCGCGCGACCTGCGCGATCAGGCGGCCGAAGTCGAACGCCAGGCCCGCGGCCGCGTCAACGCGGCCGAAACGGCGGCCGTTCAGGTCGACGTGGATCCCGAGTCGCACGCGGCCGCCGTCCCATGCCGCACCGAGCTCGTCGGGGGTCACGGCCACCGGCGCGAACGCGCCCGCCGGCGGCAGCAGTCCGGGGGGCGCGTGGCGCAGTGTCCAGTCGAGCGACAGCAGCACGAGCCGCACGCCGTCGAGCGCCTGCGCCGGCGTCGCGCCGGCGGCGACGTCGCCGGTGACGACGGCCAGCCCCGCCTCGAAGTCGATGCCCGCGTCCGCGTCGGCGAAGCGCGGCGTCGCGCGCGGGCCCAGCAGCGCGTCGCTGGCGCGCTGCTCGAGCCGCGGCACCTCGTGCAGGTCGGCCGGGACTTCGGCGCCGCGCGCGCGCCGCAGGCGCTCGACGTGGCTCGGGTACGCCGCCGCGTCGACCCACTGCGGCGCGCGCGGCAGCGGCGCGAGGCAGCGCTGCGGCTCGAAAGGAAACGCGTGCCGCGCCTTGCCGCCGTTGAGCGTCGCGTACAGGTCCTCGAGCTGCGGCGAGACGAAGTTCCAGTCGTCGAGCACCTGCTGCAGGCGCGTCGCGATGCCGGTCGCAAAATGGGCTTGCGCGAGATCGCGCGAGACGACGACCAACTGGCCGTCGCGCGAACCGTCGTGGTAGGTGGCTAGCTTCATGATCGATCCTGCGGACAACCGCGCCATTGTCGGCGCCGGCCGAGCCGCTGCCGCGCGCGCTCGCTGGCAGCGGCGCAGCGCGGTCGTCGCCGTCGCGGCCGCCGTGCTCGGGCTGCACGTCGGCGCGCTGCAGGGCTGGCCGGTGGCGCCGCGCGTCGACGCCGGCGCATCCGCCGCGGCGACGGCGCCCGCGACGCTCGAAGTGCGCGCGATGCGTGCGCCGTCGGACACGCCGGCCGTCGCGGTGCCGGCTGTCGCCGCGGCGCTGCCGGCGGTGGCCGAGCGCCCGGTGCCACGGC
>NZ_JALBGB010000050.1:0-12137 GCF_022631395.1 Calidifontimicrobium sp. SYSU G02091
TCTCGGCCGAGAGATCTTCGAGCGTGCAGCTGAACTCGCCGTCCTTGCTCTTGATGAGCTGCAGGTCGGTCAGGCGCTGGCCCGAGTAGCTCTCCTTGTGCTCGATGGTCTCGACGCTCAGGCTGATCTTGAGGTCGGGCACATTGCCCACCCAGCGAAGCGCCAGCGGGTTGCCGTTGCTGTCGCGCGCGGCCAGATAGACGCGGCCCTGGCCAGAAAAGTAGCTCATGGCTTACTCCTTCGTGAGTTGAACTTCGCACGTGAACCGCAGCGGAAGCAGCGCCGCTGGCGGCTCGAAATCCACGCCTTGCGCACCGGCAAAGCGCAGCGGGCGCATGGCACCAGCCGGCTGCCAGCCGGCCAGCGCGCCAAAGGCGTCCTGCAGCATGTCCAGCGCGCCATGACGGGCGGCAGCGCCATCCTGCGGACGCATGGCATTGCGCGAGACGGCCACCACCAGCCAGCCCGCCTCGGCCACGGCGGCGTCGCGCGCAGACGCACTGTCCTTGACGGCGAGCCCGTCGAAGACCACGACGAACGCCGGCGCACGGACCTTTTCGAAATCGTCGGCGGACGTCGCCGCCAGCACTTTCACTCCCGTGGTGGCCAGGCGGTCGACGATGGCAGTCTCGACGGCAGCCAGGCTCACAGGGCCTCCATGTGGCGGCGGATGATGTCCAGGATCTCGCGGCGACCTTCGGGCGAAATGCCCATGAACGGGCGCGCCGGGATGCGCACCTTGCGCCCGCGGCCGGCCAGCCCGCCGAAGTGATGGATGGCGGCGATCCGATCGCGCTTGCCGCCACCTGCCGATACCGTCGCGGTGCTGTCGGTGACGGACGCGATGCGCACGCTGTCGCGCAGCAGACCGGTGTCCAGCAGTGGCTTCGCGCCCGTGGAGAACGTGCGCAGGGTCGCCGCGCGGCGCTTTTTGAGGCCTGCTGGCGCGCTGCGGCGCGCGCGTCCGATGATCGCCGCAGCCGTCAGCGGGCGCCACCGCTGTCCGTCTGGCGTCGTGGACGAGTCGAAGCGCTCCAGGATGTCGGAGCGGATGGCCTGGGCGATGGCGGCCATGGCCGGACGCAGGGATGCGGCACGGGCGGCCAGCCGCTGCAGCGCCTGCCGCACGTCGCGGTCGTCGTACTCGATGAGGATCACGGCCCCATCCCCTGCAGGGCGGCGTCCGTCATGACGCGCGCAGGGGCCCACCCTGCGGCCACGCCCACGGACCCGACCTGATCGCCACCGCCAAGCGCAAGACGCAGGCGGCCAGACGCAATGTCGCGCAACGTGGCCACGGCCCGCAGGTAGGCCACCGTCACCGGGTGCTCTTCAGGCAGATGCCGCTGGTAGAGGTTGTAGCGGGCCACGTCGCACACCAGGCGCTTGAGCAGCTCCGGCGCAGGGTCTGGAAGCGGCAGCGCGGCGACCGACATGACGTAGCCCAGCACCTCGGCTTCCGCATCGGCCAGCGCGGCGCTGACGGCGCCGGCGGTCTCGGCCCCGTTGCCGTCAAGGTCTGCGAGCTGCGCGATGTCCTGCGCGGACAGGCGCATCTCGAACTGGTCGCGGCCGAGGATGGGCATGTCAGGCCTGCGTCCTGAGGCGACGGCGCGCAGGCGCGGGCGGAATGTCAAGCATGCCGTCCAGCACCGGGTTGGACGTCCCGGCCGCCGGCACCTTGTCCAGCGTCCGCGCCGCACCCGCATCCAGCAGCAGCGCGGCGGCGGCATCGTCGATGTCCACCTGCACTCCGGGGCTGAGCGCCTGTCTGCCCAGCGTGGCCTGTTGCATCATGAGCAGCCGCATGGCCTGTCAGTTGCTGGTGACGACCTTGACCAGCGCGGCCGGCTGGTGGCACAGCGGCAGGCTGTTGCTCTGCGTGTGCAGAACAAAGCCGCGGTCGCCATCCTGCGCCCAGACCTTGGCGTAGAGGGGAAGCGCCACGGTGTTGACGGTCTCGTTGAAGTCCGCCGGCGCGAAGTAGGTGGCGAACAGGTCGGTGGTGCCGACCGGGATCGCGTGGCCTTCGTTGGCGGCGATGAAGCGCTGGCCGTTGACGCTGGCGCGATACTGCTCGAACACCACGCCGTAGACCTGAATCTGGTTCAGGGCCGAGGCCATGAACTGCTGGGCGGTGGGGGTGTTCTTGATGTAGTCCACCACCTGCGGGTGCACCACCAGCTTGGCCCAGAACTCCGGCGAGACGAACACGTGCACGCCGGTCATCGTGTCGCCCATCAGGTTGTCTTCGATCTGGTTGACCAGCGACTCGCACTTGGCGCGGATGTTGGTGGTGCTGGTGCCCAGCACGAAGTCCACCGACACCTGCGTCACGCCGAAGTGGCTGTAGAGGTCATACAGCACCGTGCCGGCGCCGTCGGTGACCACGCCCTTGATCGCACCGAAGCGCTTCCACTCCAGCGTCTGGTCGTGCTTGGCGCGCATGCGCTGGAGCCGATAGGCGATCTCGTCCTGCATCGAGGCCATGCCGTCTTCCTGGCCGAAGGCGCGGATGCCCATCACGTCCATCGGGTGTACGAAGTCCTCGTGCACCGTCTGCTTGATGCGGAACGACAGCGTGCGCCGGGTCGAGGCGCTGGCCTTGGTGCCCTCGCCGCCCCACTCGTGGTCGGGCAGCAGCGCCAGGCCAGAGCTGCGCTCCTCGATCACCACGTCGCGGGTGGCCAGCGGCCGGTTGCGGAAGATGCCCAGCTCGCCGATGCGGCCCCACTGGCGCGGCACCTGGTTGATGGCGGCGGTGAGCTCGCCGATGGTGAAGTCGGTGATGTTCATTGTGTGTTCTCCCTGAGCGGCGCCTGTGTGCTTACACGGTCTTGCGAGCCAGGATGCCCAGCGCCTTGAGCTGCGCGATGGCGGCATCCTTCTGGGCGTTGGTCGGACTGCCGGCCCACACCAGGTTGTCGCGGTCGACCACGATGGCGTGGCGGGCGACGATCACGCCGGGCTTGTCGCCGCCGGTGGCGTCCACCGCGTCGAAGGCGATGCCGACGGCGTTTTGCGTGCCATCGGAGGCGGCCGGGTTGAAGGCAGCGATCTTGCCGCTGGCGGTGATGCGGCCCACCACCTGGCCGGGCACCAGGTTCTGGCCGCTGGCGACGGTCACATCCTCGCGGCTGTAGCCGTGCGGGGCCTCATACTTCAGGAAGGCCCCGATGGTCTTGGTCATGGTCGGCATGGCGACGCTCCTTTCAGACGTTGTTCAGCGATGCCGCGCGGGTGCTGACGCGCTCGACGGCGGCCAGCAGCCCCTGCAGGCGGTCTTGCGGCTCTGGCCTGGCGGCGGCGCGGCTCATGGCTTGCGACGAGAACAGCGCCGGATTGGGCTGCGGGCGAGACGCCTTGGCCACAGCCTTGAGGTCGGCGGCGAAGGCGGCAAACGCCGCCTCGCTCATCTCCAGATACGGCTTGATCGCGTCGCCTTGCGGCGCGTCGCGGCCGATCTCATCGAACAGGGCGGAAAGCTGCTCGGCGCGGCGCTCGGTGCGCGCGCGCTCCAGTTCCGCCTGCAGGTTTCTGATCTGCTCCTGCAGCCCTGCAATCAGGGCTTCGTCTTCGGCAGTGCGAGACATGGTGGCTTGCTCCTTTGCGGGGCTGGGTTGAGAAACGGGGTCGAACGCGAAGCGCAGCGCGGCAGCAGACGTGGCAGGGTCCGCGCCTACCGGCACGAACGACACCTCGCGCACGAGCGGCTGCTCGAAAACGCCCGCCACGCGCACCTCGCGGCCGTTGACCATGAGCGGTTCCGAGACCTCGCGGAAGTTGGCGCTCATGCCCACCGACATCTGCAGCGGGAAGTCCGAGCGCAAGAGCGCCGCGATCTGGCGTCCGGCGTCGGTGGCGTCGATCACCTCGCCCTCGATGCGCAGGCCGGTTGCGCCGTCAGGCTGGCGGAAGCGGAAGATGCGCCCCTTGCCTGCGATGGCCTCGACGCTGGCCTGGTGGTCGACCAGCACCGGCAGCTCCTCGCCGTCGGCGTTCTGCAGGCCGGACAGGTCGATCACCACGTCGCCGTGCCAGCCGTAGGCCGGCACCACGCCGCCGGAGTAGGCGATGCCCTCAAAGCGCAGTGGCTCGCCTGCTGCCGGCTTCTGGGCCGGCCTGACGGCAAACGTCAGGGTGTGCAGGCTGGAGCGCCGGGTTTCATCCATTCCCGCCGATGGTGGCTGGCGGGGGCACGGCTGTCTGGATGAACGGGTTCACCGGGATTGGCGGTGTGGGCGCAGCGCGTGCTAGCATCAGCAACGTAACTGCGTGCCCTCATGGGCGGGACTCCTCATTCGAACGGCACGCGGGGACTGGGGGAACCCGTTAACCCAGTCACGCCTCCAGATAAGTCACAGACGCCGCATGGTTCAAAAGCCAGCGGCGTTTTTCTTTCAGATAGACGGCGCGCTTGTCATCGGCCACGAACGCCGTGACGCCTTCAGACCAGCGTTCGCGCGCGTCGCGCCTGAACACGGCAAGCGCCTCGAGTATTTCGCGGCCACGGGCGAACCTGCCCAGCAGGTACAGCTTCTCATCGCCGTCGTGCCTGATCCGCCAGACTTCCTGCGGCCGCAAAATGACCTCGGCCACATACAGCGCCCAGACATCGCGCCCGCGCTTGAACCACTTCCAGCGGCCTTCCAGGTCGCGGAACAAGGCGTCGCTGACGAACACCTCGTCGCCGCTGGCCGTGGGCACCCAGCCGCCAGTCTGCAGCAGTCCCAAGTGGCGCATGAAGGCTGCGTAGCCTTCCTCGGGGGAACGATAGTCCAGCCGCGGTAGCGTCACGCTGCGCGGCTCAGGCATCTGCCCCTTGCGCTCGATCCACGCCTGCTGCATCCGCGCGAAATCGCGGATCGGGCCGTCCTTGCACCACACCGGCTGGATCCTGGGAACGCCTTTCGCGAAGGCAGCGTCCCCAGTCGAGCACCGGTCCAGCTTTGCGTCCAGTGCCTGACGCAACCCGCGCCATGCGTCGCGCGGATCTGCGCCCCAGCCGTCGTCCGGTCCGCCTTCGGCCGGCAGGGGCTGCGTCACGCCGCCGCGGCGCTGGGCTTCGCGGGCCGACACCGACCGCAAGCTGCATCTGCAGCGAAAGCCGCATGGCGGCGTCCAGCGCTTCCACAGCGGATCGCCCACCGGCCTGATGACGCCATCCATCGCCAGGTGCGAAGGCCGGGTGCGGCTGTCGTTGATGGCGTCGTACATCAGGAACGGCAGGTCATCCGATGCCTCATCAAAGCGCCGCCAGTGCCCGGCCATGTAGGCCGTCTGCACGGCGTTGCGGTAGATGGTCTCGAGCCGGTGGCGCGGCAGGCGCCAGTCCTGCCCGCCTGCCCAGCGCCGGAAGTCCTCGAACGTGCCGCCATCGGCCTGGAACCTCGCCAGCGCGTCGGCCACGGCCTGCACCTGATCCAGCCGCGCGAGACCCGAGGCGGTAAAGGCCAGCGCGCGCTTCTCTGCAGGAAGGCGGTAGAACTCCTCAGGCAGCATCACGCGCTGCGCGCGCGCCTGCGCCACCTGCCTGTCGAAGTCTGCGTCGAAGTCAATCGTCACAGCCATCGGTGGCCCCAAATCAGGATGTCGTCACGGCGGCGCGCAGGAGTCTGGTCGATGGCGGGCGCGGCGCCACGGCGGCGGCGCAGGCTGCGCGATGGCAGAGAGGCATTCGCTGCGTGATCGTCTTGTTGCGCTTCGGCCAGCAGGTGCTGCCAGGCGGCAGCCGCTGCGATGCCGGATCGGCCGGCCAGAATGGCGCCGGCCGTAGTGCCTTGGCCGATGGCCAGCAGCAGCGCGCCGGCCGCCCCATCGCTGCCCGCAAGCTGCCGCAGCCGCTCGCCTGCGGTGATCATGGAAGGCTCCTGGCCCACACGGCGTGGGCGATGGCAGCGATCTCGTTGGCAGAAAGCGCGTGGTAGCCGTAGGCGATGGCCGGCGCGTCGGCGAGCGGCAGCGTCTTGGCCCAGACGGCGGCGGCGATCTCGTCGATGGCGACGGCGGAGAGCACGCGCGCGTCAGCGATGGCGCCATGCGCGCTGCAGACGGCCGGATCAAGCAGCGCCGATCCATCCGCACGGATTTCGAGCCGGCCATCTGCGACGCATGCCGCATCGTCGAGCAGGCCTGCGTGCAGCGCGGCCATGGGCAGCGCCGCATCGGCGGACGAGGCGGCATCGTCGAGCATGATCGCCGCAGCGCCGGAATTGAACAGCGCGGCGGAGGCTGCCAGTTGCGCGTCGGCGAGGTTCGCCGCGCCGTAGCCGGTTGCCATTGCGCCGCCGGCAGCGGAGAGCTGCGCGTCGTCGAGCGCGAGCGCCAGGCTGGCGGCGATGGCCAGCCGCGCCTCCGAGGCAAGCAGCACGGCCTGCAGCACGCTCTCCCCGGCAGCGCCGATTGGAAGATCGGCGTCGCCGCTGCCGGTGGCGTCGTCGAGCACGCGCGCGAGGCTGCCGCCAATGGCCAGCCGCCCATCAGAGGCAAGCGTCGCCGATCCGAGTGCCGCGGCGAACTGCCCGGCAATGGCGAGCTTGCCGGCGGATGCCGCATGCGCCGCATCGAGCGTCGCGCTGCCAGCCGCGCGGATCGCCAGCGCGGCTGAGGACGCCGGCGTCGCATCCTCGAGCGCGGCATCCAGGCTTCCGGAAATGCCCGCCTCCAGTTGCCCGGCCGCATCCAGCGTCGCCGCGCCGAGCGTCGCCGATCCAGACCCGGCAATGGACAGCGTTGCAGCACCGCCGCCGGTCAGCGTCGCCAGCGTGACGGCAGACGCGCCGGAGATGGCAAGCCCCGCAGCGCCGGCGAGCGTTGCCGCACCTAGCGTGCGAGACAGCGCACCGGAGATCGGACCGCTCGCGGCCGGCGCAAAAAACCAGTCCGACCAGATCGCCGCATCGGCCGCGTCGCGGTCTGATGCCAGCATGAGCTGGCGCAGCGGAAGGCCGCCGCGCAGCAGGCGCTTGATGAACCATGCCGAGCGCGTCTTGCTGCCCAGGCCGGAGACGGCCATCGCTTACCCCTGGGTGATGACCATCTGCCCGCTGATGTTGCTGGCCGTCGTGGTCGAAGGGACGAAAATCAGGAAGGGCACGGTGTCGTTGAACAGGCGCGGGAAGCCCGAGGTCAGCGCATCGATGGCGGATGGAACGTTGGCCGCAGTCAGTTCCAGCCGCGCGAGTTCCCGGTAGGCCACCAGCGAAGCCGCGCCGGATGTCCACGTTGCCGATAGCGTGAATGTCTGGATCGATCGCACGCCACGGTCTCCAGCTGCCAGACCGATCGGGTAGAACGCACCGATTGCAGATGTCGCTACGCCAGTCAATATGCCGGTGCCAGTCTTGCCCGCCACGCCATCCTGGTTGGTGTAGCTCATCGTGAACGTCGGCGTGCCCGCCCCGGTGGCCGTTGAGACCTCCAGGCCAATCATGACCTGCTCGCCGTTGCTTGTGCCGAGTGCATCGCGCGCTGGCCACGCCACCGAGTTGATTGTCTGCGCCGTGGTTGCTGTGAGGCTAAGCCCGCTGTTGTGCCAGAGACGATCAGCCAGGATCAGCGTGCCGGCGATGGTGGCTTGCGCCTGCAAGCGTGCGAGGTAGCTGTTGCCGGACGGCGGATTTCTGAACGGCAGTTGACCGGCGTAGCTGGTCAGCGCAGCGCCTGAAAGTCCTGGCGTCGGCGCCACGGCAGCACCAGGCATGCCGCTCAGATAAAACAGCGAGTGCGGGCGGCCCGCGACCAGTGACGGAGTCGCGGCCTTGGCGAAGGTGACCGGCGGCAGCATGCCGGCCAGCGCGCCGTCGAGCGTCGTGATGGCCATGATCAGGCGTTGCCGTCGGTCAGCGTGAAGCTCGTGACCGTGAACTGCTGGCCGGTGGCAAAGTTGACGTTATCGACCTGTAAGTCGCCGCCGCCACCCGTCGCCGTCACGGTCCCCTGCATGTGGCACGTGGTGCCGCTGGAGTCGTAGATGCGGAAATGCCCGGCCGTGCCGGACGCATCGGCGCTGCTGTCCTGCCACGTGCCGGACATGCTCTTGCTGCCGCTGGCGGCGTTCCCCATCCAGTCGGACGGAAGGTTGAGCGTCGCCAGCACGGTGCCTGAATCAGCCGTGGCACACGAAGCCGGCGCCGCGCCGGTTCGGATGCGCATGATTGCCGACGCGCCGATGGCCGTCTCGATGGCATCAAGGCGTGCGTTGCGAACTGCGACAGAGAACTGAATGGCCATGATTGATTACTCCTCGTAGCGTGTGATGGTTCGGGTGACTTCGCCGGACTCGTCGCGCTCGACGGTCTGGACAGCGACCTTGGGGTGCGTCGGCACGACCACGGTCTCGCCGGCGCGAGCCTCGACGTTGACCACCGGCGCGGGCTGAGGCGGCACGTGCACGTCCACCTGCACGGTAGGCGGCGCGGATTCCATGCGTACCTCGACCGGCTGCGGCGGCACCTGCACCGTGATCGGCGCGTGCAGGTTGATGGCAGGCTGCGCGGCCGCCTCGGCCTTCGGCTCAGAGCCAATGGCCTCGCGCTTCGCGGCGGCATAGCCCATGATCTCGGCGGCGAACATCGCTCGCTCGAGCGTCTGTCGGAACGTGCGGTCGTCGGCGTCGGCCAGCACCACCGCGAGCCGCTCCATCAGGTCTTCCGGATCGCGCGCCGCGCGGATGGCGCTGGCAATCGAGCCGGGCGCGATCGGCCCGCCGCCAAGATCGAGCAGAGTGCGTTCGATCTCGTCCTCGATGGCCTGCTGCGCGGCGGTGAACCGGCGGCGGTCGGGCTTGGTGCTGTCCGGGCGCTTGTCGGCCAGCGTGACGAGGCTGGCGGATGTCGCGGCTGGCTGGCCATCGCGACCCATGCCACCTGCGCCTGCGTCGGCGATCGCGGCGGCCTCCGCCGGAAGCTCCTCGAAGTCGTCGGACTCCAGACCGTACTTTTCCTCGAGGTAGGTGCGTGTGAAGCGCAGCATGCCGGCCTTGACCAGAATCTCGTCGCGCTCGGCGCGCTCGCGCTCCAGACCGCGCGGGTCTTCCAGCACGATGCGCCCACGCGGCAGGCCGTTGACATCCGCGAGCAGGTCGGCCACCTGCTGCAGCGCCTTCGTCACAAGGCGGATGTCGGCGCGGCGCTTTTCGTCGCGCACGCGCTCGTGCACCTCGCCCAGCGCCCGGTTGCCGCTGCCGCCGTCGGTGCCGGATGTGAGCGTCTGACCCAGGATCAGGCGCTGGATGCGGCGGCAGATGGCAGTCTCGAACTCGGTGAACTTGTTGGGGCTGTTGCCAGGCTGGTCCAGCGCCTCGAAGCTGTCCAGGTTGTTGATCACCGCCACCGGACCGGCCGAGAACGTGCGCAGCAGCTCCAGCAGCGGCTGTTTGTCGCCGTCGGTCTTGCCGACCATCAGGGGGATAGCGGCATGCTCGAGAAACTTGGCCCACATGCGCCAGCCGTGCGTGCGGAAGAACCACGGCCAGTAGGCCTTGGCCAGCAGCGCCTCGCCATGCGGCTTGCGCAAGGACGGCTCGCTGACGGTGAGCACGAAGCCGCCGACGGCTGGCTGGCCGTCGTCACGCCACAGCAGCGCGCCGCCTGGCCGGATGCTGAACCACTCGAACGGGCAGGCCACCGTCTGCGCGATGCGGATGCGGCCTGCGTCTTCGGTCAGCACCACCTCCTGCACGGCGTAGCCGAACAGGATGGCGTCCCAGGCGGCGCTGAGGATGTTATGCGCGTGAGGCTCGAGCGCCTCGGTCAGGAAGGCGCGGGCTCGCGTCTGCGGATGCTCCACGCGCCATGGCGTGTTGACGCAGGCATGGCGGCGCGTCTCGACGGCCGCGCTGATCTCGTCGTCGGCCAAGAGTGCGCGCAACTTCGTGCGCTGGATGCCGAGCTGCTGCAGCAGGTCGTCGTAGTCTCCGCTGGCCAGCCAGCCGAAGCGCGCCAGCGCGCGCTCGATGGCGATGGAGGAACCGAAGGCCGGAAGTGCGTCGCCCCTGATGCGGTCAGGCAGAGCCATGCGCCGCATGATGCGGCGGCGTCGGATTCGGCGTCAGGCGGAACGGGTTCATTCTTGAGCGTCTGGCCGACAACTTCAACAGGGAAGTAGCTGCTGTGCTTTTTGCTGTTGCACTCATGGCGCGTACACGCAATCGGCGTCGCCATTGAGTAGATTCTCGGCAAGCTCGCTCACCTGCTGATACATGCCCGGTAGATCGCGGTGGATCGTCCTCCAGACGATCTCAAGGTCCACCTTGAAGTAGCCATGCGCGACGGCATTTCGCATCTGGTATGCGACTGACAGTGGCAACTCAGGGTGGTCAGCCGCAAAGTCTGGGTAGTGCTTTTCGATGTTGTGGCTGGCCTCGCCGATGATCTCAAGGTTGCGGATCACGGCATCCTGCACCAACTGGCTGTTCAAGAAGCCTACTTCGTCCATGTCCTCGGTGTAGCGGTCGATCCGCTTGATGGCCTCGAGGATGTGGGATAGGTAATCTGCCAGCCGTTGCTGGTCACGGCTCATATCGGGCGAGCCTGTGCGAGAACCGAGTCGCGAAAGCGATCTGGCAAGGCGTTGGGGGTCAGAACATCCACCGGCACGCCAAGCAGCTTGCCAAGTTCATGGCGGATCGCTCCGATGTCGAACAACGTTGTCTCCGGCGTCGGATCGATGAGAATGTCGAGGTCACTACCGTCGATATCTTGTCCGCGCAGCACGGAGCCGAAGACCCGGGCATTGCAAGCGTGGTGAGACTCGACCACACGCCGAATCGCGGCGCGGTTGGCGGCCAAGGCTTCAGATGGCTTCACGTCGTCTTCTCCCGCGACAAAATCCGCTGTCCGCGAACTTGGCTTGCACCTCGGCTGCGGGGATCACACGGCCTGCTTTGGCTGAGGCTAGACCAACCTGCGCATGGCGACGAAGCCAAGCGTCCTGCAATTTGCATCGTAGCACGGCGATGGTGGCCCCGACATGGGCTTGCTGCGTCGCGCAAGCCGCGCCTGGGGCAGCACGCGCCGCGGCGCGTGGTGTCGCTCATCCCGCCTGGCCGCCGGCGCGCGCGCTGTTGAGGGCCAGCAGGCGCGCCAGGATTTCCTCGTCGGGTATCTGGGGCGTGTCGTCCGCCCAGCCGTAGGCGGCGGCGACCGCCGCATCCAGCGCCGCGTGCGCCTGGGCAAGCCAGGCCGGGCGGTGACGCCAGCGCCTGCCATGCCCCGGCAGGGTCAGGCCATCGCGGCCGTGGGCGCGCCCAACGGCTGGGGCTTTTCCCTGTCGGCCGGGATCGTGAGCCGCTACGGCGAGGCCTCCGGGATGTTCCAGACGCAGCCCATGATGCAGATCGACGCCCCTGTGACTGGCGGCAACTCTGGCGGCCCGGTGTTCAACGCCAGAGGCGAGGCTGTGGGAATGGTCAGCTTCGGCAAGGGTGCATTCAATCAGGCCGTGCCTATCGGCCAGGTGCTGGAGGTGGCGGATAGGATCAGGCGTTCTGCCTTTGCTTCACCAGCCGGGTGAATGACTCCACATCCATGAGCCAGGCCTGCTGTGCCGCCGTGTAGGTCGGGTGCAGGCTCCTGGGCAGCACAAGCTGAACCCGTTCAGCCTTCATCTCGTCCGTCTGGTTCTCGCTGATGCTGGGTTCAAGTGTCAGGAGGTGCTTGTCAGGAATGCGGGCGGCTTCGTTGAGGATTTGCCGCCACCTGTCCTTGCAGGTCGATTTCGATGCCAGCATTGTCAGCCTTGCCTGTGGGAAGGCCGCATTGTGGTAATGGCTGATGCCCGGAAAGATGAAGTCAGGTTTCAGGTTGTTTTCGGTGACGCCGGTTCGCGTGTAGGTCACGCCGTGATCGGTGAACACCTGTTCAAGATGGTTTTCCAGCGCCGAGCCGGCCCGTGATTTCCTGCGTTGCAGGGCGCTTTGAACCAGCTTGATAAAGGGTTCCGTGTCCTCGATGCCGGACTGCGTGAGGCTGCGCAGCTTCTCGCCGAGCAGGTGCTTTTCGAGCGTGCGGAACAGGATTTCTTCCCGTTCCATCCATGCGACCAGCGCGGCTCTATGCCGTTTTGTGTGGAAACGCTTCGCGTCATGTTGGCATCGCCGGCGCGAACGGACTGGCCGGCAGGTGCTTGAGCTTGGA
>NZ_JALBGB010000051.1:0-11498 GCF_022631395.1 Calidifontimicrobium sp. SYSU G02091
AACCCTTGCTGTACAAGCTTCTCAAGCAGATCTCCATCCAGGACCTACGTCCAATTCTGGTCCGGAAAGGTTAGGAATTACCAAAAGAAAAGGCGCGGCCGTCGGCCGCGCCCGGGGGTGGCAGCGCGTCACACGCGGAACGACTCGCCGCAGCCGCAGCGGTCCTTCTCGCGCGGATTGTGGAACTTGAAACCCTCGTTGAGCCCCTCGCGCACGAAGTCGAGCTCGGTGCCGTCGATGTACGGCAGGCTCTTCGGGTCGACGAGCACCTTGACGCCGTGACCCT
This sequence comes from Calidifontimicrobium sp. SYSU G02091, assembly GCF_022631395.1. Lineage (NCBI taxonomy): Bacteria > Pseudomonadati > Pseudomonadota > Betaproteobacteria > Burkholderiales > Sphaerotilaceae > Azohydromonas > Calidifontimicrobium sp. SYSU G02091. Next base: position 287 of record NZ_JALBGB010000051.1, read on the forward strand.
CGAACACGTGGTCCTCCGGCGCGATCTCGTCGGCGTACTCGAGCTTGTACGCCAGCCCCGAACAGCCGGTCGTCTTGACGCCCAGGCGCACGCCGATGCCCTTGCCCCGGCGGGCCAGGTAGCGCGTGACGTGCCGCGCGGCGGCTTCGGTCAGCGTGACCGCCATGGCACTCAGTGCGAGCCGGCCGGCGCGCCGTGCTTGGCCCTGTAGTCCTCGACGGCGGCCTTGATCGCGTCCTCGGCGAGGATCGAGCAGTGGATCTTGACCGGCGGCAGCGCGAGCTCCTCGGCGATCTGCGTGTTCTTGATCTTCAGCGCCTCGTCAAGCGACTTGCCCTTGACCCACTCGGTCACCAGCGAGCTCGACGCGATCGCCGAGCCGCAGCCGTAGGTCTTGAAGCGGGCGTCCTCGATCAGCCCCGTCTCGGGGTTGACCTTGATCTGCAGCTTCATCACGTCACCGCACGCCGGCGCGCCGACCATGCCGGTGCCCACCGTCTCGTCGCCCTTGTCGAACGAGCCGACGTTGCGCGGGTTCTCGTAGTGGTCGATGACTTTGTTGCTGTAGGCCATGTCTACTGCTCCTTGCTGCTTTGTCAGTGCGCAAGCCCTGCGGCCTGCATGCCGCAGGGCCTGCCCACCGCGAGAGACCGTCCGCAGGGACGGTCTCTCGTCAGTGGGCAGTCCATTGGATCGTGTTGAGGTCGATGCCGTCCTTGTACATCTCCCACAGCGGAGACAGCTCGCGCAGCTTCGCGACGCGGTCCTTCAGCGTGGTGACGACGTAGTCGATTTCTTCCTCCGTCGTGAAGCGGCCGATCGTCATGCGCAGGCTCGAGTGTGCGAGCTCGTCACTGCGGCCGAGCGCGCGCAGCACATAGCTCGGCTCGAGGCTCGCCGAGGTGCACGCCGAGCCCGACGACACCGCGATGCCCTTGATGCCCATGATCAGGCTCTCGCCCTCGACGTAGTTGAACGACGCGTTGACGTTGTGCGGCACGCGGTGCTCGAGGCTGCCGTTGATGTAGACCTGCTCGATGTCGGCGATGCCGCGCAGCAGCCGCTGCTGCAGCATGCGGATGCGTTCGAGCTCGGTGCCCATCTCTTCCTTGGCGATGCGAAACGCCTCGCCCATGCCGACGCACTGGTGCGTGGGCAGCGTGCCGCTCCTCATGCCGCGCTCGTGACCGCCGCCGTGCATCTGCGCCTCGAGACGCACGCGCGGCTTGCGCCGCACGTAGAGGGCCCCGATGCCCTTGGGCCCGTAGGTCTTGTGCGACGCCAGACTCATCAGGTCGACCGGCAGCGACTTGACGTCGATCGGCATCTTCCCAGTGGCCTGCGCGGCGTCGGTGTGGAAGATGATGCCGCGCTCGCGGCACATCGCGCCGATCGTCGCGATGTCCTGGATCACGCCGATCTCGTTGTTGACGAGCATCACCGACGCCAGGATCGTGTCGGGACGCAACGCGTCCTTGAAGCGGTCGAGGTCGAGCAGACCGTCTTCCTTGACGTCGAGGTAGGTCACCTCGAAGCCGTCACGCTCGAGCGCGCGGCAGGTGTCGAGCACGGCCTTGTGCTCGGTCTTGACGGTGACGATGTGCTTGCCGCGCGTCTTGTAGAAGTGCGCCGCGCCCTTGAGCGCGAGGTTGTCGCTCTCGGTGGCCCCCGAGGTCCAGACGATCTCGCGCGGGTCGGCGCCGATCAGGTCGGCGACCTGCGCGCGCGCCTTCTCGACGGCTTCCTCGGCCTCCCAGCCCCACGCGTGGCTGCGCGACGCCGGGTTGCCGAAGTGCTCGCGCAGCCACGGGATCATCGCGTCGACGACGCGCTGGTCCACCGGGTTGGTGGCGCCGTAGTCCATGTAGATCGGGAAGTGGGGGGTCATGTCCATCGGCCGTGGCCTCGTCCAGTGCGTCGCGTGAATTACTTCGTCAATGCGCCGCCGAGCGCGAACACCGAGTTCGGCGCCGTGACCTTGATCGGCTTGACCACCGGCACGCTCGAGATCGCGCGCTTGACCGGCGCCTCCTCGACCGACACGCCCTTGGCGATCTGCTCGTCGACCAGCTTCTTCAGCGTGATCGAGTCGAGGTACTCGATCATCTTCTGGTTCAGGCTGGCCCACAGGTCGTGCGTCATGCACTTGCCGGTGTCCTCGCCCATGCAGCCTTCCTTGCCGCCGCAGCCGGTGGCGTCGATCGGCTCATCGACGGCGACGATGATGTCGGCCACCGTGATGTCTTCGGCCTTGCGGCCCAGCGAATAGCCGCCGCCCGGCCCGCGCGTGCTCTCGACGAGTTCATGCCGGCGCAGCTTGCCGAACAGCTGCTCGAGGTACGACAGCGAGATCTGCTGGCGGGCGCTGATGGCGGCCAGGGCCACCGGCCCCGAGTGGGAGCGCAGTGCCAGATCGATCATCGCGGTGACGGCAAATCGGCCCTTGGTGGTGAGACGCATCGACAACTCCTTTCGCCTTGCGGCATCGCTGACCCGAAATGTGCGCCGGTGGCGCGCCCTCGTGACGGCGGACCGATCGGATCCGCCGCGGCCGATACCGCGACCGGGCCCGCGCTGACGGGCCCCGCATCGGAACGGCCGATCGCTATTCCGAGCGTTTGAGTCGAGTATACGTGAAGCCGAGTCTTTCGGTCGAGTTTGCGCGCGTTGGTTCCCTCACGGCCTGAGGGTTGTCGCGCACAGGTGGTCGAGCAGCCCCTCGCAGGCGTCCTCGACGAGGTCGAGCACGCGCTCGAACCCGTCGGCGGCGCCGTAATACGGGTCGGGCACCTCGTCGACCGCGTGCCGGCGCGCGAAGCGCATCAGCAGCTCGACCCGTGCCCCGGCGCCGGGCGGCCGCAGCTCGAGCAGGTGGGCGAGGTTGTCGCGGTCCATCGCGAGGATCAGGTCGAAACGCCCGAAGTCGGTGGCCTGCACGCGGCGTGCGCGCAGCGGCGCGAGATCGTAGCCGCGCCGCGCGCCGTGCGCCTGCGCGCGGGGGTCGGGGGGCTCGCCGGCGTGCCAGCCGTGCGTGCCGGCCGAGTCGACCTCGACGCGCCGCGCCAGCCCGCGCAGCGCCGCCTGCGTGCGCAGCACCGCCTCGGCGGTCGGCGAGCGGCAGATGTTGCCCATGCACACCATCAGCACGCGCGTCGTCGGCACGAGGACGTCCGTCATGCCGCCTCCGAGGCGCCGCCGGCCAGCAGGTTCCGCGCGTCGGCCCACAGCCGCGGCAGCGTGACGCGCGGCGAATCGGCGTGCGCGAGCGCGGCCGCCTGTCCGGCCCAGGCCTGCAGGTGCCGCAGGTCGCCGGCCGCTTCGGCGGCCTGGCGCATCGCCGCGGTCAGCCCGCGCTGCACCGGGTACGGCGCGGGCGGCGGCGCGTCCGGCGCGGCGGCGGCGCGGACGTAGTCGGTCGCGATCGCGCGGCCCCAGCGGCCGGAGAACGCGCGCGTCAGCCGCGTCGCCTCGGGCACGAGCGTGGCCAGCGCGGCGGCCCAGCACGGCGCGACGCCGGCCTCGGGCGTGCGCAGCAGCGCGGTGCCGAGCTGGACCGCGCTCGCACCGAGCAGCAGCGCGGCGGCCACGCCGCGCGCATCGGCGATGCCGCCGGTGGCGACCACCGGCACGTCGACCGCGTCGACGACCTGCGGCAGCAGCGCAAAGAGCCCGACGGCCTCGTCGCGCGCCCGCGCGGCGTCGAACGCGCCGCGGTGGCCGCCAGCCTCCGCACCCTGGGCGACGATCACGTCGGCCCCGGCCGCCGCCGCCGCGCGCGCTTCGCCGAGCGTCGTCACGTTGGCGAACCAGGCGATGCCGGCGTCCTTCAGCCGCTGCACGACGCGCTCGGGAAACAGGCCCATGATCGACGATGCCGCGGTGGGGCGGGCGGCCAGCAGCGCTTCGCACTGGGCGGCGAAGTCGGGGGGCCGGGCGTCGCCGGCCTCGGCGGCCACCGGCGGCCCATGGCGGGCGAGGAACGCGCGCAGCGCCGCTTCGTGCGCGGCGTCGCGCGCCGGCGGCGGGTCAGGGACCCAGAGGTTGATCTGCAGCGGCCGGTCGCCCGCGCGGCGGTACGCGGCGACCCAGTCGGCGATCGCCGGCGGCTCCATCAGCAGCGCGCCGAGCGCGCCCATGCCGCCGGCGTCGGCCACTGCCGCCGCGAGCGCGACGGGGCTCGCGCCGGCCATCGGCGCCATCAGCACCGGCAGCCGCAGGCCGAAGCGCGCGGCGAAGCGCTCGGCGCGCGCGAGGTCAGCGCTCACGGCTTGCCGCCGGCCACCAGCGGCACGACGTTGGCGTCGTGCCCCGGCCCGCCGAACGCCTGCTCGCGCAGCAGCGCGAGCTGGTCGCGGAGGCGCGCGGCCTTCTCGAACTCGAGGTTCTTCGCGTGCTCGAGCATCTGGCGCTCGAGCAGCTTGATGCGCTTGCCGAGGTCCTTCTCGGACAGCGCCTCGACCTCGGCCGCGGCCTGCGCGCGCTGCAGGTCGTCCTTCGCGGCGCGGTCGGAGACGACGCCGTCGATCAGGTCGCGCACCTGCTTGCGGATGCCCTGCGGCACGATGCCGTGCGCGGCGTTGTAGGCGATCTGCTTGGCGCGCCGGCGCTCGGTCTCGTCGATCGCGCGCCGCATCGAGTCGGTGATCTGGTCGGCGTAGAGGATCGCCTTGCCGTGCACGTTGCGCGCCGCGCGGCCGATGGTCTGGATCAGGCTGCGCTCGGCGCGCAGGAAGCCCTCTTTGTCGGCGTCGAGGATCGCGACCAGCGACACCTCGGGGATGTCGAGCCCCTCGCGCAGCAGGTTGATGCCCACCAGCACGTCGAACGTGCCCAGCCGCAGGTCGCGGATGATCTCGACGCGCTCGACGGTGTCGACGTCGCTGTGCAGGTAGCGCACCTTGACGCCGTTGTCGGCGAGGTAGTCGGTCAGCTGCTCGGCCATGCGCTTGGTCAGCGTCGTGATCAGCACGCGCTCGTGCCGCTCGACGCGCTCGCGGATCTCCTGCAGCACGTCGTCGACCTGCGTCGACGCCGGGCGGACCTCGATCTCGGGGTCGACGAGGCCCGTCGGGCGCACGAGCTGCTCGACGACCTGCCCCGAGTGCTCGCGCTCGTAGTCGGCGGGGGTGGCACTGACGAAGATCGCCTGGCGCATCTTGCGCTCGAACTCCTCGAACTTCAGCGGCCGGTTGTCGAGCGCGCTGGGCAGGCGGAAGCCGTAGTCGACGAGCGTCTGCTTGCGCGCGCGGTCGCCGTTGTACATGCCGCCGAGCTGGCCGATCAGCACGTGGCTCTCGTCGAGGAACATGATCGCGTCGGCGGGCAGGTAGTCGACGAGCGTGGGCGGCGGCTCGCCGGGCTTGGCGCCCGAGAGGTGGCGCGTGTAGTTCTCGATGCCCTTGCAGTGGCCGACCTCCTGCAGCATCTCGAGGTCGAAACGCGTGCGCTGCTCGAGGCGCTGCGCCTCGACGAGCTTGCCTGCGGCGACCAGCTCGGCCAGGCGCTCGCGCAGCTCGGCCTTGATGCCGTCGATCGCGCGCAGCACCTGCTCGCGCGGCGTCACGTAGTGGCTCGACGGGTAGACGACGAAGCGCGGCACCTTCTGGCGGATGCGCCCCGTGAGCGGGTCGAACAGCGCGAGCGACTCGACCTCGTCGTCGAACAGCTCGATGCGCACCGCCAGCTCGCTGTGCTCGGCCGGAAAGACGTCGATCTGGTCGCCGCGCACGCGAAACGTCCCGCGCGCGAAGTCGGTCTCGCCGCGCGTGTACTGCATGCGCACGAGCTGCGCGATCGCGTCGCGCTGGCCGAGCCGGTCGCCCACGCGCACGATGAAGCGCATCTGCGTGTAGTCCTCGGGCTTGCCGATGCCGTAGATCGCGCTGACGGTGGCCACGACGACGACGTCGCGCCGCTCGAGGATGCTCTTCGTTGCCGACAGCCGCATCTGCTCGATGTGCTCGTTGATCGAGCTGTCCTTCTCGATGAACAGGTCGCGCTGCGGGACGTAGGCCTCGGGCTGGTAGTAGTCGTAGTAGCTGACGAAGTACTCGACCGCGTTCTTCGGGAAGAACTCGCGGAACTCGCTGTACAGCTGCGCGGCCAGCGTCTTGTTCGGCGCGAACACGATCGCCGGGCGCCCGAGCCGCGCGATCACGTTGGCCATCGTGAACGTCTTGCCCGAACCGGTGACGCCGAGCAGCGTCTGGTAGCTCAAGCCGTCGCGCACGCCCTCGACGAGCTGTGCGATCGCCGCCGGCTGGTCGCCCGCCGGCGGGTACGGCTGGTACAGCTGGAACGGCGAGTCGGGGAACGAGACGAACTCGCCCGCAGGCGCATCGGCCGCGGGGGCTTCGGTCACGGTCGGTTCGGCCATCGGGGTTTCCCTGTACGACTCACTAAAATGCGGGCATCGGGTGCGCGTGCAAGCGCCGCTGAACCCGACAGCCTAACGCAGCGGCCTGCAGCGCGCTGCCTTCCCCCGCCCCCACCCTGCCAGGAAGCACGATGACCTTGTTCGCCGCCGTCGAGATGGCCCCCCGCGACCCGATCCTGGGGCTCAACGAGCAGTTCGCCGCCGACCCGCGGCCGAACAAGGTCAACCTCGGCGTGGGCGTCTACACCGACGAGAACGGCAAGCTGCCGCTGCTGGCCTGTGTGCAGGCGGCCGAGAAGCAGCTGATGGAAGCGCCGAAGCCGCGCGGCTACCTGCCGATCGACGGCATCGCCGCGTACGACCAGGCGGTGCAGGCGCTGGTGTTCGGCGCCGACAGCGAGGCCGTCACGTCGGGGCGCGTGGCCACCGTGCAGGCGCTCGGCGGCACCGGCGCGCTGAAGGTCGGCGCCGACTTCCTGAAGAAGCTGCGCCCCGACGCCAAGGTGCTGATCAGCGACCCGAGCTGGGAGAACCACCGCGCCCTGTTCACCCACGCCGGGTTCAAGGTCGAGACCTACCCGTACTACGACGCCGCGACGCGCGGCGTGAACTTCGAGGGGATGCTCGCCGCGCTCGACGCGGCGCCGGCCGGCACGATCGTCGTGCTGCACGCGTGCTGCCACAACCCGACCGGCGCCGACCTGACGCCCGCGCAGTGGCGCCACGTCGTCGACACGGTGAAGGCGCGCGGCCTGGTCGCGTTCCTCGACATGGCGTACCAGGGCTTCGGCGACGGCATCGCCGAGGACGGCGCCGCGGTGCGCGAGTTCCTCGCCAGCGGCGTCGACTTCTTCGTCGCGACCTCGTTCTCGAAGAGCTTCTCGCTGTACGGCGAGCGTGTCGGCGCACTGAGCGTCGTCTGCGAAGACAAGGACGAGGCCGCGCGCGTGCTCAGCCAGCTGAAGATCGTGATCCGCACGAACTACAGCAACCCGCCGACGCACGGCGCGCAGGTCGTGGCCACCGTGCTGACGACGCCGGCGCTGCGCGCGCAGTGGGAGCAGGAGCTCGCCGGCATGCGCCAGCGCATCAAGGCGATGCGCGAGGCCCTGAAGCGCAAGCTCGAGGCCGCCGGCGTGCCCGGCGACCTCTCGTACATCACGCGCCAGAAGGGCATGTTCAGCTACTCGGGCATGAGCGCGGCGCAGATGCAGCGCCTGCGCAGCGAGTTCGGCGTCTACGGCGTCGACTCGGGGCGCATCTGCGTGGCGGCGCTCAACGAACACAACCTCGACGCGGTGGCCAGCGCGATCGCGCACGTGATGCGCGGCTGAGCGCGCGCGCCCGCGCGGCAGGGCGCCCCTGTCGCCTCGGTGACAGGCGCCGGCGATTCGCGCCACCACCCTACGTGTTTTCTCGCTTTTGGCACCCGCCGGGCCGCGGCAGCATCGGTTCCGGACGATAATGCTGCACTGCACAAAGAAGGCGGTGACGCGGCCGCAAGGGGCCGTGCCGCCGCCCGATGCGGGCAGGCCCGACGACGGAGGAAGCCCCGATGCTGTACCAGCTCTATGAAACGCAGCGCGCGCTGATGGCGCCGTTCTCCGAGTTCGCCAGTGCGTCGGCGAAGCTGTACAGCCACCCGCTGTCGCCGTTCTCGCACACGCCGATGGCGCAGCGCATTGCCGCCGGCTTCGACCTGCTGCACCGCCTGGCCAAGGACTACGAGAAGCCGGCGTTCGGGATCCACACGGTGCGCGTCGGCGGCGTCGACGTCGCGGTGCAGGAGAAGGTCGCGATCGAGAAGCCGTTCTGCCGGCTGCTGCGCTTCAAGCGCTTCACCGACGACCACGACGTGCTCGTCAAGATGAAGACGCAGCCGACCGTGCTCGTCGTCGCGCCGCTGTCGGGGCACCACGCGACGCTGCTGCGCGACACGGTGCGCAGCCTGCTGCAGGACCACAAGGTCTACATCACCGACTGGACCGACGCGCGCATGGTGCCGGTCGAGAAGGGCCCGTTCCACCTGCACGACTACGTGCACTACGTGCAGGAGTTCATCCGCCACATCGGCCCGGGCGTGCACGTGATGTCGGTGTGCCAGCCCACGGTGCCGGTGCTCGCGGCGGTGTCGCTGATGGCCAGCGACGGCGAGTTCACGCCGCGCACGCTGACGATGATGGGCGGCCCGATCGACGCGCGCAAGTCGCCCACCGCGGTCAACAACCTGGCGATGAACAAGAGCCACTCGTGGTTCGAGAACAACGTCATCTACCGCGTGCCGCCGAACTACCCGGGCGCGGGGCGTGCCGTCTACCCTGGCTTCCTGCAGCACACCGGCTTCGTCGCGATGAACCCGGACCGGCACCTGTCGTCGCACTACGACTACTTCCTCGACCTGATCCGCGGCGACGGCGACAGCGCCGAGGCGCACCGCCAGTTCTACGACGAGTACAACGCCGTGCTCGACATGCCGGCCGAGTACTACCTCGACACGATCAAGGTCGTGTTCCAGGACTTCGCGCTCGTCAACGGCACGTGGCGCGTCAAGGGCCGGCTCGTGCGCCCGCAGGACATCACCGGCACCGCGCTGCTGACCGTCGAGGGCGAGCTCGACGACATCTCGGGCGCCGGCCAGACCAAGGCTGCGCACGCGCTGTGCACCGGCATCCCGGTCGAGCACCAGTTCCACTACGACGTGCCCGGCGCCGGCCACTACGGCATCTTCTCGGGCCGGCGCTGGCGCGAGATGGTGTACCCGCGCGTGCGCGACTTCATCGCCAACTTCCACGGCGCGCACCCCGGCGACGTGCCGCGGCCGATCAAGATGGTCGAGGTGCCGGGCGCGCCGCACGTGCCCCCCGGCACGCCACTGCGCCGGCGGCGCACCGGCACGAAGACGGCGGCGCGCACCGCCGCCGCGTCGGGCCGCAAGACCTCCCCGCGCCGCGCGCAGCGCTGAACCCGGCCGGCGCCACGGCCGCGCCGGCGGCGGCGCAACGGCCGCTCGATAATCGGCGAGTGACCCCCGCCGAGCCTTCGCACGCCTCGCTGGCCGACGCCATCGACGCCGTGCTGCCGCAGACGCAGTGCACGCGCTGCGGCTACCCCGACTGCCGCCGCTATGCCGAGGCGATCGCCGCCGGCGAGGCACCGATCAACCAGTGCCCGCCCGGCGGCGCCGAGGGCATCCGGCGGCTGGCCGCAGTCACCGGACGCCCGGTGATCCCGCTGAACCCGGCGCACGGCACCGAGGGCCCGCGCGCGGTGGCGGTGATCGACGAGGCGTGGTGCATCGGCTGCACGCTGTGCATCAAGGCCTGCCCGGTGGACTGCATCGCCGGCGCGAGCAAGCGCATGCACACCGTGATCGAAGACGACTGCACCGGCTGCGAGCTGTGCGTGCCGGCGTGCCCGGTCGACTGCATTGCGATGGTGCCGGTCACCGGCACACGTACCGGCTGGGACGCGTGGAGCCCCGAGCAGGCCGCCGCCGCGCGCGAGCGCTACGCGTTCCACCGCTTCCGCCTCGAGCGCGATCGGCGCGAGAACGACGAGCGCCTCGCGGCCAAGGCCCAGGCCAAGCTCGCCGACCTCGAGCAGCACAGCCGCCTGACCGACCCCGAGATGCTGGCCAAGAAGCGCGCCGTCATCGAAGCGGCGCTCGCCCGTGCGCGCGCGCGCCGGCAGGAGCCGACATGAAGACCGAGGACATCGAGCCGTTCTTCGCGACGCTGAAGGCGGCCAACCCGTCACCGACGACCGAGCTCGAGTTCACGACCCCGTTCGAGCTGCTCGTGGCGGTGCTGCTGTCGGCGCAGGCTACCGACGTCAGCGTCAACAAGGCCACGCGGCGGCTGTTCGCGGTGGCCAACACGCCGCAGAAGATGCTCGCGCTCGGCGTCGACGGCGTGGCCGAGTACATCAAGACGATCGGCCTGTACCGCAGCAAGGCCAAGCACCTGATCGAGACCTGCCGCATCCTCGTCGAACGCCACGGCGGCGAGGTGCCGCGCTCGCGCGAGGCGCTCGAGGCGCTGCCCGGCGTGGGGCGCAAGACGGCCAACGTCGTGCTCAACGTCGCGTTCGGCGAGCCGACGATCGCGGTCGACACGCACATCTTCCGTGTTGCCAACCGCACCGGGCTCGCGCCGGGCAAGACGCCGCTCGAGGTCGAGAAGCGGCTGCTCGAGCGCGTGCCGCCGCAGTACCTGCACGACGCACACCACTGGCTGATCCTGCACGGGCGCTACGTGTGCCAGGCGCGCAAGCCCCTGTGCGAGCGCTGCGCGGTGCGGCGCTGGTGCGACAGCGGCCGCACGGCGCCTCCGGGCTGAGCCGGCGGCCGGTGCGCACGCCCGGCACGCGGCGGGACGCCGCGCGGCGACGAGGCACGGCGGCGTCGCGCCGCGCGGCGAGTCGCCGGCGTTCAGAAGTCGATGCGCACGCGCTGCTCGCGCCAGCGCAGCACGGCCTGGCGCGGGCCGATGCGCTCGAGCACGAGGTCGCGCGCGATCGTTTCGCCCTCGCGCAGCACGCGCCCGTCGAGCACGAGCAGCCGCGCCGAGGGCTGCGGCGAGTCGACCGCACCGCCGACGACCAGCGGCGGCAACAGCGCGCGCTGCGCGGGCGGCAACTCGCTGAGCGCCATGACGGCGCCGGCGGCATCGGCCGACGGTGCTGCCGCGTTCGCAGGCGGTGGCGCGGGCCGCGCAGGGGGGGCCGTCACGGCCGGTGGCGGCAGCGGCGGCAGGCTCGCCAGCGCCGGCGTGCGCGAGGCGGCCGGCGCGGATGGCGCAGGGGCCGCCGGCACGACCGCCGCCGGCGCGGCCTCGG
>NZ_JALBGB010000052.1:0-10755 GCF_022631395.1 Calidifontimicrobium sp. SYSU G02091
AAGCTCAAGCACCTGCCGGCCAGTCCGTTCGCGCCGGCGATGCCAACATGACGCGAAGCGTTTCCACACAAAACGGCATAGAGCCGCGAAAAGTCAGATCGTATGCGTAGGATCCTGATCGCAGGTGGTATTGCACAGGCAGCTTCCGCGTCGTCGCTGCTGGCACAAAACATCCTGGCACCTGTATTGATGGGCGCAGAGTCTTATGGCCAAGCCGTTGCTTTAGTGGTTCTGCCATTTTTGTCCCAGGGCTTGCTCGAACCCATGGTCAACGGCGCCGCCATTGCAGCAGAAGGGCGGCACGAGCGCATGGAGATTCTGCGCCGCAGCGCCAAACACTTGTCGATCTGCGCGCCCGTGATCGCGGTGGCCTCACTGCTCTACGGGGTGACGCGACACGCATCGCCCGCCCAGTCAGGACTGCTCGTATTGTTCGTGGGACTGGTCTTGATCAACACCGGGTTGCGTGCCATCGCCTTTGCCGGAATGCGACTTCGCATCTTGGCAGCACACCAACTGGCTGCGCTTGCCGCCACCTTTTTCGCATTGCCTCTGCTTTGGCTCTCCGATGTGAGCGGTTACTTGGCGATGCTATGCCTCGTTCAAATGGCTGTGCTGTTCGTTCTGCTATGGGACCAAGATGTCAGGCAAACCGCAAAGACTTTACTGCGAACCAATCAACAAACAGGCCATGCCACCCCTCCGCTAGGATCGGTCTATCTGGCGAACCTTTCCCCTCGTGTGACGCAACTCTCTCTGGGTCCTGGCATGCTCATGCTGGCGAGTTTTCAGCTTGGTGCTGTGCAGATTGCTGAATTTCGCATTCTTCAAACGTTGAGTGGCGCGATAGGCTACGCCTTGCCCGTCAATGCCCCTCTCATGCAAGCCATTGCACGCAGGACATCTCGCTCACATGGGCCATCGATGGGAACGCCAATACTGATCGCCGCGGCAACAACAGCCACAGCAACTGCGTGTATCGCATTATGGGCGATCTATCCTTTGATAGTAAACCATCTGCTGCAACTGAATGCCGCATCAACACAATTTCGCTGGCTTGCTCCATTCGCGCCGCTATACGCCTTGGCACCACTGTTGGGCGGCACCCTATTGGGATGGGGAGAAAAGAATTTCATTCTGTATTTCAATGTGATCATGGCGCCAAGTGTCATCGCGCTGGGCTTGACGGCCGGGGTTGGGATCGGCTTCGCTGCGGGGTGCATCTTGTTTGCCCTCGGACTCGGCTGGGCGACGCTCAGAGTCAACCATCACGACCTTGAGACTCGGTAAAGAGATGGCGCCTCCAAATAACGCCATGAAGACTTGCCCCTTGTGCGCGAACAGCCATTTTGCCAATCACCACTTCGGTCTTTTACGTTGTGTCGGCTGCGGGTTCATCATTGATCGACGTGCATTTGCACCTCAGCTTGACCGAACGCTGAACGAAGAGGCCTTCGGTGATCAGTATGAGCCTCAGCGTTCGTTCTGGGTGCGCTGGTTCGAAACAGTCAAAAGCCGGCGGTATCTGGCCAACCTGCGGCGCGCCGGAGTCACCCAAGGTCGACTGCTTGAGATCGGGGTTGGCAGTGGAAGCTTTTTGGATGCCGCACGCAAGGCAGGTTTCGAGCCGATGGGGTGTGACTTATCTCGGTCGCTTGCGACACGCGTCACGCAGCGCACCGGTATACCGGTGCACTGTGGCGATCTTGCAGCTCTGCCGAGGCATGCTTTCGACATCGTGTGCATGCATCATGTGCTCGAACACGTCAGCGACCCGGTCGGGTTTCTGCAAATCGCACGTGAGCGCCTGACTCCGGGAGGAACCCTCCATGTGACCGTTCCGAACGTATCCTGCTGGGAGGCAAAATTCCCGGGATGGAATTGCTATGCATATTACCATCTCACTTATTTCGACGCCACAACATTGCGACGCGCACTGGAAAGCGCACGATTCGTGGTCGTACGTATCGGTAGTCACGAAAGCTTTTCGGCGTGGTTCCTCACGCTTGTGCGCACCGCAGCCGGCATACGATCGTCTGAAGCCCCCCCCACACTGGCCACAAACCCCAGCAGAAAATCTCACTGGCGGTTTTTCTTCGAGCACCCCTATCGCTTAGCGATGGTTGGAAGCGGCCTTTTGATTTGGCCCCTACGTTGGCTGCAGGAACGATTCGGACATGGGGATGAACTGCTCGCCGTCGCGCGTTCGGAAGAATGACATGAGCACACCGCTGACGGTCGTGATCCTCACCCACAACGAGGAAGTCAATCTGCCCCAGGCACTCACATCGGTATGCGGTTGGAGCGAGCAAGTCATCGTACTCGACAGCCTGAGCACCGATCGAACGGTGTCCATCGCCCGAGACTTTGGTTGCGAGGTCTACCAGCACGAATTCGAAGACTATGCCAAGCAGCGCAACCACGCGCTGACGTTGCCGATCCGTCACGAATGGGTGCTTTTCCTGGACGCGGACGAATGGATGCCGGACGCGTTGAAGCAGGAGATCGCCGCCGTCATTGCCGACAATCCGCCACAAAACGGCTTCTACATCAAGTGGCGATTCATTTGGATGGGCCGCTGGATCCGCCGCGGCTACTACCCGACCTGGATCTTGCGCCTGTTTCGCCGGGACAAGGGTCGCTGCGAAGAGCGCGGCGTGAACGAACACTTGATCGTCGAGCCACCGCTGGCGTACCTGGAGCACGACTTCATCCACGAAGACCGCAAGAACCTGGCCGACTGGATCGCCAAGCATGTCCGTTACGCGCGGCGCGAAGCGCAAGAGCTGCTCAAGCGTGAGCAGGGCCGCAGGCAGCTGGAGATCGGCGCGCGGCTGTGGGGCACCCAGGCCGAGCGCAAGCGCTGGCTGCGCCGGCACCTCTGGGAGCGGCTGCCACCGTTCGTGCGACCGTGGCTCTACTTTGTCTACCGCTACTTGCTGCGCGGCGGATTCCTCGACGGGAAGGAGGCTTTCGTTTTTCACTTCCTGCATGCGCTGTGGTTCCCGCTTTTGATCGATGCGTTCTGGCTGGAGCAAAGGCTTCTTCGGCGCGCCGATGAAACGTCGCCAAAGCGAGTCGTTTCGACGCTGAAGGACGACGGAGGCGAAGCTGCCACGGGCGGCCATCCGAAAACGCCGGGCACGACCTAAAAAGCGTCGCCACGATGTGCGGGATTGCAGGGTTTTCCGGTCGCTTCGAGCGCGACCTGCTGGCGCGGATGAGCGCTGCGGTCGCGCATCGTGGTCCGGACGGCGACGGCAGCTATTTCTCGTCCGATGGCGCGATCGGGCTCGCGCATCGCAGGCTCGCGATCATCGACCTGTCGCCAACCGGCGCGCAACCGATGACGGACAGCGCCACCGGCGTCACGATCGCCTACAACGGCGAGATCTACAACTATCGCGAGCTGCGCGCGCAACTCGAAGCGGCCGGCGTCAGGTTCTTCGGCCATTCCGATACCGAAGTGATCCTGCGGCTGTATTTGGCGTGCGGTCCAGACGCGTTGCCACGACTCAACGGCATCTTCGCGCTGGCGATCTGGGATGCACGCGACGGCTCTCTGCTACTGGCGCGCGATGGAACAGGAGTCAAGCCGCTGTACTACGCCCAGCCTCCGTCGGGTTTTGTCTTCGCCAGCGAGCTGAAGGCGCTGCTCGCATGCGCCGAGGTCGACCGTTCGATCGACGCCCGCGCCGTCTGGCTGTATCTCACCTACCTGTGGAGCCCCACGCCCTACACGATGCTGCACGCGGTGCGAAAGCTCGAGCCGGGCTGCGCACTGCTGGTGCGCAACGGCCGCATCGCCGAACGCTGGCGTTTCTACGAGCTGCCGTATCCGACGCCGTGCTTCGACGGGGACGCACAAGCGGCGGCATTGGCCGTACGCGCGACGCTCGACGAAGCGGTGCGGCGGCAGATGGTGGCTGACGTTCCGGTGGGCGCGTTTCTGTCGGGGGGACTGGATTCGAGCGCGATCGTGGCTCTTGCGCGGCGACACGCGCACGGGCAGCGCATTCAGTGCTTCACGATCGAAACAGCACACTCGACGAAGGAGGAGGGCTTCGTCGATGACCTGCCATATGCACAGCGCGTGGCAGCCCATCTGGATGTCGATCTGCACACGATCCGCGTCGGCCCGGAGATCGTTTCGCACTTCGAGCGCATGGTGTGGCACCTCGACGAGCCGCAGGCGGACCTGGCGCCACTCAACGCGCTGATGATCTGCGAGCTGGCACGCTCGCACGGCATCAAGGTGCTGCTGTCGGGCGCTGGCGGCGACGACATTTTCACCGGCTACCGACGCCATCACGCGATGGTGCAGGAGCGCTGGTGGCGCTGGCTGCCAGGACCGGCGCGCACCGGTCTGGCAGCGGCTGCGCGCGCACTGCCGGCCGGCAACCCGTTCTTCCGGCGCTTGCGCCGCGCGTTGGGCGATGCGGAGCTTGCCGGTGACGAAAGGCTGGTTAGCTATTTCGCGTGGCTGCGGCGAGCGGATTCGGCGCCGCTGCTGGCGCCGGCGGTGCGCGCGCAATTGGACGGCTGGTCGCCCATCGCGCCGCTGATGGAAAGCCTGGGCGCGATCCAGGCCGAGCGCGACCCACTGAATCGCATGCTCTTCCTCGAGGCCAAGCATTTCCTGTGTGACCACAACCTGAACTACACGGACAAGATGGGTATGGCAGTCGGCGTAGAGGTGCGCGTGCCCTTCCTCGATCCCGACTTGATGCGACTGGCCGCGAGCCTGCCGCAGAGGTTCAAGCAGCATGGCGCCCAGGGCAAGTGGATCCTGAAGCAGGCGATGCGGCACGACTTGCCCCGCGACGTGATCCATCGGCCGAAGACCGGCTTTGGCGTCCCTCTGCGCCGCTGGCTTCGTCATGAGCTGCGCGACATGGTCGAAGATCTGCTGTCCGAGCGCAGCCTCGCGGCGCGGGGACTGTTCGATCCCGCCGCGGTGACCCGCCTGCGCGAGCACGACGCGGCCGGGCGCATCGATGCGGCCTATCCGCTGCTGGCGCTGTGCTCGATCGAGCTGTGGTGCCGGATTTTCCTGGACAAGAAGAACTGACGATGCTCCAACTGCTGCAGAACTTGGCCAGCGGCGAGACGCTGGTTGCCGACGTGCCCGCGCCGCAGGCAGCACGCGGTACGCTGCTGATTGCCACGCGCGCCAGCCTAGTCTCCGCCGGCACTGAGCGGATGCTGGTTGACTTCGGCCGTGCATCCTGGATCGACAAGGCGCGCCAGCAGCCGGAGAAGGTCAAGCAGGTGCTGGACAAGGTGCGCACCGACGGCCTGTTCCCCACGCTCGAGGCGGTGCGCAGCAAGCTCGACCAGCCGCTGGCACTCGGTTACTGCAACGTCGGCGTGGTGCTCGAGGTCGGCACCGGTGTCGAAGGTTTCTCGGTTGGCGACCGCGTGGTGTCCAATGGCCCGCACGCCGAGATCGTGCGCGTGGGCCAGAACCTGTGTGCACGCGTGCCGGACGTCGTCAGCGACGAAGCCGCGGCATTCACGGTTCTGGGGGCCATCGGATTGCAGGGCATCCGGCTGGCGGCGCCCACGCTCGGCGAGTGCTTCGTCGTCACTGGGCTCGGGCTGATCGGGCTGCTGACCGTGCAACTGCTGCGCGCGCACGGCTGTCGCGTGATGGGCATCGATCTCGACGCGGGCAAGCTTGCGCTGGCGAAACGCTTCGGCGCCGAAGTGTGCGATCTCGGGCGAGGCGAAGATCCGGTCGCACGCGGTCTGGCGTTCTCCGGCGGTCGCGGCGTGGACGGCGTCATCGTCACCGCATCCACGCAGTCGAGCGAGCCGATCGCGCAGGCCGCGCGCATGAGCCGCAAGCGCGGGCGCATCGTGCTCGTCGGCGTGACCGGGCTGGAGCTGAACCGCGCCGACTTTTATGAGAAGGAACTGACGTTCCAGGTGTCGTGCTCGTACGGCCCCGGACGCTACGATCCGGCGTACGAGCAGCAAGGCAACGACTACCCGCTCGGATTCGTGCGCTGGACCGAGCAGCGCAATTTCGAGGCGGTGCTGACGATGCTGGCCGATGGAAAGCTCGACGTCGCGCCACTGATCAGCCACCGTTTCGCGGTGCGCGAAGCGGCACGCGCCTACGACATGCTGGTCAATGACCGTACGGCGCTTGGCATCGTGTTGCAGTACATGGGTGCACCGGATGGCGAAGCACCGCGACGCGTGGCGCTCGACGCCTCGCTCCCCATTGCGCGAAGCGGAAAAGCCGCGTTCGCGGTGATCGGCGCCGGCAACTACGGCTCGCGCATGCTGATTCCGGCGCTCAAGCACGCTGGCGCGCATCTGGACACGATCGTCTCGAGTGCCGGCGTGTCGAGCTGGCACCACGGCAAGAAGAATGGCTTTGCTTTCGCTTCGACCGACGCGGACGCTGACGTCTTCGGCAATGCACGCATCGATGCCGTCGTCATCGCCACGCGGCACGACACGCATGCGGACTATGTGGTGCGGGCGCTGGCCGCTGGCAAGCATGTGTTCGTAGAGAAGCCGCTGGCGCTCACACACGAGGAACTGGAGCGCATCGAGCACGCGGCTTTGAATGCACCGGGCCAACTGCTGATGGTCGGGTTCAACCGCCGCTTTGCGCCGCAGGTGCGACGAATCAAGGCCCTGCTGGCTTCCACGCCGGAACCGAAGGCCCTCGTGATGACCGTCAACGCCGGCGCCATTCCCACCGGCCACTGGACGCAGGATCCGAAAGTCGGTGGTGGGCGCATCCTGGGCGAAGGGTGTCATTTCATCGACCTGCTGCGTTTCCTGGCCGATGCACCGATCGCGTCATTTCACGTCGAGGCATTGCCTGGTATCACGCGCGACAGCGCGACGATCAGTGTGCGCTTTGCAGACGGGTCGATAGGCACTGTTCACTATTTGGCCAACGGGAACAAGCGGTTTCCGAAAGAACGGTTGGAGGTCTTTGTCGCAGAGCGCGTGCTGCAGTTAGACAATTTCCGCAGGCTGATCGGCTTCGGCTGGCCCGGCTTCGGAAAGATGAATCTCTGGCGCCAAGACAAGGGGCAGTCCGCCTGTATCCAAGCATTCGTCGACACCGTACGTCAAGGCGGCGCGGCGCCGATCCCTCTCGCAGAGCTGCTGGAAGTCGGACGCGTCAGTATCGATGTCGCGAACGCATTGCGCTGATGCCAGGATCGATGGTGATGAAGGCGGTCCGAAGCCCGTCGAACGGCGCGCTGGATCGATGACGAGCTTCGGCACGTATTGGCGCACGCTCAAGCACCTCAAGCCGATTCAGCTTGCAGGTCGGGCGCGATTCAGGCTTCTCAAACCTACACCAGACTTGCGCCCGGCGCCGGCGCTGCGCGCCGCGGCTGGGAATTGGTTCGCCCCGGCGCGACGGGAAGCCAGCATGCTGGGGCCAACGCGCCTGAGGTTCCTCAACGAAGAGCGCGATCTTGACGCTTGCGGCTGGGATCACCCGGGTATAGAGCGGCTCTGGCGCTACAACCTGCACTACTTCGACGATCTGAATGCGCGCGATGCGGTTGAGCGGCGGCTGTGGCATGCAGCGCTGATCGACCGGTGGCTGGAAGAAAACCCGCCCGGCCGAGGAACCGCATGGGAGCCCTATCCAACATCGCTGCGTATCGTCAACTGGATCAAGTGGTTCCTCCAAGGCGCACCGGCTCGCGAGCACTGGATTCACAGCCTCGCCGTGCAAGCGCGCTGGCTGAGGCGACGGCTCGAATGGCATCTGCTCGGCAATCACTTGTTTGCGAATGCCAAGGCGCTGATGTTCGCGGGGCTGTTCTTTGACGGAGACGAGGCGCAGGCATGGATTTCCGAGGGGCAGCGCATCATCGAGCGTGAGTTGCGCGAGCAGGTGCTGAACGACGGTGGCCACTTCGAGCGCAGTCCGATGTACCACGCGCTGTTTCTGGAGGACGTGCTCGACCTGCTAGACCTCATCGGCGCGCGTGCCCCGAGTTCGTCGCCGGCGCGGAACTTGGAACCGGTCTTGCGCGCGAGCGCAGCAGCGATGCTGCGATGGCTCCGGTGCATGAGCCATCCGGACGGCGGCATCGCCCTGTTCAACGATGCCGCCGAGGGCGTGGCGCCTGCGAATGCAGAGCTCGAGACATTCGCGGCGAGACTTGGCATATCGGCGCTGCATGCGCCACGCGAGGGGGTTACAGTCCTGGAGTCCAGCGGCTACGTGCGGATCGCGCGAGGTGCTGCAGTAGCGCTGCTGGACATTGCCCCGCTCGGGCCCGACTATCTGCTCGGCCACGGGCACGCGGATACGCTGTCCTTCGAGTTGTCGGTCGGTGGGCGCCGTGTCGTCGTCAACGGCGGAACTTCCCGCTATGGCTTGAGCGAGCAGCGGCTTCGGGAACGAGGCACGGCGTGGCACAGCACCGTTGAAGTGGCTGGAGTCGATTCATCGGAGGTGTGGAGTGGCTTCCGTGTCGGCCGGCGGGCACGCCCCGGACCGATTCGCGTGAATGGCTGGGATGTCGAAGGTGTCCACGACGGGTATCGCTTTCTGCACGGCTCGCCGGTCCACCGTCGGCGCTGGTCCATGGGCGCGGGCGAACTGGTTGTCGAAGATGCGGTGACCCCCGACTTTCATCCGGCGATTGCACGGTTTCACTTGGCGCCGGGGCTTGCTCTCGTGCCCACCGGATCGGCGAAGCGGTGGCACGTGCGGGATCACGCCAGCGACGTGGCACACATCGAGATCGAAGTCGGCGATGCCCGGGCGTCTACCTCGCAACATGCATCGCATTTCGGCGTGCTGATGTCGGTCCAGACGCTCGAAGTGACGCTGGCGGCAGGAAGGTCGAGATGTCTTTGGCAGTGGACAGCGGATGCACATCCTGTTTCTGACTGACAACTTCCCGCCGGAGGTAAATGCACCGGCGAGCCGTACCCACGAGCACGCACGCGAGTGGGTCAAAGCCGGCCACCGAGTCACCGTCATCACTTGCGCGCCGAATTTTCCGAAAGGCCAGGTCTTCGCAGGCTATCGAAACCGCCTATGGCAGCGCGAGAACGTCGACGGCATTGAGGTCATCCGGGTCTGGACTTACATCACTGCAAACGAGGGCTTTCTGCGGCGGACCCTCGACTACATGAGCTTCATGATCGCGGCGGTGCTTGCCGCGCCGTTCGTGCGCGACGTCGATGTGATCGTGGGAACCTCACCGCAGTTCTTTACCGCTTGCGCGGCGTACGCTGTCAGCCGCTACAAGCGGGTTCCCTTCGTGTTCGAGCTGCGCGACCTGTGGCCCGAGTCGATTCGCGCCGTCGGAGCGATGCAATCGCCGATGCTGCTCAGGTGGCTAGAAAGCCTGGAGCTGTTTCTGTACCGGCGCGCTGCACTCATCGTCTCTGTCACACATTCGTTCAAGCGTGATCTGGAGCGCCGCGGCATCAGTGGCGACAAGATCGTTGTCATCACCAACGGTGTCGATCTGTCGCACTTTGCACCGCGAACGAAGGACGATGCACTGGCTCGCGACCTTGGGCTGAACGGGAAGTTCGTTGCCGGCTATCTTGGTACTCACGGGTTGGCCCATGGCCTTCGCACCATTCTCGAGGCGGCACGCCAGCTCAAAGCCCAGCCAGAGGGCGCGGACGTGGTCTTCGTCTTGCTAGGGGACGGAGCGGAGAAGAAAGCGCTGAAGGCGGAAGCAGAAAGACTCGGCCTCGACAACGTCTTGTTTCTTGACACCGTCCCCAAGCATCAGATACCGCGCTATTGGTCACTGCTAAACGTTTCGATCGTTCATCTTCGACGTGCGGAGCTATTCACCAGCGTCATTCCGTCCAAGCTCTTCGAATGCATGAGCATGGGTGTGCCGGTACTGCATGGCGTCACCGGCGAATCGGCCGAGATCGTCGAGCGGGAGGGTGTTGGTCGCATCTTCGAGCCCGAGAATGCAGAACAACTGGCCAAGACGTTGCTCGCGATGAAGGGAAATCGCGACTTGCTGGAGAGTTACCGGGTACGATGCCTCAAGGCGGCACCACGATACGACCGCGCGGTGCTGGCGATGCGGATGCTCGCGCACATCCAACAGGCAGTTGGTGGGGCTGTGCGCTCAAAAACCTGACCGGTCCGCCCTGATCCACGCCTGCCGCCCCTTTGGAGTGAACCCCTGAGTCTGGACAGGAAGGGGAAGGCGGACTGATACGCTGGCTGGGCCTTCATCAGGAGAAGGTCCATGTCCCGAGCACCCTACCGGCGCCACGCGCCGCAGTTCAAGCTTCAGGTTTGTCAGCAGATCCGTTCCGGGCAGATAACCCGGCGCGAGGCCCAGCGCAAGTACACCCTGTCGGCCAACCTCATCCAGTTCTGGCTGACACAGTACGACCGCGGCGAGCTCGACATCGACGAGGTCGAGGCGTCGGTGCTCGCGGACTACGAAGTGAAGATCGCTGCCCTGGAGCGCAAGGTCGGGCAACTGACCATGGAGCTGGACCTTCTAAAAAAAGCGCCCCGGCTGCGACTCGTCAGCAGCAACGAGAACTCCTCCATCATCAGCGGCCCGAGGGCTGCTCCATCCGAAGGAGCTGCCAAGTGATCGACCTGCCGCGCAGCACCTTCTACTACCGCCCCACGGCTCACACGCCGCCGATCAGCGACAGCGACCTGGTCGACCTCATCGGCGACATCCAGGACGATTTCCCGGGCTATGGCTATCGGCGCGTGACGCTCGAGCTGGCCAGGCGCGGCGTGGTCGTCAA
>NZ_JALBGB010000053.1:0-9999 GCF_022631395.1 Calidifontimicrobium sp. SYSU G02091
GTTCCTGGCAGTACGCGTGCGCGGCGTCGCGCACCGCGCGCTCGTCGGCGCTCAGCTGCGCATCGAGCAGCAGCGGGTCGTCCCAGTGGAAGGCGGGCTTGGTCATCGCGGTCTCCGGTGCGGGGTCATCGAAATGCGGCGCCTTCACTCGGCACACGCGCCAGCCGACATGCTAAGCGGCCCACGAATCGGCGGGCAAACGAGAATTCGGCATCGACGAGTGCAAGAAACGCACTTCGACAAGGAGCCCGCGATGCGCCGCCGCCTGCCCAGCACGACCGCCCTCGTCGCCTTCGAGGCCGCCGCCCGCCACCAGAGCTTCACGCTCGCCGCCGAGGAGCTCGCGCTGACGCAAAGCGCGGTGTGCCGCCAGATCGCCGCGCTCGAGGCCACGCTGGGCGTCAAGCTGTTCCGGCGCACGCGCCGCGGCGTCGCGCTGACGCCGGCCGGCGCCGGGTACGCGCGCCGCGTCGCGGCGCGGCTGGCCGCGCTCGAGGCCGACGCGCTCGACGTCGCCGCCGGCGACGGCGGCGAGCGCCGCGTCATCGAGCTGGCCGTCGTGCCCACGTTCGCCACGCGCTGGCTGCTGCCGCGGCTGCCCGCGCTCGCGCGCGCCGCGCCGCAGCTGCAGCTGAACCTGCACGTGCGCACGCGCCCGTTCCTGTTCGACGGCAGCGGGCTCGATGCGGCGATCCATGCCGGCGACGGCCACTGGGCCGGGTGCCGCTGCGTGCCGCTGATCGGCGAACGGCTGGTGGCGGTGTGCAGCCCCGCGCTGGTGCCGCGCGGCCAGCGGCTGAGCGTCGAAGCGCTCGGCCGCCTGCCGCTGCTGCAGCAGACGACGCGGCCCGACGCGTGGCGGCGCTGGTTCGCGCACGCCGGCGTCGAGGTCGACGGCGACCTGCGCGGCCCCCGCTACGAGCTGTTCTCGATGAGCATCGAGGCCGCGGTGCAGGGCCTGGGCGTCGCGCTGGTGCCCGACATCTTCGTCGCCGACGAACTCGCCAGCGGACGCCTCGTGCAGCCGGTGCCCGTCGCGTTCGACAGCGACCGCCGCTACGAGCTCGTCGTGCCCGACGGGGCGGCGAGCCCGGCGCTCGACACCTTCGAACGCTGGCTGCTCGCCACGGCGCGCTGAGGCCCGCGCCGCCGGGCGCGGCCGCTCACCCGCACGCGAGCGCCGCCGCGTCGTCTTCGCGCACGTCGGTGCCGTGCACGAGCTCGAAGCTCGACGGGTACCAGGCGCAGCCGCGCGGCAGGTCGTCGTCGCCGGCCAGCGCCGGCAGCACGTCGGCCGTGCCATCCTGCACGCACGTCGAGGCGGCCACCCGACGGCAGCGCGCGGAGCGCGCACGTGCGAACCAGTGCCACGGCGTGAGCGAGGACAGCGAGCGGATGGAGGTCATGCCAGTCTCCCGGTCGTTGCGGGCCCGCGCACGGCCCTTCGACGCCATCGTCGGTGACGCGGGTGCGGCACTCAATCGCCCGCAGGTCGGTCACCCGTCGGAGGTCCCTCGGCGGGGCCGACAATGCCGCATGGCCGACGCGATCGACACCGCGCTGCAACGCCACCATCGCCTCGTGCAGGCGCTGTGCCGCGCCGGCGGCTGGTCCGACGCCGACGGGCCGGTCGAGGTCGTGCAGACCCACCTGTCGACGGTGCTGCTGTCGCGCACCTGGGCGCTGAAACTGAAGAAACCACTCGCGCTCGACTTCGTCGACTTCTCGACGCTCGAGCGCCGGCGCCACTTCTGCGAGGAGGAGCTGCGGCTGAACCGCCGCACCGCGAGCGCGTGGTACGTCGACGTGCAGCCGGTGACCGGCACCGTCGATGCGCCGCGGCTCGGCGGCGACGGCGAACCGATCGAGTGGGCGCTGCGCATGCGCCGCTTCGACAGCGCGAGCGCGTTCGACCGCCTCGCCGATGCCGGCGCACTGACGCGCGCGCACATCGACGCCCTCGCGACCACGGTGGCCGCGTTCCACGGCGCGCTGCCGGCGTCACCGGCCGCGTACGGCGATCCGCAAGCCGCGCTGCGCGTCGCACTCGACAACCTGCGCACGCTGGTGGCGACGCTGCGCGCCGATGCGGCCACCATCGACGCATTGCACCGCTGGACGCGCGAACGCTTCGACACGATCGCCGAGACGCTCGCATGGCGACGCGCGCAGGGCCGCGTGCGCGAAGGCCACGGCGACCTGCACCTGGCCAACATCGCGTGGCTCGACGGGCAGGCGGTGCCTTTCGACGCGCTCGAGTTCGACCCGCGGCTGCGCCACGTCGACGTGCTCGCCGACGCCGTGTTCGCGTTCATGGACCTGCTCGACCACGGCCTGCCGGCGCTCGCGTGGCGCTACCTGAGCCAGTACCTCGAGCACACCGGCGACCACGACGGGCTGCCCGTCGTGCGCTGGTTCGCCGCGTACCGCGCGCTGGTGCGCGCCAAGGTCGCGGCGATCCGCGCCGCGCAGCCGGACGCGGCGCCCGCCGAACGCACCGCGGCCGCCGCCGCCGCGCAGCGGCGCCTCGCGCTCGCGCACGACCTCGCGCACCCGCCAGCGCCGCGCCTGGTGCTGACCAGCGGCGTCAGCGGCAGCGGCAAGAGCACGGTCGCGCAGCGGCTGGTCGAGGCGCTCGGCGCGGTGCGCGTGCGCTCCGACGTCGAACGCAAGCGGCTGTACGGGCTGGCCGCGACCGCGCGCGTCGCCGACCCCGCGGCGCTGTACCACGCACGCGCGACCGAGCGCACCTACGCGCGGCTCGAGGCCGTCGCGCGGCACGCGGTCGAAGGCGGCGTCTCGGTCGTCGTCGACGCCGCGTTCCTGCGCCGCGGCGAGCGCGACGCGATGCGCACGCTGGCACGCACGCTCGGCGTCGACTGCGTGACCGTCGAGTGCACGGCGCCCGAGCCGGTGCTGCGCGAGCGGCTCGCGCGCCGCGCCGCCGACAACCGCGACGCGTCGGATGCGACCGCCGACGTGCTCGCGTTGCAGCTGCGCGTGCGCGAACCGCTCGCCGCCGACGAGGGTGCCGTCGTGCTCGACACCGACGCACCACCCGACGAGGTCGACGCGCGCGTCGACGCGCTGGTGGCCGGCTGGCGACGCGGCTGACGCGCGCGCTCTACCATCGGCGCCTCCCACCGCCACCGCGACGACCGTGATGCGCATCGACTTCGTCTCCGACGTCGCCTGCCCGTGGTGCGCGATCGGCCTGAACGCGCTCGAACGCGCGCTCGAGCGGCTGCGCGCGCAGCCGGGCGGCTTCGACGTCGAGCTGCACATCCAGCCGTTCGAGCTGAACCCGGCACTCGGCCCCGACGGCGAGGACGCCGCCGCGTACCTGAAGGCCAAGTACGGCCTGAGCGACGCGCAGCTCGCCGCGTCGCGCGAAACGCTGCGCGAGCGTGGCGCCGCGGTCGGCTTCGCGTTCGGCGAGCGGCGGCGCGTGTGGAACACGTTCGATGCGCACCGGCTGCTGCACCACGCCGGGCTGCAGGGCGGCGACGTCCAGCGCCGGCTCAAGCACGCGCTGCTCGTCGCGTACCACCGCGACGGGCGCAACCCCGGCGCCGCCGACGTGCTGCTCGAGCTCGCACGCGACGCCGGCCTCGACGACGACGGTGCACGCGCCGTGATCGGGTCCGACGCGCATGCCGGCGATGTGCGCGCGGCCGAACGGGCCTGGCAGCAGGCCGGCATCCGCGCCGTGCCGTCGGTGGTGATCGACGGCCGGCACCTGCTGCAGGGCGCGCAGACGCCCGACGCCTACGCGCAGGCGCTGCGCGAGCTCGCACGCTGAGCGCGCGGGCGCACGCCGCTCACGCGTGCGCGAAGTTGACCGGCAGCCCGGGCACGTCGACGCGCAGCCGCAGCACGGCGCCGGCCCAGGGCTCGCGCGCGAGCTCGTCGGCGCCGAGCCCCTTGCGCGCCGTCGTGACGTACAGCGTCTTCAGGTCGTCGTCGCCGAAGCACGGCATCGTCGGGCTGCGCACCGGCAGCGGCACCTCGCACGACAGCGTGCCGTCGGGCGCGAAGCGCAGCAGCCGCGCGCCCTCGTACATCGCGACCCAGTAGCCGCCGTCGGCGTCGACCGCGGCACCGTCGGGGCGGCCACCGTAGGCCGCCGGGGCCGCCGCGTCGCGCGGCGCGAAGCGCGCGAACTCGCGCTGGCGCGACAGCGTGCCGCCACTGACGCCGAAGTCGAACGCGTACACCACGTGCGCGCGCGTGTCGGCCCAGTACATCGTGCGGCCGTCGGGGCTCCACGCCAGCCCGTTGCTCGCGCCGATGCCGCCGGCCACGCGCTCGATCCGGCCGGCGTCGAAGCGGTACAGCGCGGCCTCGCCGGTGCGCCCGTCCTCGCTGTAGGTGCCGACCCACAGCCGCCCGAGCGCGTCGGCCTTGCCGTCGTTGAAGCGCTGCGTCGCGGTGTCGTACGGCGCCTTCGCGACGCGCCGCGTCAGGCCGGTGCCGGGGTCGAAGTGCCACAGCCCGTCGCGCAGGGCCAGCAGCAGCCCGCCGCCGAGCCGCGGCGCGACGCAGCCCGGCTCGGTGGGCAGCGGCCACTGGCGGTGCGCGCCGTCGCGCCCGGTCCAGCGGTGCAGCGCGCGCCCGGGGATGTCGACCCAGTACAGCGCCGCCTCGCGCGGATGCCAGAACGGCGACTCGCCGAGCGCGCACGCCGGCACGCCTGCCAGCGGCTCGACGGCCGTCATGCCGGCGCGACGTCGAGCTGCATCCACGCCTCGAACGCCTGCCCCGGCTCGAGCGCGCGCAGCCCGTGCGCGAGCGGCTGCGCCATGTGGATCGCGTTGCTGACGTGGCTGACCGGCTCGACGCAGAAGTAGTCCTTCGCCGGCGGCGTGTAGACCACCAGCCGGTCCAGCGACGAGGTCAGCCGCAGCGAGAATTTCTCGTCGCGGATGCGCGCCGCGCCCTGCCAGCCGTCGAACACGTGGTCGAAGTCCAGGTGCGCGACGTCGCCGTCGAGCCCGCTTTGCGCGACGCGGCGCGTCGGCAGCTGCGTCGTCGGGTCCGACTCCCAGCGGTGCGTCAGCTCGGCGTGCAGGCGGCTGCGCGCGCGCTTCGGAAAGTACGGGTGCCAGCCCAGCCCCACCGGCTGCGCGTGCGGCGCCGTGTTGACGATGCGCATCGACACGCGCAGCGACTGCGGCGAGAGCTCGAAGCGCTGGTCGAGCGCGAACGCGAACGGCCAGTCGGCGTCGCCGGGGTGCACGAACGCGAGCGCCGCGGTGTGGCCGTCGGCCGACTCGACGCGCCAGGCGCGCTGCCATGCGACGCCGTGTATCGAGTGCGGGCCATCGTCGAGACTCGGGCGCGTCGTGTGGTCGTGCCCGAGCCAGCGGAAGCGCGCGAAGCCGAGCCGGTTCGAGTACGGCGCCAGCGGGTAGCAGCCGGACTGCCGCGAGCGCTCGAGCGCCAGCGGTTCGGTGCTGCGCAGCACCGGCAGCCCGGCGCGCCACAGCCCGGCGATGCAGCCGCCGAGGTCGGGACGCAGCGCCAGGCGCAGTTCGCCGGCGTGCAGTTCGAGGGACGTGACGGTCGTCATCGCGGGCTCGCGTGGGTGGGGACGGTCAGCACGTCGCGCCGTCGGTGTGCGTGCCGTCGACCACCGAGTGCACGACGTCGTCGCCTTCCTGCGTGCGCAGCGCGCCGGCAGCGGCCTGCGCACCACGCATCAGCAGCGCGAGGTCGGACGCGATCGCGACGAAGTCGAAGCCGGCAGCGCGGTACTGCACCACCGCCGCGGGCGAGTCGCCGATCGTGCCCACCGGCTTGCCGAGCACCTTGCACTGCGCGGCGGCCTTCGCCATGCGCTCGACCACCGCCGGGTGGTGGGCCTGGCCGAGGTGACCCATCGCGGCCGACAGGTCGGCCGGGCCGATGAACAGCGCGTCGACGCCGGGCACCTCGGCGATCGCCGGCAGCGCGTCGAGCGCGGCCGGCGTCTCGAGCTGCACGATGACGCCGACGCAGCGGTTGGCCTGCGCGGCGTAGTTGGCCACGGTGCCGAACTTGGTCGCGCGGCTCGTGCCGACGACGCCGCGCACGCCCTCGGGCGGGTAGCGCGTGGCGGCCACCGCACGGCGCGCCTCGTCGGCGCTTTGCACGAACGGGAACATCACCGTCGTCGCGCCGGCGTCGAGCACGCGCTTGACGACGACCGGCTCGTTCCACGGCACGCGCACCACCGGCACCATCTTCGTGTTGCCGACCGCCTGCAGCATGCCGACGAGCCCGGCGACGTCCAGCGGCGCGTGCTCCATGTCGATCACGCCCCAGTCGAAGCCGGCGTGGCCGACGGCCTCGGCGACGATGGGGCTGGCCGACAGCACCCAGGTGCCCACCGGCGTGTGCGCGCCGCTGGCGCGCAGCAGTTGTCGAAACGGGTTCATCGCGGTCTCCTTCGCGCTCGCGCCGTCAGCCGAGGTCGGCCTTCAGGTAGTGGGCCCCGGGCAGCGGGTTGTAGTAGTAAGGCGGCACCTCCTCGAAGCCGAGCGACGCGTACAGGCCGCGCGCGGCCTCCATGTCGTCGAGCGTGTCGAGCAGCATCACCGAGTAGCCGGCGCCGGTGGCGTGGTCCATCAGCGCCTGCGCGAGCAGGCGCCCGATGCCGAAGCGGCGGAACGGCCGGCGCACGTACAGCCGCTTCATCTCGCACGCGTTGGCGTAGTCCACGTCGACGAGCGGACGCACCGCGCCGCAGCCGGCGAGTTCGCCGTCGACGAAGGCCAGCAGCAGCGCGCCCTGCGGCGGCGCGTAGTCGCCGGGCAGCCGCGCGAGCTCGTCGTCGAAGCCCTGGAAGCCCAGGTCGACGCCGAGCTGCTCGGCGTACTCGCGGAAGATCTCGCGCGCCAGCGCCAGGTGCTCGGGGCTGTCGGCCGGCGTCAAGTCGATGCGCGGCGGCAGGCTGCTCGGCTCGGACATCGCGCGTGGTGCCGTCGTCATGCCATCGTCACGAGCCAGCGCACGACGACGGCGCAGCCCGCGATCAGCACGGCGGCGAACAGCCGCGTGGCCAGCGTGTCGGTCGACGCCGGCGTCCCCGGGGCCAGCGTCTTGTCGCCGTGCCACATCGGTGCGACGAGGTCGCGCCCACGCAGCCGGTACACGACGATCGCCGCGACGTGCATCACGACGAGCGCGATCAGCGCCCACTGGCCGAAGGTCTTGTGGTACGCCGTGGCCGCCAGCCCCGTCTCGACGGCGACGAAGCGGTTCAGCGGCCCGACGTTGGCGATCTCGTCGTCGGCCACGAGCCCGGTGGCGACCTGCGCGGCCAGCACCGCGAGCAGCGCGAACACCGACAGCGCGCCCAGCGGGCTGTGGCCGGCGTCGAGGTGCTCGCCCGGCTGCGGCGCCCCGCGCAGGTAGCGCACGAGGCGCCCCGGCGTCGGCACGAAGCTCGCGAAGCGCGACCAGTGCCCGCCGACGAAGCCCCAGACGAGGCGAAACGCCAGCAGCGCGAACACGGCATAGCCGAAGCGGAAGTGCCACACCATCGCGTTGCCGCCGATCTTCGCACTGACGATGGCAGCGACGACGGCCAGCGCGAGCGTCCAGTGGAACAGGCGCGTGGGCAGGTCCCAGATGCGCACGGGCACGGCGGCGTCGGCGGGGCGGGCGGTCTCGGGCATGGGCGACGGGCGGTTCAGGACACAACGATAACCCGGCGCGCCGCCGGCGGCGATGGCGGAGTAACCGAGGTCACAGACGGCTCATCGCTTGTCCCTACACTGGCCGCGGTCCGGAGCACTCCGGACACCCACGTCCCTCGAACCGACCGGAGAGACCACGCATGAAGCGATTTGCACTCACCGCGGCGACCGCCGCGCTCGCCGTGACGACCGCGCTGCCCGCGGCGGCCCAATTCCAGCGCCCCGACGACGCCGTCAAGTACCGCAAGGGCGCGTTCTTCGTGATGGGCCAGCACTTCGGCCGCATCGGCGCGATGGCCAACGGCCGCGTCCCGTTCGACGCCGCGGCGGCCACCGCCAACGCCGAGATCGTCGCGATGCTGGCCCCGCTGCCGTTCGCCGGCTTCATCGACGGCACCGACAAGGGCGACACGCGCGCGCTGCCGAAGATCTGGACCGAGCGGGCCCAGTTCGACGCCGGCGCGAAGAAGCTGCAGGAAGAAACGCAGAAGCTCGTCGCCGCGGCGAAGTCGAACAACCTCGACCAGCTCAAGGCGGCGTTCGGTGCCGTGGGCCAGACCTGCAAGGCCTGCCACGACAACTACCGCAAGGAGTAAGCCCGCGCCCGCGGGCCCGCCGAAGCGGGCCCGGACGGCCCGATGGCCGCGCACTGTGCCGCCGGCACGTCGGTCGCGGCGCGGCGGGCCATCGTCGCGCGGCGGCGCACCGGGCTCACGCGCCGCCGGTGAGCTCGACGGCGCCGCGCGGCGTCTCGAGGACGGCGTGCAGCGGCGCGCCACGCTCGTGGACGGTCACGCCTGGCACGTCGAGCGCGACCGCGGCCGACAGCGGCACGCCGCCGACGGCGAACGCGCGCAGCGCCACGCCGCGCGCCGGCAGCGTCGCCGTCGGGTGCGCGCCGTCCCATTCGATCCACAGCGGCCACGCACCGGCGGCGAAGCGGCGCGCGTCATCGCGCAGCGTGATGCGCCAGCGCAGCGTGCCGCGCTGCGCCGCCACGATGGCGCCCGGGTCGACGCCGAGCCGCGCGAGTGCCGCGCGGCGCGCATCGAGTGCGTCGGTGCGCGCGACCCAGTGCACCAGCTGCGGGCCGTGGCGCCGAAGGCGCTGCTGCAGCCACGGGTCATCGAGCCCGAACCAGCGCACACGCGGCGGCGCCGGCGCGTCGGGGTCGACGGCGATGATCTCGAGGTAACTCTGCGGGAATGCGTCGCTTTCGGTCGCGAGCAGCCGGTTGTGCGTGCCCATCAGCGCGTGACGGCCGCCGGCGTCGGGCACGACGCCCAGCGTCGCCTCGCACCACGCGACGCCGTCGTCGAGCGTCGCTGCGGCGACGACGAGGTGGTCGAGTGCGGCCGTCACAGCGCGACCGTGCCTTCGATGCAGACGGCGACCTCGCCGCCGATCCAGACGTCGTCGCCGACGCGCTCGACGTGCACGCGCCCGTCGGCGCCGAGCGCGCCGCCCTGCGCGGCGACGTAGCGCGGCGGCGCCAGCCCGACGGCGGTCAGCCACTGCGCGAGGCCGGCGTTGAGGCTGCCGGTCACCGGGTCCTCGAACATCCCGTTCGGGCCGGGGAAGAACGCGCGCACCTCGAACGCCGTCTCGCCGCCCGGCGCCTCGGGGCCGACGACGCCGAGCTTGACGTCGCAGCCGCCGAAGTCCGGGCGCAGCGCGCGCACCGCCGCGGCCGACGGCAGCATCACGGCGACCCAGCCGGGGCCATTGTCGACGTGCTGGTGCGCGACGAGGTCGCCGCGCGGCACGCGCAGCCAGCCGGCGATGCGTGCGAGCAGCGCTTCGTCGAGCGGCCCGGTGCGCTTGAGCGGCGGTGCGGCGAACGCGAGCCGCGCTCCGTCGCGGCGCACGCGCACCAGACCCACGCCACACTGCTGCACGACGACGCCGTCGTCCTTCGGCACGCCGCCGGCGGCGAGCCACGCGGCCGCGCTGCCCAGTGTCGGGTGGCCGGCGAACGGCAGCTCGCCGCCGGGGGTGAAGATGCGCACGCGGTAGTCGGCGCGCGCATCGGTGGGCGGCAGCAGGTACGTCGTCTCCGACAGCCGCGTCCAGCGCGCGAACGCGGCCATGCGCGCGTCGTCGAGCGTCTGCGCGTCGTGCACGACGGCCAGCGGGTTGCCCGCCAGCGCGCGTGCCCCGAACACGTCGAGCTGCGTGAAGCGGTACCGGCGCATCGGCGCGCTGCCGGTCGCGGCGGGTGCCGCTCTCAGAGGCTGAGAGGCAATTGATCGCCGCAGACGCCCGTCGAGTTGGCCTCAAAGCCAGAGGAACGAACGTCACGCGGCGCTGCTGCGCG
>NZ_JALBGB010000054.1:0-9376 GCF_022631395.1 Calidifontimicrobium sp. SYSU G02091
CTGTCTTGGTGCGTCGGATCGCTCATGCCCAACAGCAAGCCAGAGACATGCCAGCACGAGGGCAGCGGACGAAAAACTCTCACGCTCTCAGACCTCCTCGGGCCAGTACAGGCGCATCGGGTTGTCGACCAGCAGCTTGCGCTGCAGCTCGGGCGTCGGCGCGATGTGCGGGATGAAGTCGACCAGCAGCCCGTCGTCGGGCATGTGGTCCTTCAGGTTCGGGTGCGGCCAGTCGGTGCCCCACAGCACGCGGTCGGGGAAGGTCTCGACGATGCGGCGCGCGAACGGCACGACGTCGCGGTAGGGGGCGCGCTCGCCATGCAGCGCCGGTGGGCCGCTCTTGGACAGGCGTTCGGGGCAGCTGACCTTGCTCCAGACGTTCGGGTGCTCGCGCATGAACTTCAGGAACAGCGCGAACTCGGGACCGTCCACCGGCTTGGACACGTCGGGCCGGCCCATGTGGTCGACGACGACGGTGGTCGGCAGTGCGGTGAAGAAGTCCCACAGCTCCGGCAGGTCGGGCGCCTCGAAGTAGACGACGACGTGCCAGCCGAGCCGGGCGATGCGCGCGGCGATTTCCATCAGCTCGTCCTTGGGCGTGAAGTCGACGAGCCGCTTGACGAAGTTGAAGCGCACGCCGCGCACGCCGGCCGCGTGCAGCCGCTGCAGCTCGTCGTCGGTCACGCTGCGCCGCACGGTGGCCACGCCGCGCGCCCTGCCGTTCGATGCGAGGCAGGCGTCGACGAGCGCGCGGTTGTCGGCGCCGTGGCACGTGGCCTGCACGATCACGTTGCGCGCGAAGCCGAGGTGGTCGCGCAGCGCGAACAGCTGCTCCTTGCTGGCATCGCACGGCGTGTACTTGCGCTCGGGCGCGTACGGGAACACGGCGCCGGGGCCGAACACGTGGCAGTGCGCGTCGACCGCGCCGGCCGGCAGCCTGAACTGCGGCTGGCTCGGGCCGTCGAACCAGTCGAGCCAGCCGGGGGTCTTCTCGAACGGGCCCGTCGTGGGCTTGCTCATCGTCTCAGTCCTTGGGCTTCAGGTGGGCGAGGATGCGGTCGGCTTCGGTGCGCCAGTCGGCGCTGCGCGCAAAGCCCGGTGTGCCGCGCACACCGAACCAGCCGGCGTCGGCCGCATCGGCGACCCAAGCCTGGCGCTCGGCGGTGCCGGCCGCCGACCACGGCTCGAGCCCGGCCTCGCGTACCGTCTGCGCGACTTCACGCATCTCCTCGGCACGGCGGCGCCCGTGCTCGATGACGCGCTGGAAGAAGTACGCCGCCTGCTTCTCCCAGTCGATGCCGGGGAAGGTCTCGTGCAGCGACGCGATCACGGCGTCCTCGACGCCGTAGTGGCGCGCCGTCGTGAAGCTCTCGATGACCATCGCCTCGAGGCCCTTGATCATCACGCTGCGGCACATCTTCGACGCCGACGCGACGCCGAGCCGGTCGCTGCCGGCCTTGCAGCCGGCGAAGCCCAGCGCCGCGAGCGCCGGCGCGAGCGCGGCCGCGTGCGGGCCGCCGAGGATCGTCGGCACCTTGATGCGGTACGGGGGCACCGACGTCATCACGGCGCCCTCGACGTAGCGGCCGCCGGCGGCGTCGACGGTGCGTGCAGCGTCGATCTTGGCGCCGGGCGAGGCCGAGTTGAGGTCGAGCACGAAGGTGCCGGCACGCAGCGCCGGGGCGATGGCGCGGGCCACGGTGACGGCCTGACTCGCGGTGACGGCCGAGATCACGAGGTCACTGCCCGCGGCCAGCGCCGCATGCGACGCCGCGAGCACGACGCCGTGTTCGGCCGCGTGGCCGCGCATCGCGTGGCCGCGCGCGTCGTCGAGCTTGACGTCGTACGCGGCGACGGCGACGCCCTGCGCACGCAGGTCCTCGGCGACGATGCGGCCGACCTCGCCGTAGCCGACGAGGCCGACGCGCCAGCGTTTCGAATCTGCATCCATCATTCGGGAGAGCCCCTGTCGCCGGTTCCGGACACCCTCAAGCGGCCGCTGCGGATCCGGCTGGGCCGTTCCGCTGGCGGCGCTCCCTCCAGGGGGAGGCGCCGCAGGCGCTTCGGGAGTGGACCATCTCAGTCGATGTACTTCAGGCCGGCCTTCTCGAGCGCCGGGCGCATGTTGTACATGTCCAGCCCGAGCACGCCCGCGGCCAGCTTCTCGCGCTTGTCGGCCTCGCTGGCCTCGCGCTTGGCCGCGGCTTCCGCGGTCTGCGCGGCGAGCGCGGCCGGCACGACGACGACGCCGTCGTCGTCGGCGAGCACGACGTCGCCCGGGTTGACGAGCGCGCCGGCGCACACGACCGGCACGTTGACCGAGCCGAGCGTGGCCTTGATCGTGCCCTTGGCGCTGATCGCCTTGCTCCACACCGGGAACTGCATCGCGGTCAGGTCCTTGACGTCGCGCACGCCAGCGTCGATCACGAGGCCCTTGGCACCCTGGGCGCGGAACGACGTCGCGAGCAGGTCGCCGAAGAAGCCGTCGGTGCACTCGGCGGTGACGGCGGCGACCACCACGTCGCCCGGGCGGATCTGCTCGGCGACGACGTGCATCATCCAGTTGTCGCCCGGGTGCAGCAGCACCGTGACGGCGGTGCCGCACAGGTGCGCGCCGCCGTAGATCGGGCGCATGTAGGGCTGCATCAGGCCGACGCGGCCCATGGCCTCGTGGACGGTGGCCACGCCGAAGCGCGACAGCGCCTCGACGGCGGCCGGGTCGGCGCGCGTGATGTGACGCTTGACGATGCCGAGCTGGTACATGGTGGTGGTCCTCGTGGTCAGAGGCCGCGCGCCTTCAGCGCGGCGTCGAGCCGCGGGTAGACGCGGCGCGCGTTGCCCTCGTAGATCTTGTGGCGCGCCTCGGGGTCGATATCGGCGGCCTCGATGTAGCGCTTGGTGTCGTCGAAGTGGTGGCCCGTCTCGGGGTCGATGCCGCGCACCGCGCCGATCATCTCGCTGGCGAACAGGATGTTGTCGATCGGGATCACGCGCGTCAGCAGGTCGATGCCAGGCTGGTGGTAGACGCAGGTGTCGAAGAACACATTGTTCAGCAGGTGCTCCGCGAGCAGCGGCTTCTTCAGCTCCTGCGCGAGGCCGCGGTAGCGCCCCCAGTGATACGGCGCGGCGCCGCCGCCGTGCGGGATCACGAAGCGCAGCGTCGGGAAGTCCTTGAACAGGTCGCCCTGGATCAGCTGCATCACCGCCGTCGTGTCGGCGTTGATGTAGTGCGCGCCGGTGGTGTGGAAGCACGCGTTGCACGACGTGCTGACGTGGATCATCGCCGGGATGTCGTACTCGACCATCTTCTCGTAGATCGGGTACCAGTGGCGGTCGGTCAGCGGCGGGCTGGTCCAGTGCCCGCCCGACGGGTCGGGGTTCAGGTTGATCGCGACGAAGCCGTACTCCTTGACGCACTTCTCGAGCTCGGGGATGCAGGTGGCCGGGTCGACGCCGGGCGACTGCGGCAGCATCGCGCAGCCGATGAAGTGGTCGGGAAACAGCGTCGCGACGCGGTGGACCAGCTCGTTGCAGATCGCGGCCCACGTCGAGCTGACCGCGAAGTCGCCGATGTGGTGCGCCATGAAACTCGCGCGCGGGCTGAAGATCGTCAGGTCGCTGCCGCGCTCGCGCATCTTCGCGAGCTGGTTCGTCTCGATCGACTCGCGGATCTCGTCGTCGGAGATCCGCAGGTCGGCGGCCTTCGGCATCACGGCCGGGTCCTTGATGCCGGCGATCTGCTGGTTGCGCCAGGTCTCGAGCGCCTTGGGCGCCGTCGTGTAGTGGCCGTGGCAGTCGATGATCATCGGGGGCTCCGTGGGAAAGGGGTCACGCCGGTTGCATGCCGTGGCGGCGCTTCGCGTCGGCAGCTGCGGGCGAGCGCATGAAGTCGAGCAGCGCGCGCACCGCGTCGGGCTGCTTCGACGCGGTGCACACGGCGCCGGTGAAGACGGTGACGATCTCCGTGCCCGGCGGCATCGTGCCCAGCACCTGGATGCCGTCGAGGTTCATCAGCTCGCTGTACTGCTGGAAGCCGAGCTCGACGTCGCCGCGCGCGACCAGCGTGCCCACCGGCACGCCGGGCGGCGCCTGCACGACGCGCGCGCGCAGCGCGTCGGCCACGCCCCAGCGCTCGAACAGCTGCAGCAGCGCGGTACCGCTCGGGCCCGTCGAATAGCCGATCGAGCGCGCGGCGAGCACGGCGCGCCTGAGCGCCTCCTCGCTGCCGACGTCGGGCGCCGTGGCACCCGCGCGCGCCGCGATCGCGACCGCCGAGCGCACGAGCGGCGTCACGCTGCCGGGCACGATGGCGCCGGCGGCTTCGAGCTTCGCGATCGCGTCGGACGCGAGCACGACGACGTCGAACGGCTCGCCGGCCGCCACTCGCTTGGCCGCATCGACGCCGCCGACGGACTCGATCTCGACGGCGACGCCGGTGCGCGCACGGTACGCGGCGGCCAGTTCGGCCAGCACCTGGCGGGTGGCCATCGACGAGATGCCGGTGATCGCGGGGGTCATCAGCGGACGGGGGTCAAGGGACGGGTCGGCACGGCGCGGGGCTGCCACGGCAGGAGCGAGCGATTGTGGGACGGCCGACTATTGCCGTCGAGGCATGGCTGCAGATACCTGCTATGTCGCCGTGGCATGGGCCGATGCCGCTGCGTGCCGCCTCAGCGGCGGAACAGCGCGAAGCTCGCATCGCGGCGGCGGATGCGCCAGCCGGCGGCGGTGCGCACCAGCTCGTCGGCGAACTCGCCGACCATCTGCGTCGCGTCGGCCGGCCGGCCCTGCGGCGTCGGCGCGTCGTCGGCGTGGCCGCCCCAGACGACGACGTAGCAGCGCGAGCGCGCCGTGTTCGCGTCGAGCAGCTCGACCGCATGGCTGCCGATCACGTGCCGCGTCAGCCGCGCCGGGTCGCGCTGGCGGTAGGCGGCGAGGATCGCGGCGCGGCCGTGCAGCGCGTCGCCGTTGGGGCGCACGAGCACGGCGTCGTCGGTGAACAGCGCGGCGAAGGCGTCGAAGTCGCGCGCGTCGACCGCGTGCGCGCTGGCGACGACGACGTCGCGGCAGGCCTGCGCGGCCGCCAGTTGCTCTGCGTCCATGGGCGATCTCCTTGCGGCGGGAGGGCGTCAGCGCGCGGGCGCGGCGAGCCACTCGAGCATCACGTCGGCCACCGCACCGGGGCGCTCCATCGTGCTCATGTGGCCGGCGTCGTCGACGACGCGCAGCATCGCGACGCCGGCCGGCAGCAGCGCGGCGATCTCCTCGTGCTGCGACACGGGCGCCCAGCCGTCGGCGCGGCCGCACATCACGAGCGTGGGCACGCGCACGCGGCGCAGCACGTCGGTCGCGTCGGGGCGCTCGAGCAGCGCGCGGATCTGGCGCGCGAAGGTGTCGGCGCTCTTGCGCTCGAACATCGCGACGATGCGCTCGATCAGCGCGGCGTCGGTCAGCCGCGCCGGGTGCACCATGTCCTGCACCCAGCGCTGCGCCATCGCGCGCACGCCCTGCGTGCGCGCGACGTCGAGCAGCGCCTGGCGCTTGCGCGCCTCCTCGTCGCCGGCGGCACCGCCGGCGCGGGCGCGGTAGCCGGTGTCGAGCAGCGCCAGCCGTTCGACGCGATCGGGGGCCAGGCGCATCACCTCGAGCGCGACGCGACCGCCCATCGAGTGGCCGGCCAGCGCGAAGCGCGGCGGCGCGGCGTCGAGCAGGCGGCGCGCCATCAGCGCGAGGTCGTCGGCGTCGCCGTGGTCGACGATGTGGCACGTGGCCACCGCCGACAGCGACGGCAGCAGCGGCTCCCACACCGCCGCGTCGCACATCAGGCCGGGCACGAGGACGAGGTCGGCGGCCATCGCGTCAGTGCTCCTTGGCGCCGGCCACGCCGAGCAGGCGGTGCAGCCGCTCGGTGTCGGCGGCCAGCGCGTCGGCGCGGTCGGCGTGCACGACGCGGCCCTGGTCGAGCACGACGGCGTGGTCGCTGATCGCGAGGATGGCCTGCGGGTGCTGCTCGACGATGATCGCCGACACGCCTTCGTCGCGCGTGATGCGACGGATCGCGCGCAGCAATTCCTCGACGATGATCGGCGCCAGCCCCTCGAGCGGCTCGTCGAGCAGCAGCAGCCGCGGGTTGAGCACCAGCGCCCGGCCCACGGCGAGCATCTGCTGCTCGCCGCCCGACAGCTGCGTGCCCAGGTTGCCGCGGCGCTCGGCCAGCCGCGGGAACATCTCGTAGACGCGCTCGGGCGTCCACGGGCGCGCCGCGCGGCCGTGCGTCGCGGGGCGCGCGACGGCGGTGAGGTTCTCGTGCACCGTCAGCGACTTGAAGATGTTGCGCTCCTGCGGCACCCAGCCGAGCCCGGC
The DNA here is from genome assembly GCF_022631395.1 of Calidifontimicrobium sp. SYSU G02091. NCBI lineage: Bacteria > Pseudomonadati > Pseudomonadota > Betaproteobacteria > Burkholderiales > Sphaerotilaceae > Azohydromonas > Calidifontimicrobium sp. SYSU G02091. The sequence goes on from NZ_JALBGB010000054.1 coordinate 6,364, forward strand.
TGCAGCACGCGCGTGCGACGGCAGGCGCTGCACCTCGCGCCCGCCGAGCACGATGCGCCCGCCGTGGTGCGTCGTCACGCCGACCAGCGTGTTGATCAGCGTCGTCTTGCCGGTGCCGTTGCGCCCGAGCAGCGCCAGCGTGTGGCCCTCGGGCAGCGCGACGTCGACGCCGTCGAGCACGACGGCCTCGCCGTAGCCGGCGCGCAGCCCTTCGACGCGCAGCAGTTCGCTCATGCCTGCGCTCCGTGGCCGAGGTAGACCTCGCGCACCCGCGGGTCGGCGGCGATCGCGTCGGGCGTGCCCTCGGTCAGCACGCCGCCGTTGACGAGTACCGTGATGCGCTCGGCGAAGCCGAACACGAGGTCCATGTCGTGCTCGATCAGCAGCACCGAGACGTCGCGCGGCAGGTTCGCCACCGTGTGCAGCAGCTCCTCGCGCTCGCCCGGCGGCACGCCCGCGACCGGCTCGTCGAGCAGCAGCACGCGCGGCTCGCAGGCCAGTGCGATCGCGATCTCGAGCAGCCGGCGCTTGCCGTAGGCCAGGTGCTCGGTGCGCTGGTCGGCGCTGTCGGCGAGGTGGAACTGCGCGATCAGCTGCTCGGCGCGCTGCATCACCTCGGCGTCGCGGTCGAGCGGGCGCCACCAGCGCCCGCCGCGTCCGCGGCGCTGCGCGACGACGAGCGCCAGCGTCTCGCGCGGCGTCATCGACGCGAACAGCTGGTTGATCTGGAACGTGCGCACCAGCCCGCGGCCGACGCGCTCGTGCGGCGCCAGCGTCGTGATGTCGGTGCCCTCGAGCTCGATGCGACCCTCGGTGGGCGGCAGCACGCCGGTCAGCAGGTTGATCAGCGTCGTCTTGCCGGCGCCGTTGGGGCCGATCAGCGCGTGGCGCGCGCCCGCCTCGACGGCCAGCGTCACGTGGTCGGTGGCCGTGATGCCGCCGAAGCGCTTGACCAGCCCGTCGCAGCGCAGCACGGTGCGGCGGTCCGTGGCCAAGGTCGCACTCATCGCGTCGCCCCCTTGCGCGACCACCACGTCCACGGCTTGAGCAGGCGGTCGCGGCCCACCAGCATCAGCACGACGAGGAACAGCCCGATCCAGAACGTCCAGTACTGCGGCGTGATGTCGGCGATCACGTCGTGCAGCAGCTTGAACACGATCGCGCCGGCGATGCCGCCGTACAGCCAGCCGACGCCGCCGATGACCAGCATCAGCAGCACGTCGGCCGAGCGCTCGATGCCGAACACTTCGAGCGACGCGAAGCCGGTGGTCTGCGCGAGCAGGCTGCCGGCCGCGCCGGCCATGCCGGCGGCCACGGTGTAGACGACGACGAGCCGCTGCGTGACCGGGATGCCGATGGCCATCGCGCGCAGCCGGTTGTCGCGCACGGCCTTCAGCGTCGCGCCGAACGGCGAGTGCACGAGCTGCCGCGCGAATACGAAGAGCGCGAACAGCACCGCCAGCGAATACCACGCCGCGGTCTGGCCGTAAAGGTCGAATTCGAAGCGACCGAGCACCGGCCCCATCACGACGCCTTGCAGGCCGTCGGCGCCGCCGGTCAGCCCATCGAGCCGGTTGGCGAGTTCCCACAGGATCAGCGACGTGCCCAGCGTGACCATCAGCCGCGTCAGGTCGTTGCCGCGGATGATCGTCGCCGCGCACAGCAGCCCCAGCAGCAGCGCCGCGCCGGTGCCCACCGCCAGCCCGAGCAGCGGGTCGGGCGACAGGTGCTTCGCGAACAGCGCCGCGCTGTAGGCGCCGAAGCCGAAGAACGCCGCGTGGCCGAGCGAGACGATGCCGGCGTAGCCGAGCACGAGGTCGAGCGAGATCGCGAACAGCGCGACGATCGCGATCTCGCTGACGATGAGCGAATGGCTGGGCACCAGCGCCGGCAGTGCGAACGCCACCAGCCAGACGACGGGTTCCCACGCGCGCCAGCGCGCGCTCGACGGACGCAGCGGCGTCGTCATCGCGCGGCTCCGCGCGTGAACAGGCCCTGCGGGCGCCAGACCAGGATCGCGATCATCAGCGAGTAGACGACGAAGGCGCCGAGCTTCGGGATGTAGTACTTGCCGGCGACGTCGGCGATGCCCAGCAGCAGCGCGGCGCCGAACTGCGCGGCGATCGACGACGTGCCGCCGACGGCGACGACGATCAGGAAATAGACCATGAACTTCAGCGGGAACGTCGGCTCGAGCCCGAGCACCTCGGCACCGAGCGCGCCGCCGATGCCGGCCAGCCCCGAGCCGACCGCGAACGTGATCGCGAAGATCTGGTTCACGTTGATGCCCAGCCCGCCGGCCACGCGCGCGTCGTCGACGCTGGCGCGCAGCCGGCTGCCGAATCGTGTGCGCGTCAGCGCGAGCTGCAGCGCCACCGTCAGCAGCGCGCACACCGCGATGATGAACAGGCGGTAGTGGCCCATGCCGAGCGCGCCGTCGAACAACTCGGTGCGCCCGCGCAGCCAGTCGGGCAGCTGCACGATCTGCTGCTGCGCGCCCATGAAGTAGTCGGTCGCCGCGACCGCCATGAAGACGAGCCCGATCGTGAACAGCACCTGGTCGAGGTGCGGGCGGCCGTACATCGGCCGGTACAGCGTGCGCTCGAGCACCGCGCCGACGACGGCCGGCACGACAAACGCGAGGCCCAGCGCGGCGACGAAGGGCACGTCGTGGCTGCGCATCGCGACGACGGTCACGTAGCCGCCGAGCATCGCGAACGCGCCGTGCGCGAGGTTGATGAAGTTCATCAACCCCATCGTCACCGACAGGCCGATCGCGAGGATGAACAGCAGCATCCCGTAGGCGATGCCGTCGAACAGGATCGTCAACATGGATCAGGCGCCGCCGGCGGGGCGGCGGCACGCGGCAGGGTGGACATCGGCGCGCCGTCCGCGCGCACGCGGGGACGGCCGGACGCCGGACTCAGAGGCTGAGAGGCAATTGATCGCCGCAGACGCCCGTCGAGTTGGCCTCAAAGCCAGAGGAACGAACGTCACGCGGCGCTGCTGCGCG
>NZ_JALBGB010000055.1:0-8192 GCF_022631395.1 Calidifontimicrobium sp. SYSU G02091
CGCAGCAGCGCCGCGTGACGTTCGTTCCTCTGGCTTTGAGGCCAACTCGACGGGCGTCTGCGGCGATCAATTGCCTCTCAGCCTCTGAGCCCCATGGCCCTGCAAAAACCGTATCTCGACATCCCCGGCACGACGATCTTCGACGCCGACCAGTCGCGCAAGGGCTACTGGCTCAACCAGTTCTGCATGAGCCTGATGAAGCCCGAAAACCGCGCGCGCTACCTGGCCGACCGCCGCGCCTACCTCGACGAGTGGCCGATGACCGAGGAGCAGAAGCAGGCCGTGCTCGACGGCGACCTCAACCGCTGCATCGCGCTCGGCGGCAACATCTACTTCCTTGCCAAGATCGGCTCGACGCACGGCAAGAGCTTCCAGCAGATGGCCGGCTCGATGACCGGCATGACCGAAGCCGAGTACCGCGACATGATGATCGCCGGCGGCCGCTCGCCCGAGGGCAACCGCTTCCTCGGCGAGGACGGCGACGCCCAGCCGCAGCACCAGCCGCAGGGCCACGGCAGCGGCCGCCTGTTCGACTGAAAGGACCCCGATGGCCCGCATCACCGCCTCCGTCTACACCTCGCACGTGCCGGCCATCGGCGCGGCGCTCGACCTCGGCAAGACCGGCGAGCCGTACTGGCAGAAGGTCTTCGCCGGCTACGAGTTCTCGAAGCAGTGGCTGAAGGAGCACCGCCCCGACGTCGTGTTCCTCGTCTACAACGACCACGCGACCGCGTTCAGCCTCGAGATCATCCCCACCTTCGCGATCGGCACCGCCGCCGAGTACGCGGTCGCCGACGAGGGCTGGGGCCCGCGGCCGGTGCCCAAGGTCGTCGGCCACCCGGAGCTCGCGAGCCACATCGCGCAGAGCGTGATCCAGGACGACTTCGACCTGACGATCGTCAACAAGATGGACGTCGACCACGGTCTGACGGTGCCGCTGTCGCTGATGTGCGGCAAGCTCGACCCGGTAAAGGACGCGTGGCCGTTCAAGGTGATCCCGTTCGCGGTCAACGTGGTGCAGTACCCGGTGCCGTCGGGGCGGCGCTGCTTCGCGCTCGGCCAGGCGATCCGCAAGGCCGTCGAGAGCTACGACGAAGATCTCAACGTGCAGATCTGGGGCACCGGCGGCATGAGCCACCAGCTGCAGGGCGCGCGCGCCGGGCTGATCAACAAGGAGTGGGACAACCGCTTCCTCGACCGCCTGATCGACGACCCCGCGGGTCTCGCGCAGGTGCCGCACATCGAGTACGTGCGCGAGGCCGGCAGCGAGGGCATCGAGCTCGTGATGTGGCTGATCGCGCGCGGCGCGATGGCCGACGTGGCCGGCGGCCCCAAGCCGAAGGTCGCACACCGCTTCTATCACGTGCCGGCGAGCAACACGGCCGTCGGCCACCTGATCCTGGAGAACTGACATGACCCTCAACGTGGCGCTGGCCGGCGCCGGTGCGTTCGGCATCAAGCACCTGGACGGCATCAAGAACATCCCCGACGTCAAGGTCGTCTCCGTCGTCGGCCGCGAGCTGGCCAAGACGCAGGAAGTCGCCGACAAGTACGGCATCCCGCACGTCGCGACCGACCTCGCCGAGAGCCTGAAGATCAAGGAGGTCGACGCCGTCATCCTGTGCACGCCGACGCAGCTGCACGCCGCGCAGGCGCTGGCGTGCCTCGACGCGGGCAAGCACGTGCAGGTCGAGATCCCGCTGTGCGACCGCCTCGCCGACGGCGAGCAGGTCGTGCAGCGGCAGAAGGAGACCGGGCTGGTCGCGATGTGCGGCCACACGCGGCGCTTCAACCCGAGCCACCAGTGGGTGCGCCGCAAGATCGTCGCCGGCGAGTTCCACATCCAGCAGATGGACGTGCAGACCTACTTCTTCCGCCGCACGAACACCAACGCGCTCGGCCAGCCGCGCAGCTGGACCGACCACCTGCTGTGGCACCACGCCGCGCACACGGTCGACCTCTTCGCGTACCAGACGATGAGCCCGATCGTCAAGGCCAACGCGATCCAGGGGCCGATCCACCCGACGCTGGGCATCGCGATGGACATGTCGATCCAGCTCAAGGCGGCCAACGGCGCGATCTGCACGCTGAGCCTGTCGTTCAACAACGACGGGCCGCTGGGCACCTTCTTCCGCTACATCGGCGACAGCGGCACCTACATCGCGCGCTACGACGACCTGTTCACCGGCAGGGACGAGAAGATCGACGTCAGCGGCGTCGCCGTCTCGATGAACGGCATCGAGCTGCAGGACCGCGAGTTCTTCGCCGCGATCCGCGAGCGGCGCGAGCCCAACGCGAGCGTCGCGCAGGTGCTGCCGTGCTACCAGGTGCTGCACCAGCTCGAGCAGCAGCTCGCGGCCGACTGAGCGCGCCCGCCCCCCCGACCGACCCCACGACGACAGGAGCCCTTCCCGATGACCCGTCCAACCCCGCGCGATGCGTCGCGCCGCCGCCTCGTCGCCGCCGCCGCCGCGCTGCCGGTGATCGCCGCGCTGCCGCACGCCGCGCGCGCGCAGGCGCGCTTTCCCGAGCGGCCGATCACGATCGTCGTGCCGTTCGGCCCCGGCGGCATCGCCGACCTGACGGCGCGCGCCGTCGGCGAGCACATGGCCACGACGCTCGGGCAGTCGGTCGTCATCGACAACAAGCCCAGCGCCGGCGGCATCGTCGCCGCGCAGGCCGTGACCTCGGCCAGGCCCGACGGCCACACGCTGCTGCTGATGAGCAACGCCAACGCGGTCAGCGTCGGGCTGTTCAAGAAGCTGCCGTACGACCCCGTCAAGGACTTCGCGCCGGTGGGCACGCTCGGCTACTTCGACCTTGGCATCTTCGTGCCGGCCAACTCGCGCTTCGCGACGCTCGCCGACATGGTCGCGTTCGCGAAGGCCAACCCGGGCAAGCTCAACGTCGGCACGATCGCGATCGGCAGCACGCAGCACCTGTCGGCCAAGCTGTTCGAGACGGTGGCCGGTATCGAGGCGCTCGTCGTGCCGTACAAGGCCAGCCCGGCGGTGCTCACGGCGCTGCGCGCCGGCGAGATCGACGTCGCATTCGAGATCGTCGGGCCGATGATGCCGCAGGTCAGCGCCGGCGCCGTCAAGGCGCTGGCCGTCACGTCGAGCCAGCGCAACGCCGCGCTGCGCGACGTACCCACCGTCGCGCAGGCCGGTGTGGCCGGTTACGACGTCGCGTCGTGGAACGCGCTCGCCGCGCCGGCGGGCACGCCGGCGGCGGTGATCGACGCACTGAACAAGGCCGCGCGCGACGCGATCGCCACGCCGTCGGTGCGCGAGAAGCTCGGCAAGCTCGGCATGCGACTGGCCGCGAGCTCGCCGGCCGAGCTGCAGGCGCTGCTGACGAGCGAGATCAAGCGCTGGGGCGACGTGATCCGCGCCGCGAAGATCGAACCGGAATGAGCTGGCGCGGCCGGTGAGCGTGTGCGGCCCCGCGCCGCGTTCGTTGCGCCCAGAATCGCGCCATGTCGTCTGCACCCGCCGGCCGCCGAGCGTCCGTGTCGCCGCGCGCGCGCGGCGGCGTGCCCGCGTTCGCCCTGTACGGGGAACCGGGTGACCCGGTGCCCGCCGGCGGCGAGATGCTGCACATCGAGCCGATCCAGTCGCGCAGCCGGCTGTACCACTGGGAGATCGACGCCCACGTGCACCGCGGGCTGTACCAGGTGGTGTGGGTCCAGCGCGGCCACGCCGACGTGGACCTCGACGAATCGCACGGCCGCTGCGACGCACCGGCGGCCATCGTGATCCCACCCGGCGTCGTGCACGCGTTCCGCTTCGCGCCCGAGACCGACGGTTTCGTGCTGACGATGAGCCCGCGCTCGCTCGTCGAGGGCGACCTGCCCGCCGCCGGCGAGGCGCTGCACACGCTGTTCGCCGCGCCGCGCGTGCTCGCGTTCGACGCGCAGGCCCCCGACACGCAGCGCACCGCGGCGCTGCTCGACGCGCTGCTGGCCGAGTTCCGTGCGCCGGGCACGGCCGGGGCGCCGGTGCCGGTGTGGCTCGCGCGTGCGGCCGTGTGGCGGCTGGCGCAGCTGACCGCACAGGCGCAGCGCGACGCGCGCCCCGAGCGCGGCCGCGCGCGCCCGCACCGCGCGCTGTTCGCGCGCTTCCTCGCGCTCGTCGAGGCGCACCACCTCGAGCACTGGCCGGTGAGCCGCTACGCGTCGCAGCTGGGCCTGTCGCCGGCGCGGCTGAACCGCCTCGCGCGCGCCGAGACCGGATTGAGCGCGCAGGCCGTCGTGCACGACCGCCTGCTGCGCGAAGCGTGCCGGCGTCTCGTCTACGTCGCGGCGCCGGTGTCGCGGCTGGCGTTCGAGCTCGGCTTCGACGACCCGGCCTACTTCAGCCGCTTCTTCAAGCGCGGCACCGGGCTGGCGCCGAGCGCGTACCGCGAGCGACACGCCGCGCCGCACTGACGCGCCCGCTCAGCCGGCGTCGCGCGCCCACCAGCGGTCGGGAAACTGGCCCTGCAGCCAGTCGACGAAGCCGCGCACCTTGGTCGGCACCAGCTTCGGCGACGTGTAGACGGCGTGGATCTCCTGCACCGGCAGCGTCCAGTCGGTCAGCAGCGGCTGCACGGCGCCGTCGCGCACCGACGCGTGCGCGACGTACCACGGCAGCACGGCCAGGCCCATGCCGGCGCGCGTCGCCGCGAGAATCGCCGACAGGTTGTTGCTGCGCAGCGGCCCGCGCACCGGCACCTGCAGCGTGCGCCCGTCGGCACCGCTGAAGTGCCAGCGCTCGTCGCCCTGCACGCTGCTGTAGATCAGCGCGTCGTGCTGCGCGAGTTCACCGGGGTGCGCCGGCGTGCCGCGCCGCGCGAGGTACCCCGGCGCGGCGACGAGCACCCACGGGTTGACGCCGAGGTAGCGCGCGCCGAGCTGCGAGTCGGCGAGCCGTCCCATGCGGATCGCGAGGTCGATGCCCTGCTCGACGAGGTTCACGTAGCGGTCGTCGAAGCCGAGGTCGACCTGCAGCCCCGGGTGCTGCTGCATGAAGCGCAGCACCAGCGGCGTCAGCACGCGCCGGCCGAACGCGACCGACGTGCTGATGCGCAGCACCCCCTGCACGCGCGAGGCCATCAGCGACGCGAGGCTGTCGGCCTCGTCGAGCTCGTGCGCGATCGCCTTGCACTTGTCGTAGTACGCCGCGCCGACCTCGGTCGGCGTCACGCCGCGCGTGCTGCGGTGGAACAGCCGCGCACCGAGCTTGGCCTCGAGCGCGGCGACGTGCTTCGTCGCGGTCGGCTGCGTGATGCCGAGGTCGGCCGCGGCGCGGCTGAAGCTGCCGGTCTCGACGACGCGGATGAACAGCCGGATGCCGGTGACGCGGTCCATGGCGTATCGTAGCGCCAGCCATTCCGCCACGGAATAGCAGCTCTGCCCGCCGTGGCGTTCCGTTGCCGCGCGCGCGCCGCGACGATCGCACCCGTCCGTTCCACAGGCTCGAAGGAGACGCTCATGGCGAAGATGAGGGCGGCGATGGCCGCCGTGCTCGTGATGGAGAAGGAAGGCGTGACCAACGCCTTCGGCGTGCCCGGCGCGGCGATCAACCCGCTGTACGCGGCGCTGCGCGAGCGGCAGAGCATCGCGCACGTGCTGGCGCGCCACGTCGAGGGCGCGTCGCACATGGCCGAGGGCTACACGCGCGCGAAGGCCGGCAACATCGGCGTGTGCATCGGTACCTCGGGGCCGGCCGGCACCGACATGATCACCGGGCTGTACTCGGCCAGCGCGGACAGCATCCCGATCCTGTGCATCACCGGCCAGGCGCCGCGCGCGCGGCTGCACAAGGAGGACTTCCAGGCGGTGGACATCGAGGCCATCGCCAAGCCGGTGACCAAGTGGGCCGTCACGGTGCGCGAGCCGGCGCAGGTGCCGCGCGCGTTCCAGCAGGCGTTCCACCTGATGCGCTCGGGCCGCCCGGGTCCGGTGCTGATCGACCTGCCGTTCGACGTGCAGATGGCCGAGATCGAGTTCGACATCGACACCTACGAGCCGCTTCCGGTCTACAAGCCCGCGGCGACGCGCAGGCAGGTCGAGAAGGCGCTCGACATGCTGCTCGCCGCCGACAAGCCGCTGATCGTCGCCGGCGGGGGCATCATCAACGCCGACGCGAGCGACCTGCTCGTCGAGTTCGCCGAAACGATCGGCGTGCCGGTGATCCCGACGCTGATGGGCTGGGGCTCGATCCCCGACGACCACCCGCTGATGGCCGGCATGGCCGGCCTGCAGACGAGCCACCGCTACGGCAACGCGACGATGCTCGCGAGCGACTTCGTGCTCGGCATCGGCAACCGCTGGGCCAACCGCCACACCGGCTCGGTCGAGGTCTACACGAAAGGCCGCAAGTTCGTCCACGTCGACATCGAGCCGACGCAGATCGGCCGTGTGTTCATGCCCGACTACGGCATCGTGTCCGACGCCAAAGCGGCGCTCGAACTGTTCGTGCAGGTCGCCAAGGAGCGCAAGGCCGCCGGCACGCTGAAGGACTATTCGGACTGGGCGTTCCGCTGCGCCGAGCGCAAGCGGCTGATGCTGCGCAAGTCGCACTTCGAGCAGATTCCGATCAAGCCGCAGCGCGTCTACGAGGAGATGAACAAGGCCTTCCCGCGCGACACGATCTACGTGACGACGATCGGCCTTTCGCAGATCGCCGGCGCGCAGTTCCTGCACGTCTACGGCCCGCGCCAGTGGATCAACTGCGGCCAGGCCGGGCCGCTGGGCTGGACGATTCCGGCGGCGCTCGGCGTCGTCGCCGCCGACCCGACGCGCACCGTCGTGGGCCTCGCGGGCGACTACGACTTCCAGTTCCTGATCGAGGAGCTCGCGGTCGGCGCGCAGTTCCGGCTGCCGTACGTGCAGGTGCTCGTCAACAACAGCTACCTCGGGCTGATCCGGCAGGCGCAGCGCGGCTTCGACATGGACTACTGCGTGCAGCTCGCGTTCGAGAACCAGAACGTCGACGACCCGGCGCTGCAGGGCTACGGCGTCGACCACCAGAAGGTCGTCGAGGGGCTGGGCTGCAAGGCGCTGCGCGTGACCGACCCCGAGAAGATCGAAGCTGCTTTGCGCGAGGCGCAGCAGTTGGCGCGGCAACACCGGGTGCCGGTCGTGGTGGAATGCATCCTCGAGAAGGTGACCAACATCGCGATGGGCACCGAGATCGACGCGATCAACGAATTCGAGGAGATCGACTGCCGCCACCCCGCCGGCCGCGAGGGCCTGGTGGCTGCCGGCCTGCTCGACTGAAGGAGACGACGATGCCGCGCTTCGCCGCCAACCTGACGATGCTGTTCAACGAGGTGCCGTTCCTCGACCGCTTCGAGCGCGCGGCCAGGGCCGGCTTCGATGCCGTCGAGTTCCTGTTCCCGTACGCGTTCCCCGTCGCCGAGATCAAGGCCCGGCTCGACACGCACGGCCTGAAGCTCGTGCTGCACAACCTGCCCGCCGGCGACTGGGACGCCGGCGAGCGCGGCATCGCGTGCCACCCCGACCGCGTCACCGAATTCCGCGCCGGCGTCGGCAAGGCCATCGAGTACGCGACCGCGCTCGGCGTGCCGCAGCTCAACTGCCTCGCGGGCAAGGCGCCGGCCGGCGTCGACGATGCGACGCTGCGCGCGACCTTCGTCGACAACCTGAAGTACGCCGCCGCCGAGCTGAAGAAGGCCGGTCTGAAGCTGCTCGTCGAGCCGATCAACACCTACGACATCCCGGGCTTCTGGCTCAACCGCACCGCGCAGGCGATCGCGATCCTCGACGAGGTCGGCGCCGACAACGCCTTCGTGCAGTACGACGTCTACCACGCGCAGCGCATGGAAGGCGAGATCGCCGCGACGCTCGAGAAGCAGCTGGCGCGCATCGCGCACGTCCAGATCGCCGACAACCCCGGCCGCCACGAGCCCGGTACCGGTGAGCTGAACTGGTCCTTCCTGTTCGCGCACCTCGACCGCATCGGCTACCGCGGCTGGATCGGCTGGGAGTACAAGCCCGCGACGACGACCGAGGCGGGCCTCGGCTGGCGCCAGGCCTTCGCCCACTGACCCGATTCCGAAGGAGGAGCTCCCGATGACGACCACCCCGCTCAAGCTCGGCTTCATCGGCCTGGGCATCATGGGCGCGCCGATGTGCGGCCACCTGATCCGCGCCGGGCACCAGCTGTTCGTGCACACGCGCAGCA
>NZ_JALBGB010000056.1:0-7932 GCF_022631395.1 Calidifontimicrobium sp. SYSU G02091
ATCGAGCCGATTCATCTTCGGGAGTTCCAACCCCGCAACATCACCTCACCAACCCAGTGTCCATGCGGCTTGAGGTCGTTTTGCAGGGCTGACTATCTACATCTACGGGAACCGGAGCGATGCAAAGGTTCCGCCGCCACCATCGGGGCGCCAGCGGATCTCGAGGTACGGTGCTGCCGTTCGGTTGGCCGCAGGGCCTTCAGATTTTCATCGGCGGAAATCCCAAGACCTCCCGCTGCTCGTTCCAATCCCGCGGCAGCAGCTCATGCCGCCCGCGCAGGGTCTGCAGGTTCAGATGGCGGGGCTGGCGTCCGTCCAGGATGGCCTCGACGATGTCGGGCGCCAGCAAGGTCAGCCGCAGTACCTCGGCCACCCAGCCGGGTTCGTGCCGCAGGGCGCGCGCTAGCTCGGTGGCGGTGGCGTAGCGCCCCTCGTCGAGCAGGCGCTGCCAGTAAAAGGCCTTGCCCAGCATCTTGATCATCGGCTCGTCCAGGCCGCCCGACTGCGGCATCGACTCGCGCGGCGGCGGGATGAGCAGCTTGCGGTTCTGCCGGCGCTTGATGGTCAAGGGCACCAGGGTCACGCGCCGATCGCCGCTGACGTAGCTGCGCGCATCCGCGCCGACCTCGATGCGCACGCACTTGAGCCGCGGGTTGGTCGCGCCGGTGGGACGTTCGATCGTCATGCGCAGGCCTCCTGCGGGATGTCGCGCATCTCCTCGACGAGCGGATGGCCGGCCACCTCGGCGCCCAGGCCAAGCCAGCCGTCCTCGCGCCAGAGGATGTCCAGGCCGTGGGCATGCAGTTGCACCCGCTCGATGAGCAAGCGGGTGATGCGTTGCTGCTCGGCCGGAAACAGTTGCGCCCATACCGCACCGATGCGCCGCAGGGCCACGACGACCTGGGCCTCATCGAGTGCCGCGCCTGCCGGGTGGCGCTGGCAGGCCCGCCAGGTGCCGATCAGCACCTCCGGCGCGGCGAGCGCCTGGTGGATCTGGGCGAGCACCGCGTTCTCGATCTCGGCCGCGGGCAGATGCCCGACGTCGGGCGCGTCCGGCGCGAGCGTGGCGCCGGCATTGCGCCGCTTGTGCAGATAGGGCACGTAGTAGCGGTACATGCGCCCGCTTTTTTTCTTGACGAAGGTGTGCAGCATGCGCTGTCCGTCCGGGGCGAACAGCAAGCCGGCGAGCAGGGCCGGATGCTTGGCGCGGTGTTCGCGCGGGACCTGCTTGCGCCGTTCGATGAAGGCATGGGCCGCCTCCCACAGTTCCTGCGGGACGATGGCCTCGTGCTGGCCGGGGTACCACACGCCACGGTTGCGGATCTCACCCAGGTAGATGCGGTTGCGCAGCAGCGCGAACAGGAACTGCTGGTCGATGGGGCGGCCGGTGCGCTGGTGGCCGCCCTGGGTCACCCAGGCCTTGGTGGTGTGGCCCTCGACGGCCATCTCCCGCACCAGCCGCGCCGCCGAGCCGTGCTCGGCATAGCGCCGGAAGATGTCGCGCACCAGCGCCGCCTCGCGTTCGTTGACGACGAGCTTGCGATCGACGACGTCATAGCCCAGCGGCGGCATGCCGCCCATCCACATGCCCTTGGCCTTGGAGGCGGCGATCTTGTCGCGGATGCGCTCGCCGGTGACCTCGCGCTCGAACTGCGCGAAGGACAGCAGGATGTTGAGCGTGAGCCGCCCCATCGAGGTGGTGGTGTTGAACTGCTGCGTGACCGAGACGAAGGAGACGCCGTTGCGGTCGAACACCTCCACCAGTTTGGCGAAGTCCGGCAGACTTCGCGTCAATCGGTCGATCTTGTAGACGACCACGATGTCGATCCTGCCGGCCTCGATGTCGGCGAGCAGCCGCTTGAGCGCAGGGCGGTCGAGGTTGCCGCCGGAGTAGCCGCCGTCGTCGTAGCCATCGTCCACGGCGATCCAGCCCTCGTGACGTTGGCTGGCAATGAAGGCCAACCCCGCGTCGCGTTGGGCCTCCAGGCTGTTGTACTCCTGATCCAGCCCCTCGTCGGTGGACTTGCGGGTGTAGACCGCGCAGCGCCTCGTTGGCGTGACGGGACCAGGAGTCGGCATGGCCGACGGGGATGCGGGCCATCGTGATCTCATGCCGGCTCCTTCTGGCCGTGCTTGGTCTTGAGGCCGAAGAACGCGGGGCCCGACCAATGCGTGCCGGTGATGTGGCGGGCAATCGCCGTCAGGCTCTTGAACCGCTGTCCCTGATACTCGAAGTCGTTCGGGCCGCGCACCAGCACCCGGTGCTCGACGTCGTCGAAGATCCGCGTGAGCACGGTGCCCGGCAGCAGCCGATTCGCGTCGCGGCGCAGTTGGCGCGGCAGGATGCCCGTCTCACCGATCTCCTCGAGCTTGCGGCGGGTCGCGGGCTTCAATCCGCCGAAGGCGCGCTCCTGGATCCGGTAGGCGAGCCGGCTTTCCAGCCAGGTGCGGTGATGATGCTTGGGCCGCTCCTCGAAGTACTCGTCCCATAGCGCCCAGAGGCTGTCCATCGGCAGGTGGGGCAGCTGCGCGACGCGGGCGGCGACGGTGGCCGGGTCCGCGGGGCCTGCGTGTGTCGTCATCGGCGAACTCCTCGTGCGTGATCGCAGTTCGCATTCACGCGCTGTGGTCCGCAGAAGCCAAGGTGAACGCACTCGCTGTTTTCGGTGGTGTCGCGCGACGGACGCGCGCGCAGTCGCAACAGTGCGGCGGCCAACAGGTCGGCGATTTCCTGATGCGCGTGCCGGGGCCGATCGGCCTCGGGATCCAGGACGAAGGGTTCAGGTTCGTGCATGGTCGGCGTTTCGATGGAAAACGCCGCTCATGCTAGGAATCGAGGGGCTCCGCGTAACGGGTTTTGGCGGGGATGCGCGGGCTACGGCGCCCTGCGTCATCGCACCTGGTGCTGGCCTGCCGAGACGAACCGGTCGTAGCTGTCGAAGCTTTCGCCGTCCTGCCAGGATCGATCCCAAGCGCGCGGCTCGGCACTTTCCAACAGCAGCAGGGTCAAGACGCGATCCCGCGCGCCGTAACTGTGCTTGAACTCGCGCAGCTTCATGTGGGGCGCCTCCTCGGGGCACCAGGTCGCGGCGGACAGCTCGACGCCGTCCCATGCCTGCTCGACGCTCGCGTCGGCGGCGAGCGTGCCGGGTAAGGGCTCTTGCGGATCGCCGGTGCGCCGGATGCGCGCCCGGGTTCTCACGGCGCTGCTGCTGCGCCATTCGTACTTCGCGTAGCCGTTGTCCCAGTAGACCAGGATGGCGCGCTGCGGGGTGAACTTGATGAAGCGGATGCACAGCGCCTCGAACGAGACCTCAAAGCGCTTGGCAATGGCACTGAGGACGTGCAGATCGATGCGTCGGTTCGAGATCCACTCGCGCAGCCGATCGCCGGGCATCAGGAGGTTGCCGGCAAAGTCGTCGGCCTCGCGCTCGATCAGGCGAAGCGTCTCGTGACCGGCGTAGACGCTGTCCTTGTCGCAGTTGAAGCGACTCTGCGTGTTGCGGTGGAGGATGAAGTGGCCCAATTCGTGGGCGATGGTGAAGCGGCGGCGTTCGGGGCTCGCGCGGCCGTTGTAGAGGATGCCCCACTCGGCGGCGTCATGAGGATTGCGCACCAGACTGCCTTCAAAGCCGCTGATGTCGAGCGGCATCGGCTGCTTGATTTCCCGGACCCCGGTGCCGTACGGCGTGGTCGGCAGCATCTGCCTGACGACATCAAGGTCGATGGCCTCGGGCATGTCGCCGGCGTGCCAGGCCCGCAGCCACTTCAGAACGGTGGCGGCAGCGGTGAAACCATTGAGGGCCGGGGCGCTCATGCTGCTAGCTCTCGCCCTTGCTGCGCTTGCGGAACACCAGTTCGAGGGTGTCGCGGTAGATCTGCTTGTCCTCGTCGGTCATCCCGGCGTACTCACGGAAGAACTGGACATCCTCCGGGCTGGCCGCTGGCACCTCGCGAGGCTGGTCCTCCATGAGGTCCTCGACGGTGACGCCCAGGACCTTCGCCAGGGCATACACGCGCTCGGCCGAAGGGCGCTGCCCCTCCTTCATCTCCAGTTCCCAGATGTAGGCCTTGGTGCAGCCGACCGCGTCGGCGACCTGCTGCAGGGTCAGTTTCTTTGCCTCGCGCAAGCGCCGCAGGCGTGATCCAAACGCCGAAGCCATGGCGATGTCCCCGTCTCGAATGAACAGTCAGTGTAGGAAAGCAAGACTGAGAGTATAGCCACGAGATACAAAATAGCGCCAGATGTGCCACACCGTTTGACAAGCGGAAATAAGCGGGACAGAATCACGCCGTATCTCGCTGCTTTACTGCGGCGGGAGCCATGTTCAGTAACCGCAGTCGCCGGCTCGCGTACCTGTCATCGGTCCGCAGAACCTCCGACGCCTCTTCGGAAAGGACCGAGAAGATGAAGAAGACCTTCGTCGACGTGCTGCTCGAACTGCCGGTGGACGCGACCCTCTGCACTTTCCTGGCCTCGCACGGCCTGCCCGTGGCCGCCGATTTCGACTGGGAGGACACGCCTCGCACCTCGCAGGCACTGGTGGAGGCCGTTCGCACCTGGCCCGACGTCGCCGCCCGTGACCGTCTGATCGGCAACCTCATGGCCAGCATCCAGCTGGCCGACCCGGCCGGCAAGCAGGCGATGTTCCAGGCCGCCGCCGGAGACGGCGCCGCGCTGCTGGGCCTGGTGGGATGCCGCAGCGACACCCACCGCTCCTTCTGGCTGTATGCCAACCATCCGGCGCTGTTCGAGCGGGCCTGCGAGTTCGACTACCTCGAGCGCCACGGATCGCAGGCGCAGCAGCACGACCTCGGCGTGAAGCGTCGGCCGAACACCTCGGATGCCGCGCTGGCCGCACTGCGCCAGGCCATCTCGGCCTTCTATCAGCGCGAACTGCAGTGCGGCGACGGCAGCGTGGCTTACCTGGTGGAACGCCGCCCCGGCGTGTTCCTACTGACGATGCACGTCAAGGACTTGGCCATGCTGCGCCTGGAGTTCGAGGGCGCCCATCTCACCCGTCGCGTCGGCAACCCGAACATCCACATGGTGCTGGAGTACGCCGTGGCCACCGGGGTCGTTCGCACCCTCGTGCGCGGTGGCGCCAAGTACCACCAGATGCTCGTGGACGCCTTCGCCGAGCACCTGCTGGGCGTCAAGGTGGACGCGCACCGCATCAAGCCGCCGACGCTGGACCTGTCGGTCTTGCGCCTCGGCTTCGATGTGCCGCAGGCCGTGGCGGACGGCTTCGTGGCGCTGCAGGTCAAGTCCATCTCGGTGCTGAGCCCGAGCACGGCACTGAAGCTCGATTGCACGGCGATGGCGTCGAGCGAGCAGCGCTGCGTCACCGAACTGCTGCGCGAGGAGTTCCCCGGTGAGGATCCGCTGGAGCGCGGCTGGTTGATCACGGCGGCACGCATCAACCTGTACTACCCGCCCGAACCCGGAAAGGCTCGTTCCAAGGTCGTCACGGTCGAGGTGACGCGTCGCGGCCGGCTGAACCTGCACAAGTTCGATGCCGCGTTGCAGGCGCAGTTGGAGGGCTACCTGGTCTCGCTGGGCATCTTGCAGCCCGGCCAGACGCTGAACGCGCAGGAGGCGTCCCCGGAGCCGGACACGGCCAATCCTCAGCCAGTCTACGAGGATTGATCGGTGGCCACGCACGACGCCTGGGCCCTGGTGTGCCGCTTGTTCGCGGGCGGCACGCCCATTCTTCGAGCCGCGCTCTCTCCCCGCGAGATCGCCGCCTTGCCGGCCCTCGGGCAGGCGGTCAAGCCCACGGCCCTGGACCAGCGATTCGTGCTGTGCCCCTACTGTCACCAGCAGCGGGCGCAGGTCTGGGGCGACGGGCAACGGGGGCGTACCTGCCATTGCCCCGAGTGCGGGCCGGTGGCCGTCGCGGCCGACGACACGGTCGCGTTGAGGTTGGACGAGGACTGGCTGCGCCGAAAGCTGCGGCTGGCGCTTTCGATCGAGAGCCGCGACGGCATCGACGCCCTCGGCGATGGCGTGTGGCGCCTTGGCGATTCCCGGCGTTCGCCGGTCCTGCTGGCGCGCGATCTGATCCGGCTATGGCGGGAGCCTGCGCTGCTGGACCGGGTGCGGGTAACAGGAGGGGCGATCCGCGTCATCACGCCGAAGCCACGCGAGACGCGGGGCGCGCCCTTCGGGGCGGGCGTGGAATGGTTGGCTCTGGAGGATCGATTCGCCTTCTACGGAGGCGGCATCTCGTTCATCGGCGCGACGGGAGAGCCGCCGGCAGCACAGGCCAGCGATCCAACGACGCCGGTGCACGGCCCGTTCTCGGCCGATTTCCGCTGGGTGACCTTGCCCGACTGGCCGCACGGCCCGATCCGGCTGACCGAGGCTCAGGCCGCGGTGTTCAAGTCGTTGTGGTCGTTCCGGGGCGAACCCATGAGTGGAGAGCGGATCATGCAGCGCGCCGGGCTAAAGAGCGACAAACCCATCGACGTGTTCAAGGTAAAGCCGCGCGATAAAGACAAGCCAGAGGCTGAGGCACCCCTGGCCGCTTACCGGGTGCTGGTGGTGACGCAAAGGCGCGAGGGCTTGTACGCGATGCCCTGCGCCGAGGTCTCACGATCCAACAACCCTCGACGGGCTACGAGGGTCGAGCCGTAACGGCTCCCGCTCGTGCGGCAAGGTGCGCGGCGAGCTTGTCGAGCGTCTGGCCACCGAAACTGACAGCGCCGAAGCCGATCGTTGCCTTGCGCTGCGCCCGCGTCGGATGCAACTGCCGCAAGGTGAGCACCGTCCGGCCGTCGGACTGTTCGTCGAATGTGACGAGCATCCGGAACATGCCTGGATCGTCGTCGCAGTCCGAGCCGTGATCGACCTCGATCCGCCGCGGCCGGTCGATGATGTGGAACACCATGCGATTGCCGTAGCGGGTACCGTCAGCGGCGACCATGTCGAAGCGCCAGACGCCGCCGGGTCGGATGTCGATCTCGCGCGTCTCGATGGTCGTGCCGGCGGGGCCGAACCAGGCGGTGATCTGTGCCGGGTCGGTCCAGGCGTCGAAGACGGCTTCGCGCGGGGCGTCGAGCACGCGGGCGAACACGATCTCGCGGTCGAGCGGCCATGCGGCCCAGGCGGAGTGGTCAGGCGAAGCGCTCGTCATCGGAGGTCCTTTTTCTTGAGTTGATGGAGATGTGCCTCGAGCCGGTCGAGTCGGCTCTCCCATACGTCGATATGGGCGCGCAACCAGGCATCGGCGCATCGAAGCACGTCGGGGACGAGCGTGCAGGTTCGCACCCGCCCCGCTTTGCGCGTAGTCACCAGCCCCCCGTCCTCCAGCACCCGGATGTGCTTGAGCAGCGTCGGCAGACCGATGGAAAAGGGCCTGGCGAGCTCGCCCACGGGCGCCTCACCCTGGCACAGCCGGGCGACGATGGCACGGCGCGTGGGGTCGGCCAGCGCAGCGAACGTGCAATCAAGCACCTGATCATTGTTTGCCATGTGGCAAAGTATTGGTGAGCGCTCGTCTTCAGTCAAGTGCGGTTTGCCTGCGGGTTCGATCGTCGCGCATGGCGCCGACGAGATGCCCTGGTCACCCAAGCACGATGGACAACCGATAGCGGCGACGCACGTGCAAGTCGTTGACGGGCAAGCCCGTCTGCGTGCGCTCCGGCGAAGAAGTTGGCGCGGGTTTTGAGAGAACTGAGAGCAGAAGAGAGTCGAACCGGGCAACCTCTGGCCACCCTGCCACTACCGCGTGGCACACGCGGAACCGGCCTGGACCCCGCGTGGTCTCGCGGAACCCGCAAACGAAAACGCCCAACCGATGAGGGTTGGGCGTTAGGTATTGGTGGCGGAAGGCTAAGGAAGGTCTGCAAAACCCCGGCGATGACCGTCGGATGTGAGACAGTATCGACATGAAGCAGATGAGCCTTGGCACCACCGGATTCGAACGC
>NZ_JALBGB010000057.1:0-7425 GCF_022631395.1 Calidifontimicrobium sp. SYSU G02091
CAGGGGCCGCCAGAGCGAGCAAAATCGTGCCGCCCAAGCCCGTACAGCCCGCATCGCTACCCCTGCGGCAACTTGATCAGCGTTTCCCTAGAATGTGCGTTTGCCTTCGAGACGATCCCCCGAGGTGCCGCCATGACCGAACCGCTGAAGATCAACCGCCGCAGTGCCCACATCACGGAAGGCGTCGCGCGCGCGCCGAACCGCTCGATGTACTACGGCATGGGCTACGCGCCGGAAGACTTCGGCAAGCCGATGATCGGCGTGGCCAACGCGCACTCGACGATCACGCCGTGCAACTCGGGGCTGCAGAAGCTCGCCGACGCGGCGGTCGAGGGGCTGCGCATGGCGGGCGCGAACCCGCAGGTGTTCGGCACGCCGACGATCAGCGACGGCATGGCGATGGGCACCGAAGGCATGAAGTACTCGCTGGTGTCGCGCGAGGTCATCAGCGACTGCGTCGAGACCTGCGTCGGCGGCCAGTGGATGGACGGCGTGATCACGATCGGCGGCTGCGACAAGAACATGCCCGGTGCGATGATGGGCATGCTGCGCGCCAACGTGCCCGGCATCTTCGTCTACGGCGGCACGATCCTGCCCGGCCACTACAAGGGCCAGGACCTGAACATCGTCAGCGTGTTCGAGGCCGTGGGCCAGTTCAGCGCCGGCAAGATGAGCGAGGAGGACTTCTGCCAGATCGAGCGCCGCGCGATTCCCGGCAGCGGCTCGTGCGGCGGCATGTACACCGCCAACACGATGAGTTCGGCGTTCGAGGCGCTCGGCATGAGCCTGCCCGGCAGCTCGACGATGGCCAACGTCGAGGACGAGATCGTCGCCGCGACGCACCGCGCCGCACAGGTGCTCGTCGAGGCGGTCAAGAAGGACCTCAAGCCGCGCGACATCGTCACGCGCAAGAGCATCGAGAACGCGGTGGCCGTCATCATGGCCACCGGCGGCTCGACCAACGCCGTGCTGCACTTCCTCGCGATCGCGCACGCGGCCGGCGTCGAGTGGACGATCGACGACTTCGAGCGCGTGCGCCAGAAGGTGCCGGTGATCTGCGACTTGAAGCCCAGCGGCAGGTACCTCGCGATCGACCTGCACCGCGCCGGCGGCATCCCGGCGGTGATGAAGGTGCTGCTCGACGCCGGGCTGCTGCACGGCGACTGCATCACGATCACCGGCAAGACGGTGGCCGAGAACCTCGCCGACGTGCCGCCGCTGGCGGCCGACCAGCAGGTGATCCGGCCGATCGACAAGGCGCTGTACCCCGAGGGCCATCTCGCGATCCTGAAGGGCAACCTGAGCCCCGAGGGCAGCGTGGCCAAGATCACCGGCCTGAAGAACCCCGTGATCACCGGGCCGGCGCGCGTGTTCGACGACGAGCAGTCGGCGCTGGCCGCGATCATGGCCGGCCAGATCAAGCCCGGCGACGTGATGGTGCTGCGCTACCTCGGCCCCAAGGGCGGCCCCGGCATGCCCGAGATGCTCGCCCCCACGAGCGCGCTGATCGGCCAGGGCCTGGGCGAGTCGGTGGGCCTGATCACCGACGGGCGCTTCTCTGGCGGCACGTGGGGCATGGTCGTCGGCCACGTCGCGCCCGAGGCCTACGAGGGCGGCACGATCGCGCTGGTGCAGGAAGGCGACTCGATCACGATCGACGCGCACCGCCGGCTGCTGCAGCTCAACGTCGACGACGCCGAGATCGCGCGCCGGCGTGCCGCGTGGCAGCGGCCAGCGCCGCGCTACACGCGCGGCGTGCTGGCCAAGTTCGCGTTCAACGCCGCCAGCGCCAGCCACGGCGCCGTGCTCGATCGCTTCGACGGCCGCTGAGCGGCGCGCAGACCCAGCAGGGGCAGCTGCCGGTGCCACGGCGCCGGTGCATCACCACGCCGCCTGCTGGCGTTGCCGCCGGCGCAGGTTCGGCTGAACCCCCAACGGCGCCGCGGGCCGCGCGCGCCGCCTCACTGGCGCGGACGGCGCGTGTCCTCCATGCCGAGGTTGACGATGTTCTTGCGCCTGCGCTCGGCCTTGCGCTGTTCCATCTTGTCGATCTCGCGCTTCTTCGTCAGCCCCGAGGTGTCGGCGTACCACCACCACAGCGCGGCCAGCGGGAACGGCGACAGCACCAGCCACCACGACCAGCCGGCCACCGGGCCGAGTTCCGCCACTTTCATCACGATGAACAGCACGCCGACGATCACGAAGGCCATGGCCGATCTCCCAGCGACACGGTGCGGCGTCAACCGCCGTGCCTAGAATTGCGTTGTCGAGGTCGTACGGTACCCGTACGTCAACCGTCTGTATCGACCGCTGAGAGGAAACATGAAGACCCTGCTCGCCCTGACCGCCGTCGCCGGCCTGTTCGCCGCCGCCACCCCCGCGTTCGCCAGCGCCGAGTTGGCCAAGGCGAAGAACTGCATGGCCTGCCACGCGACCGACAAGAAACTCGTCGGCCCGGCCTACAAGGACGTCGCCGCCAAGTACGCCGGCCAGAAGGACGCGGTCGACAAGCTCGCGCAGAAGATCATCAAGGGCGGCTCGGGCGTCTGGGGCCCGGTGCCGATGCCGCCGAACGCCAACGTCAGCGAAGCCGAGGCGAAGACGCTCGCGGCCTGGGTGCTGACGGTCAAGTAAGCCGGATCGTGTCGTCGCGTCGCAGCCCTGCGACGCCCGCATGGCCCGCCACCGCAGGGTGAGCGGGCCGTTTCTTTTGCGCCGCCTGCACGCGCGGCACGGCGTGGTCAGCGCGCGAGCGGACCGGCCAGCGCCGTGCCACCGGCCGCAGCGGGCGGCGCTGCATCGCCCTGCCCGGCTGGCGGGCGCCACCGGCGCAGCAGCAGCGCGTTCGAGACGACGCTGACGCTGCTCAGCGCCATCGCCGCGCCGGCGATCACCGGGTTCAGCAGCCCGAACGCCGCCAGCGGGATGCCGACCACGTTGTACGCGAAGGCCCAGAACAGGTTCTGGCGGATCTTCGCCGTCGTGCGGCGCGAGATCTCGATCGCCGCGGCCACCAGCCGCGGGTCGCCGCGCATCAGCGTGATGCCGGCCGTCTCCATCGCGACGTCGGTGCCGGTGGCCATCGCGATGCCGACGTCCGCGGCCGCCAGCGCGGGGGCGTCGTTGATGCCGTCGCCGACCATCGCCACCGTCGCCCCGCCCGCCTTCAGGTCGCCGACGGCGCGCGCCTTGTCGGCCGGCAGCACCTGCGCGCGCACCTCATCGATGCCGAGCTGGCGCGCGACGGCCTGCGCACTGCCGGCGTTGTCGCCGGTCAGCAGCACCACCTGCACGCCGAGCGCACGCAGCCGCGCGACGGCGTCGGCGGCCGTCGGCTTGAGGCGGTCGCCGAATGCCAGCAGACCGAGCAGGCGCGACGTGCCGTCGCCGCCGACCTCGGCCAGCCAGGCCAGCGTGCGCCCCTCGGCCTCCAGCGCGGCGGCACGTGCCGCGAGCGCGCCGACGTCGAGTGCGCGCTCGTCGCGCAGCCGGGAACTGCCCAGCCACAGTCGCCGGCCGTCGACGCGGCCTTCGACCCCGCGGCCGGCGAGCGCCTGCACCGCGTCGGCCGCCGGCGGTGCCAGCCCCTCGGCCTGCGCGTGCTCGACGACGGCGCGCGCCAGCGGATGCTCGCTGCGCGCCTGCAGCGCGGCGGCGAGCCCGAGCACCTCGCGCTCGCGGCCGGCGTCGGCGGCCTCGACGGCGATCAGCCGCGGCCGGCCTTCGGTCAGCGTGCCGGTCTTGTCGAACGCGACGTGCGTCACGCGATGCGCGAGCTCGAGCGCCTGCGCGTCCTTGATCAGGATGCCGTGGCGCGCCGCGACGCCGGTGCCGGCCATGATCGCCGCCGGCGTCGCCAGCCCGAGTGCGCACGGACACGCGATCACCAGCACCGACACCGCGTTGATCAGCGCCGCCTCGGCGTCGCCGCTCCACCACGCGCCGCCGGCGAACGCGAGCACCGCGACGACCAGCACCACCGGCACGAACACGGCGGCCACCCGGTCGACGAGGCGCTGGATCGGCGCCTTGGCCGCCTGCGCCGACTCGACGAGGCGGATGATGCGCGCCAGCGTGCTCTCGGCGCCGACACCGGTCGCGCGCACCGTCAGCGCCCCTTCTCCGTTGATGGCGCCGCCGGTCACGCGGTCGCCCGGGCCCTTGGCCACCGGCAGGCTCTCGCCGGTCAGCAGCGACTCGTCGACGTGCGTGCGGCCCTCGACGACGATGCCGTCGACGGCGAGCTTCTCGCCGGGGCGCACGCGCACGAGGTCGCCGACGCGCACCTGCGCGAGCGGCACCTCGACCTCGCTGCCATCGGCGCGCTGCACGCGCGCGCGCTGCGGGCGCAGCGCCTGCAGCGCGCGGATCGCGTCGGTCGCCTGGCGCTTGGCGCGCGCCTCGAGCCACTTGCCCAGCAGCACCAGCGTGATCACCGCCGCCGACGCCTCGAAGTACAGGTGCGGCATGCCGTGCTCGGCGTGGCGCCACCACTGGAACACCGACAGCCCGTACGCGGCACTGGTGCCCAGCGCGACGAGCAGGTCCATGTTGCCGGCGCCGGCGCGCACCGCCTTGTAGCCGGCGATGTAGAAGCGCGCGCCAAAGACGAACTGCACCGGCGTGGCCAGCAGCCACTGCAGCCACGCCGGCGGCATCGCGTCGACGCCGAAAGGCATCAGCGCCATCGGCAGCACGAGCGGCAGCGTCAGCACGGCTGCGGCGAGCACCGCCAGCGCGTCGCGCCGGCGCTGCGCATCGGGCTCGCTCGCGGCACCGCGGCCTGCGGCGGCGGCGCTGTCGGTGTCGTCGGCGGCGCGCGCGCCGTAGCCGGCGCGCTCGACGGCGGCCAGCAGCGTCGCCACGTCGACGCCGGCCAGCGCCTGCACCTGCGCCGCCTCGGTCGCGAGGTTGACGCTCGCCGCCAGCACGCCCGGCACGCGCGCGAGCGCCTTCTCGACGCGGCCGACGCAGCTCGCACAAGTCATGCCGTCGATGCGCAGCGTGTGGGTGCGCATCGGCACATCGTAGCCGGCGCGGCGCACCGCGTCGGCCAGCCGCCCGGCATCCACGCCGCCGGGCGCCGTCTCGACGACGGCCGTCTCGGTCGCGAGGTTGACGCTCGCCGCGCGCACGCCGTCGACGGCCTGCAACGCCTTCTCGACGCGGCGCACGCACGACGCACAGGTCATCCCGGCGATCGGCACGTCGATCGTGCACGCCGCGCCGGCGCCGCTCTCAGCGGTGGTCGTCCCCATGCGGCGATGTTGCCACGCGCCGGTACGCCCCCTCGACGCGTGCGGCGGCGTGGGCACCGCGGGCACCGTGCGGCGGTGCGCCGTCGAGCGTGTGCAGCCAGCGCACGGTCAGCGCCGGCTCCTCCTCGTGCGATAAGTGGCCGAGCGCCGGCCATTCGGTCAGCGTCGATCCCGGCACGTGCCGGTGCACGCGCTGCGCCTGCGAAGGCGGCACCGCGCGGTCGCGGCGGCCCACGCCCAGGTGCAGCCGCGCGCCCAGACGCGGCAGGTCGCGCCACAGCGGCGCGACGTCCCACTGCGCCATCATCGCCAGCGCCGCGTGACAGTGGTGCGCGTTGGCCACCAGCCGCGCATACAGCTCGACGCCGCGCTCGTCGAGCCGCGAGCCGGTGCCGTCGATCAGCCGCTGCACCGCGCGCCGGTCGGCCGCGCGCCACGCGAACAGGTGCGCCGCCACCGGCGTGGCCGCCATCAGCCGCGCCATCGGCGGAAACAGCCACGCCGCCAGCCCCGGCAGCGGCAGCAGCGCACCGTTGAGGCTCGCGACGACCTGCGGCTCGACGAGCCCGTCGAGCGCCATGCGCGCCGCGATCGCAGCGCCGGCCGAGTGGCCGACGACGCCATGCGGACGCACGCCGAGCACGCGCAGCAGCTCGCTGAGCGCGGCGGCCATGCCAGGCAGCGTGTACGCCGGCGCGAACATGCCGAAGCCTGGCGGCGCGCTCGTGAAGCCGTGCCCCGGCAGGTCGACCGCGACGACCGTCGCGTCGCGTGCGAGCCGCGGCGCGACGTCGCGCCACGAGTGCGTCGCGGCGCCGGTGCCGTGCAGCAGCAGCCACACCGGGCCGTGGCCGAGCCGCTGCACGTGCCAGCGGATGCCGGCCGCGTCGACGAAGCGGCTGTGCTCGCGCAGCGGCCAGTCACGGCCGTCGCTCGCCCAGTCCAGCCGTGCCATCGCGGGTCCGATGGCGTCAGCCGACGGGGTCGGCGCCGCGCACGGCCTGCTGCACCGCGGCCGACATCGCGCGCGCGTCGGCGTGCGGCAGCGGCAGGTAGCGCGCGCCCATCGCCAGCGCGAGCTGCTGCGCGGTGGGCTGCGGCTGCGGCGACGTGTCGAGCAGCAGCACGCCGACGCCGGCGGCGCGCAGCCGCGCCGCGGCGGCCTGCGCGTCGGCCTGCGCCTGCGCGCGGCCGGGACGGCCGTCGCGCGCGACGTTGGCGCGCCCGTCGGTCAGCAGCACGACGAGCGGCGTCGCGCCCTGCCGGCGCACCGCGTCGGCGAGCGCGGCGGCGCTGTCGATCGCGGCGGCCAGCGGCGTGCCGCCGCCGCCGGGCAGCCCGGCGAGGCTCTTCTTCGCACGCACCAGCGAGCGCGTCGGCGGCAGCAGCAGCTCGGCGCCGGCGCCGCGAAAGCCGATCACGGCCACCCGGTCGCGGCGCACGTAGCAGTCGGCCAGCAGCAGCTCGACCGCGCCCTTTGCTTCGGCGAGCCGGTGCAGCGCCGACGACCCCGACGCATCGACGACGAACAGCGTCGTCGTCTCGCTGCGCTGCTCGAAGCGCGTGACGTGGAAGTCCTCGCGCCGCACGCGCAGCCGCGCGCCACCGGCGCCCTCGCCGGCCCGCTCGGCGGCTTCGCGCCGGCGCAGCGGTTGCCACGGGGCGGCGGCGCGCAGCGTCGCGATCAGGTTCAGCCGCGCGCCGGCACGGGGCTCGCCGCGGCGCACGCCCACCGGCCGGCCACGCAGGCGGCCCTGCTTCAGCGCGCCGGCACGGCCGCCGGCCGCGCTGCGGTCGCGCGACATCACGCCACTGCGCAGCGCGGCGAGCAGGCCGGGCGGGATCGCCGCTTCGGCGGCGTCGAGCACGCGGTCTTCGAGTGCCTGCGGGTCGCGCTGCGCGTCGTCGTCGGTGGCCGGCGGGGGTTCGGCGGCGTCCTGCGGCGGCGGGGGCAGCTCGGCGTCGGCCGGCTCGTCGGCCGGCTCGTCGGCCGGCTCGTCGGACAGTTCGTCGGACAGTTCGTCGGACAGTTCGTCGGGCGGTGGCGCGGGCAGGCGCGTCGCGCGGTGCGCGAGCACGAGCCGCGCGGCGAGCGCGGCGTCGTCGGCGTCGGCGTCGGTGCGCCCGGCCAGCGCCGCGGCGGCGCGTGCGGCGCGCACCGCGAGCA
>NZ_JALBGB010000058.1:0-5567 GCF_022631395.1 Calidifontimicrobium sp. SYSU G02091
TCGACCGCAAACCCTACGACCCCAGCGCACACGGCGGACTTCAAATGTTGCTCAAAACAGCGGGGGGTTGACACAGGGTGTCTCATGCCGCCTCGGCCATGCCGACCGCCTGCTCCATGTCGACGGCGACGATGCGCGAGACGCCCTGCTCGGGCATCGTCACCCCGATCAGCTGCTGCGCCATCTCCATCGCGATCTTGTTGTGGCTGATGAACAGGAACTGCGTGCCGCGGCTCATCTCGGTCACGAGCTTCGCGTAGCGCTCGGTGTTGGCGTCGTCCAGCGGCGCGTCGACCTCGTCGAGCAGGCAGAACGGCGCCGGGTTGAGCTGGAAGATCGCGAACACGAGCGCGATCGCGGTGAGCGCCTTCTCGCCGCCCGACAGCAGGTGGATCGTGCTGTTCTTCTTGCCCGGCGGCTGCGCCATGACCTGCACGCCGGCGTCGAGGATCTCGTCGCCGGTCATCACGAGCTTCGCGTTGCCGCCGCCGAACAGCTGCGGGAACATGCGCCCGAAGTGCGCGTTGACCTCGTCGAAGGTCTTCTTCAGCAGCTCGCGCGTCTCGAGGTCGATCTTGCGGATCGCGTCCTCGAGCGTCTGGATCGCGTCGAGCAGGTCGGCGTTCTGCGCGTCGAGGAAGGTCTTGCGCTCGCGCGCGGCGGTCAGCTCCTCGAGCGCGGCGAGGTTGACGGCACCCAGCGCCGCGATCTCGCGCTGGATGCGGTCGATCTCGCCTTGCAGCCCGGCGAGCCGCACGCCGCCTTCGTCGATGCTGCGCGCCAGGGCGTCGAGGTCGACGCCGGCGGCGGTCAGCTGCTCCATGTACTGCGCGCCGCCGAGCGCGGCGGCCTGCTGCTCGAGCTGCAGCTTGCCGATCTTCTCGCGCATCGGCTCGAGGCTGCGCTCGATCGCCAGGCGCTGCTCCTCGCCGGCGCGCAGGCGCGCCGAGAGGTCGTCGTAGCGGCTGCGCACCGCGCCCAGCGCCTGCTCGCGCTCGAGCTTGAGCGCCAGCGCCGTCTGCAGCCCGGCCTGCGCGGCGGCGTCGTCGAGTGTGGCGAGCTCCTCGCGCAGCTGCGCCGCCGACGCGGCGTTGGCCTCGACCTGCCGCCGCGCGTCGTCGATCACGCGCTGCAGCTCGCCGCGCCGCGCCGCGAGCGCGCGCGCCTCGAACTGCGCGGCCTGCGCGTCGCGCTCGAGCTGGCGCTGCTGCTCGCGCGCGTCGGCCAGCCGCCGCTCGGCGGCGAGCACTGCCTCGTCGAGCTCGGCGTGGCGCTCCTGCGCCGATGCGAGCTCGAGGTCGAGCTCCTCGAAGCGTGCTTCGCCGGTGGCGCGGCGCTCCTCGAGCGCCTCGAGCTGCGCGTCGATCTCGGCGAGCTCGTCGTCGAGCTGGCCGCGGCGCTGCGACGCCGCCTCGGCCTGCTGCGTCAGGCGCAGCAACTCGACATGCAGCTGGTGCGCGCGCGTCTGCGCTTCCGACGCCTCGCGTCGCGCCTGCGCGAGCCGCGCCGACGCTTCGCTGTAGGCGGCCTCGCAGCGCACCAGCGCGCTCCGGGCCTCGTCGGCGATCAGCGCCTGCGCCCGCCGCGCAGCGTCGAGGTTCTCGATCTCCTGCGCGCGCGCGAGCATGCCGGCCTGCTCGCTGTCGGGCGCATAGAACGCGACCGCGAAGGGCGACACCGCGTGCCCTTCGCGCGTCATGATCACTTCGCCGTGCGTGATCTGCGGGCGCTTGGCGAGCGCGTCGTCGAGCGAGTCGGCGGTGTAGACGCCCTCGAGCCAGTCCTCGAGCAGCGCCTGCAGCCCGGCGTCGCCCAGCCGCAGCAGCGCTGCCAGCCGCGGCAGCGTGCGGTGCGGGTCGGGATGTGCGACCGCCTGCGGCGTGTAGAATGCGAGCTTGGCCGGCGGCGGGTCGGCGGCAAACGCGCGCACGGTCTCGATGCGGCCGACCTCGAGCGCGTTCAGCCGCTCGCGCAGCGCGGCCTCGAGCGCCGTCTCCCAGCCCGGCTCGATGTGCACCTTGGTCCACAGCGCGGCGAGCGTGTCCAGGCCGTGCTTGGCCAGCCACGGCTTGAGCTTGCCCTCGGTGCGCACCTTCTCCTGCAGCGCGCGCAGCGCCTCGAGCCGCGCGGTCAGATCGGCCAGCTTGGCCGCCTCGCGCTGCGCCTCGTCCTGCTGCGCGCGGCGCTGTGCGTCGAGCACGGGCACCTGCTCGCCGAGCTCGTGCAGCCGCGCATCGGCCTCGGCCTGCTGCGCGTCGGCCTGCGCGCTGCGTGCGCGCAGCTCGTCGAGCCGCGCGGCGTCGGGCGCGGCGAGCTGGCTGCGCTCGCCGGTGAGGCGATCGCGGCGCGCGCGCAGCTGACGGCTCTGCTCGTCGATGCTGCGGCTCTCGGCGGCCAGCACCTGGATCTGCTGCTGCACCTGCGCGACGGCGCCGCGCTGCTCGTTGCTGCGCGCCTGCGCGGCGCGCAGCGCGTCCTCGGCGTCGGGCAGCTGCAGCGACTGCTCCTCGGCCTGCGCCGCGAGCACCTGTGCGCGCTCGTCGGCCTGCGCGATCTGTGCGGCGACCTGCTCGACCTCGGCGGCGGCCTGCGCGGCACGCTCGTGCCACATCGCGTCCTGCGCGGCGAGCTCGGCCAGGCGCTGCTCGGTGCGCTGGCGGCTGTCGACGACGTAGCGGATGCGCTCCTCGAGCCGGCTGACCTCGAGCTGCGCCTCGCCGTAGGCGCCCTGCGCGGCGTGCAGCTCGTCGCCGGCGGCGTAGTGCGCCTGGCGCAGCGACTCGAGCTCGGCTTCGAGGTGGCGCAGCTCGGCCAGGCGCGACTCGAGCGCCGTCGTCGCGTCGGCCACGGCGCGGCGCACGCGCTCTTCCTCGCCGGCGGCGTCGCGGTGCTTGAGGAACCACAGCTGGTGCAGCTTCGTCGTGCCCAGCGCCTGCAGCTCGTGGTACTTCTGCGCGACCTCGGCCTGGCCCTCGAGCTTCTCGAGGTTGGCATTGAGTTCGCGCAAGATGTCCTCGACGCGCGTCAAGTTCTCGCGCGTGTCCTTGAGCCGGTTCTCGGTCTCGCGGCGGCGCTCCTTGTACTTGGAGACGCCGGCGGCTTCCTCGAGGAACAGGCGCAGCTCCTCGGGGCGGCTCTCGATGATGCGGCTGATCGTGCCCTGGCCGATGATCGCGTAGGCGCGCGGGCCCAGGCCGGTGCCGAGGAACACGTCCTGCACGTCGCGCCGGCGCACCGGCTGGTTGTTGATGTAGTAGCTGCTCGTGCCGTCGCGCGTGAGCACGCGCTTGACGGCGATCTCGGTGAACGCGTTCCACTGCCCGCCGGCGCGCGCGTCGCTGTTGTCGAACACGAGCTCGACGCTGGCGCGGCCGGCGGGCTTGCGGTTGCCCGAGCCGTTGAAGATCACGTCCTGCATCGACTCGCCGCGCAGCTCGCTGGCCTTGCTTTCGCCCAGCACCCAGCGCACCGCGTCGATGATGTTGCTCTTGCCGCAGCCGTTGGGCCCGACGACGCCGACGAGCTGGCCGGGCAGCTGGAACGTCGTCGGTTCGGCGAACGACTTGAAGCCCGCGAGCTTGATCTGGTTCAGGCGCATGCTGCCCACTCATGGGACAACGGCGACGGGAAACCCGTCGCCGTTGCCAAGTTCTTGATCCACAACGAAAATTTGCCCCGTCGGCGGGGCTGTCGAAGGCCCGGATGATAGCATCGCCCCCCTGCCGCCCGAGCCCGCCGTGACCGTCGCCGCGCCACCGCCCACCGCCCACAGCGCCCCGCGCGTCGTGCGCCCGCCCTACCAGAAGTACGACGTGCGCGTGCAGCCCAGCCCCATCGACGGCCACGGCGTGTTCGCCGCCGAGCCGATCCCGGCTCGGCGCAAGATCGGCGAGATTCGCGGCGAGTCGATCAGCGTGTCTGAAGCGCGCATCCGCGCGACGCGCAGCGAGCGCATCATGATCGTCGAGGTGTCGCCGCGCCGTGCGATCGACTTCAGCGGCAGCACCGACCCGATGCGCTTCACGAACCACTCGTGCGCGCCGAACGCGCGGCTGTGCATCCGCGACGGGCGCGTCGAGTTCTACGCGCTGCGCGCGATCGAGCCGGGCGAGGAAGTCACCGTCGACTACGGCGAGACGCACCACGAGGGCCGGCTCGCGTGCCGCTGCGGTGCCCCCGGCTGCGTCGGGCGGCTGTAGCGCCGTGCACCGTGACGCGTTGCGTGACGGGCCGCCCGGCGTCGTGACAAGGCGTTAATCGCGCGACCAAAGCCACGCTTTTCGGGCATCGCGCCACGGGCCTTGCCCGTAAGCTGCGCTGCCGTGGGAATCGTGCCCTTCCAGCGCCGCGCGCACGCCGACGCGCCTGCCTCCGAGTTCGCCGCGACGGTGTCGCTGCCGGCGCCGGAGTTCGCTGCCTCCGAACAGCCCGTCGGCGCGGCCGACGACGCGACCGACATCGTCGTCGGCGAGCCCGGCGACAGCACGCCTGCGGCGGGCACGACGCAGTCGCACATCGGCCGCTACGCGCTCAAGCGCAAGCTCGGCGAGGGCGGGCTGGGCACGGTCTACGAGGCCTGGGATCCGCTGCTGTCGCGCACGGTGGCGGTCAAGACGCTGCAGTTCGACGTCGACACGCCGTCGCGCGTGTCGCTCGACCGCCTGTTCCTCAACGAGGCGCGGCTGGCCGCGGCGCTGAACCACCCGAACATCGTCACGATCTACGACGCCGGCCTGTCGGCGCAGGGCGTGTACATCGCGATGGAGCGGCTCAAGGGCCGCGACCTGCGCGAGGCGCTGCGCGACGGCTGGCGGCCCACGCCCATCGAGGCCGCGCGGCTGGTGCGCCGCGTCGCCGATGGGCTGGCCTACGCGCACGCGCGCGGCGTCGTGCACTGCGACATCAAGCCGGCCAACATCTTCATCGGCAGGCACGACAAGCCCAAGATCCTCGACTTCGGCATCGCGCGCGTCGTGCACGGCCCCAATGCGGCGCGCATCGCTGCGCTCGACGGGCTGGTCGCCGGCTCGCCGCACTACCTCGCGCCCGAGCAGCTGCAAGACGGCGCGATCGACGAGCGCACCGACGTCTACGCGCTCGGCGTCGTGCTGTACGAGCTGCTCACCGGACGCAAGGCCTTCGACGGCGACTCGCTCGACAAGATCACCCGCGCGGTGCTCGAGGACGACCCGCCGCCGGCGAGCTCGCTGCGCGCGGGCGTGCCGCAGGTGCTGTCGGCGATCACGGCGCGGGCGATGGCGCGCGAACCGGCGCAGCGCTACGCCAACGCCGCCGCGCTCGCACAGGACCTGCGCCGCTGGCTCGACAGCCAGGCCGACGGCGACGCGGCCGCCGACGCCGAGCCGGTGCGCTCGCGACGCGTCGCGTGGCCTTGGGCCGCGGCCGCCGCGGTCGCGGCCGTCGCCGCGGCCGCGTGGCTGGTCGCGGCACCGTCCGCACGCCACGCGCCACCGGTGGCCTCGCCACCGGCCGTCGCGCCCGCAGCGGCAGCAGCGGCAGCAGCGGCCGAGTCCCCCGCCGAGCCGCCTGCCGCGCCACCGCCTGCG
>NZ_JALBGB010000059.1:0-5223 GCF_022631395.1 Calidifontimicrobium sp. SYSU G02091
CGCGGGGGCCGCGGGGGCGTCCGCGGTCCAGGCGGAGGCGCCGGCGGGCGTGCTGACGCTCGCGCGAACGGCGCGCCGTGCGTCGGCGCCGCCGCCGGCGGCGGGCGTGGCCGACGGCGAGCCGCCGTGGCACGCGATGCCGCTGCCGGCGGTCCTCGCGCTGTGCGGCGAGCCGCACCGCCCGCTCGATCCGGCGCGCGGACTCTCACCCGCGCAGGCCGCGCAGCGCCTCGCGCGCGACGGGTGCAACGAGATCCGCGACGTCACCGGCCGCAGCGCCGGCGAGATCCTGCTCGACCAGTTCACGTCGGTGCCCGTCGGTCTGCTCGGCGTCTCGGCGGGACTCGCGCTGTCGACGCGCGCGTTCGCCGACGCGGCGGCGATCGGCGCCGTGCTGGCAGCCAACGCCGGCCTCGGCTTCGCGACCGAGAAGCGCGCCGAGGAGACGGTGTCGAGCCTGCGCAAGCTCGCGCCGCGGCAGGCCACCGTGCTGCGCGACGGCCAGCCGGTGTCGATCGACTCGCGCGACGTCGTCGTCGGCGACGTGCTCGTGCTGCAGCCGGGCGAGCCGGTGGCCGCCGATGCGCGCGTCGTCGAGGCGCACCGCCTGGCCACCAACGAAGCGGCGCTGACCGGCGAGAGCCTGCCGGTCAAGAAGCAGGCCGGCGACGCGCTGCCGGCCGACACGCCGCTGGGCGAGCGCAGCAACATGGTGTTTCTCGGCAGCGTCGTCTCGGGCGGCGTCGGGCGCGCCGTCGTCGTGGCGACCGCCGAGCGCGCCGCGCTCGGGCGCATCCGCGAACTGGCGCAGAAGGCCGAGGCCCCGCGCACGCGGCTGCAGGTCGAGCTCGACCGGCTCGGCCGCAAGCTCGCGATCGGTGCGGCGCTGCTGTGCGTCGGCGTGTTCGCGGTCGGCGCGCTGCGCGGGCGTGCGCTGATGCCGCTGCTGCGCACCGCGGTGTCGCTCGGCGTCGCGGCGATCCCCGAGGGGCTGCCGACGGTGGCCACCAGCCTGCTCGCGGCCGGCATCCGCTCGCTGCGCGACCGCCAGATCTACGCGCGCCGGCTCGACGCGGTCGAGAACCTCGGCGCGATCGACACCGTGTGCTTCGACAAGACCGGCACGCTGACCGAGAACCGCATGCGCGTCGCGTCGCTGACGGTGGGCACCGAACTCGTCGCGCTCGACGAGGCGTCCTCGCCGCCGGCGCTGCCCGACGCGTGGCTGCGCGTCGCGGCGCTGTGCAACACCGTCGAGCACGCCGACGCCGACGGCGGTGACGGCGCGAACAGCGGCACACCGCGCTGGCAGGGCTCGGCGACCGAGGTCGCGATCGTCGAGTACGCGCAGGCGCGCGGCGCCGACATCGACGCGCTGCGCCGCCGCCACCCGCTGCTCGGCGTGCGCCAGCGCAGCGAGCACCACCCGTACATGGTCACGCTGCACGACAGCGCGCACGGCCTGCTGGTGGCGGTCAAGGGCCGCCCCGACGAGGTGCTCGCCCGCTGCGAGAGCTGGTTCGACGGCCGCACGGTGCAGCCGCTGGCCGACGACGTGCGGCTCGCGCTGTTCGGCCTCAACGAGCGCATGGCCGCCCGTGGCGAGCGCGTGCTCGCGCTCGCGGTGCGCGAGCAGGCGAGCACGCGCTACGGCGAGACCGGCGGGCTCACGTGGCTCGGCCTCGTCGGCCTCGCCGACCGGCTGCGCCCGGGGCTGCCGCAGATGATGGCGCGGCTGCGCGCCGCCGGCATCCGCCCGCTGATGATCACCGGCGACCAGCTCGGCACCGCGCGCGCGGTGGCCGAGCGCGTCGGGCTCGCCGACGGCGAGCGCATCGTCGACGCCGGCCAGCTGCCCGAGCAGGCCGAACGCCTGCACGATGCCGTCGAGCGCGCGAGCGGCTTCGCGCGCACGAGCCCGGCGATGAAGCTCGAGATCGTGCGTGCGCTGCAGCAGCGCGGCCACGTCGTCGCGATGACGGGCGACGGCATCAACGACGGCCCGGCGCTGAAGACGGCCGACGTCGGCGTCGCGATGGGTGTCACCGGCACCGACTTCGCGCACGCGATGAGCGACCTCGTGCTGCGCGACGACCACCCGGCGGCGATGCTGACCGCCGTCGAAGAGGGACGCACCGCGTTCCTGAACATCCAGAAGTCGGTGCGCTACCTCGTCGCGACCAACCTCAGCGAGCTCGCCGCCACCGCGGTCGCGGTGGCCGCCGGCGCGCCCGAGCCGTTCGAGCCGCTCGCGCTGCTGTGGACCAACATCGCCACCGACATCTGGCCGGCGATCGCGCTCGGCCTCGAACCGCCCGAGCCCGGCGTGCTCGAGCGGCCGCCGGTGTCGCTGGACGAGGGGCTGCTCGACCGCCGCGAGTGGGGTGCGGTGGCCACCGACGCCGGCGTGATGACGCTCGCGTCGCTGGCGAGCTTCGGCGTCGGGCTGGCGCGCTACGGCGCGAGCCCGCAGGCGCGCACGATGGCCTTCATGACGCTGACCGCGTCGCAGCTGCTGTATGCGCTGGCCGCGCGCTCGAACCGCCCGCTGCTGGGCGGCGGGCTGGCGCGCAACCGCATGCTCGAGCACGCGGTGGGCTGGTCGCTGCTGGCGCAGGCCGGCACCGTGCTGTGGCCGGCGGCGCGCCGGTTGCTGCGCACCGCGCCGATCGGTGTGGCCGATGCGCTCGTCGTCGCTACCACCGCGGCACTGCCGCTGCTGGTGCGCGAGGCGCTGAAGATGCGCGCCGCGCGCGGTGCGGGGGCCGCGCCGTGAGCGTCGACGTGTTGCACGAGACCGCGACGCGGCTGCGCGCCGCGTGGCCGGCGCACGCCGACGAGGCGACGCTGCGCTCACGCCTCGAGACGCTGCCCGGCGTGCAGTCGGTGCGCGTCAACTCGACGCTGCGCTGCGTCGTCGTGCACCATGACGGCTTGCCCGGCACGCGCGACGCCGTGCTCGAGCGGCTGGCGTCGGTCGGCGAGGCGCCGCCGCCCTCGGCGGGCCGCCGCGCGCACGCGACGCCGGCAGCGTCGAGCGTTGCGTGGACGCCGGCGCTGCTGTCGCTTGCGCTGCCGCTGCTGAGCGGCCGCTGGCGCGCCGGCGGCGCGCTCGCGGTGATCGCCGCGCGCGCGCTCGCGCAGCGCGAGCAGCTCGTGCGCGACCCGGCCGCGGTGCTGCTCGACGCCGCGTCGCAAACCGCGGCCGCGCTGTCGGGCCACCCGCTGGTGGTCACCGCGTCGGTGGCGTCGCGCACGCTGTCGGAGGCGCTGTCGGCACGCCTCGTCGCGCAGGCCGACGACCTGCTGCGCCACCTGCTGCCCGTCGAGGCGGCCCGCTACGCGGCGCGCCGCGCCGGCGAGCGCGCCTGGCAGCCGCTGCCACCCGACGCGCTGCGCGCCGGCGACCGCGTGCGGCTGGCCGCCGGCGACGTCGTGCCGGTCGACGGCCGCGTCGTGCGCGGGTACGCGACGCTCGTCGCGACGCTGCACCACGCGAGCGGTGCGCCGCGCGCCGTCGCGGCCGGCGAGCCGCTGGCCGCCGGCGAACAGCTGCACGACGGTGCGCTCGAACTCGTCGCCGAGGCCGATGCGGCCGGCTCGCGCCTCGAGCGGCTGCGCGCGCACCTGCGCCACGCGGCCGGCGCGCGCGACCCGGCCGGGCGGCTCGCGCCCGAGATCGAGCGGCTCGTCTCGCTGCCGCTGACCGGCGCCGCGCTCGTGATGGGGCTGACCGGCGACGCCAGCCGCGCCGCCGCGATGCTGCAGGCCGACCCGCAGCAGGGGCTGGACCTCGCGCTGCCGCTGGCGCGCGAGGCGGCGCTGTACACGCTCGCGCGGCAGGGGCTGCTGGCCGGCGGGCTCGAAGTGCTCGAGCGCCTCGCGGTGGCGCCGACGCTGGTGCTGCAAGACAGTGGCGTGCTCGCGTGCGGACGCTGGCGCGTCGCCGCGGTGCGCACGGCGCGCGGCGTCGACGCGCAAACCGTGCACGGGTGGCTCGCGCGGCTGGCCGGTGCCGGCGACGCCGACGATGGGGTGCGTACCGAGGCACCGAGCGTCGCCGACGCCGTCGTGCGCCGCTGGTGGCGCCACGGCGCGCTGCTGCCCGACGTCGGCGGGCGCGAGCTGCACCTGGCGTCGCCGGCGCGGCTGCGCGAGGTCTGGCGGCTCGAGCTGCCGCCGCTGCCGGCCGCCGTCGACGGCCTGCAGCGCACGTTCGCGTTCGTGCAGCGCGGGCGCGTCGTCGCGCGCGTGACGCTGGCCAGCGACTGGCGCGACGGCGCCGGCGCGCACCTGGCCGCGCTGCGTGCGCTGGGCTTCGAGCGCATCGCGCTGCTGCCCGAGGCCGACGACGTGCCGCCAGCGCCGCTTTACGGCGACGCCGCCGGCGTCGAGTGGATCGACCCGCGGCGCGCGCCGCGCGACGAGTGGTTCGCCGACGCGGTGCGCGACGGCCGCCCGCTCGTGCTCGCGCACACCGTCTGGCGCGACCTCGTGCCGCCGGGCAGCGTGAGCCTGTGCCCGGTCGATGCCGATGCCGGCGCGCACGGCGTGCTGCTCGGCAACCCGCTGGCCAGCCTGGTGGCCGCCCGCGAGCTCGCGCAGGCGGTGCACCGGCGGCTGCGCCGCCAGCAGGGCGCGGCGGTGGCTGCCAACGCCGCGCTGATGACGGCCGCCGCGCTGCGCTGGCTGCCGCCCGAGGTCACCGCGCTGCTGCACCACGGCTTCGTGTTCGCGCTGCTGTTCGACAGCCTGCGCATCGAGGCGCTCGATGCCTCGGGCATACGTTGCGCCGCCGCGCCCGCCCCGCCGTCGCACGACGCCACCGATGCCCCGGCGCGGTCCGACGACCGCGCGGTCTCCGCCGTTTCCTGATCCACGACCTCGAGGAACCCCCCCCATGAAGATCGAACATCTCGGCGCCGCATTGATCGGTGCCGCCGTCGGCACCGTGCTCGGCTTCGTCGCCGGCGCCGCCTACGCCCGCGACCCGCAGGCGGTGCGTCGCACGACGCAGCGCGTCGTGCGCGGCGCCGCGCAAGGGCTCGAACAGGCGACGCTGATCGCAGCGCAGGCGCGCGAGCACATTGCCGACCTGTGGGCCGAGGCGCGCGAGGAAGCGCGCGCCGAGGTCGACGCGCGCGACTTCGCGCGTGCCGCCGCGGCGGCCGCTGCCGCGGCGCCGAGCGCTGTCACCCCTGCGGCGGCCGCTGCCGCCGCGCC
>NZ_JALBGB010000060.1:0-5158 GCF_022631395.1 Calidifontimicrobium sp. SYSU G02091
GGTACGTCGCAAGCGCCGACCGACCGCCATCGTGGATAACCCTGCATCACCTCACTTCGCAAGCTGAAGGGAGGGTAGTCCAGTGAGCGCCATCGTCGACATCGTCGGCCGCGAGATCCTCGACAGCCGAGGCAACCCCACCGTCGAGTGCGACGTGCTGCTCGAGTCGGGCACGATGGGCCGCGCGGCGGTGCCGTCGGGCGCGTCCACCGGCAGCCGCGAGGCGATCGAGCTGCGCGACGGCGACAAGGGCCGCTACCTCGGCAAGGGCGTGCTGCGCGCGGTCGAGCACATCAACACCGAGATCAGCGAGGCGGTGCTCGGCCTCGACGCGAGCGAGCAGGCCTTCCTCGACAAGACGCTGATCGACCTCGACGGCACCGACAACAAGGGCCGGCTCGGCGCCAACGCGATGCTGGCCGTGAGCATGGCGGTGGCGCGCGCCGCCGCCGAGGAGAGCGGCCTGCCGCTGTACCGCTACTTCGGCGGGATGGGCGGCATGCAGTTGCCGGTGCCGATGATGAACGTGATCAACGGCGGCGCGCACGCCAACAACAGCCTCGACCTGCAGGAGTTCATGATCGTGCCGGTGGGCGCGCCGAGCTTCCGCGAGGCAGTGCGCTACGGCGCCGAGGTGTTCCACGCGCTGAAGAAGATCATCGACGCCAAGGGCATGAGCACCGCGGTCGGCGACGAGGGCGGCTTCGCGCCCAGCGTCGCGAGCCACGAGGCGGCGATCCAGCTGATCCTCGAGGCGATCGACAAGGCCGGCTACGAGGCCGGCAGGCAGATCGCGATCGCGCTCGACTGCGCGGCCAGCGAGTTCCACAAGGACGGCAAGTACGTGCTCGAAGGCGAAGGGCTGACGCTCGAGCCAGCGGCGTGGATCGACATGCTCGCCGCGTGGTGCGACAAGTACCCGATCGTCAGCATCGAAGACGGCATGGGCGAAGGCGACTGGGACGGCTGGAAGCTGCTGACCGAGCGGCTCGGCCGCAAGGTGCAGCTCGTCGGCGACGACCTGTTCGTCACCAACACCAAGATCCTGAAGGAGGGCATCGAGCGCGGCATCGCCAACTCGATCCTCGTGAAGATCAACCAGATCGGCACGCTGACCGAGACCTTCGCGGCGATCGAGATGGCCAAGCGCGCCGGCTACACCGCGGTGATCAGCCACCGCTCGGGCGAGACCGAGGACAGCACGATCGCCGACATCGCGGTGGGCACCAACGCCGGCCAGATCAAGACCGGCTCGATGAGCCGCAGCGACCGCATCGCGAAGTACAACCAGCTGCTGCGCATCGAGGAAGACCTCGGCGACGTCGCGCGCTATCCCGGCCGCGACGCGTTCTACAACCTGCGCTGAGCGGCGGTCGGCACCCCGATGGCGGCGCGCTGGGTCACCGCAGGGCTCGTCGCGCTGCTCGCGGTGGTGCAGGCGCAGCTGTGGATCGGCCAGGGCAGCGTGCCGCACGTGATGTCGCTGCGCGCACAGCTCGCCGACCAGCAGGCGGTCAACGACGCGGCGCGTGCACGCAACGAGCAACTCGCCGTCGAAGTGGGTGACCTCAGGGAGGGGCTCGAGATGGTCGAGGAGAAGGCGCGCGCCGAGCTCGGGATGGTCAAGCCCGACGAGATCCTCGTCCAGATCACACGTCGCTGAGCGCGCGATGGAGCTGCTGTGGGCGCTGGTCGGCGCGCAGGCGTTCGCGCTGTGGGGCAGCCCGGTCACGTGGACCGAGGTCGTCGCGTTCGTGCTCGCGGTGTGGATGGTCGTGTGCAACTGGCGCGTCAACCCGCTCGCGTGGCCGCTGGCGATGGTGTCGTCGGCGCTGTACGGGCTGCTGTTCGCCGACTACAAGCTCTACGGCGAAGCGAGCCTGCAGCTCGTGTTCATCGCGGTCGCGGCGTGGGGCTGGTGGCAGTGGCTGCGCGGCACCGGTGACGACGGCGGCGCGCTGCGCGTGCGTCACCTCGACGGCCGGCGCCTCGTGGGCGTCGTGGCCTTCGTGCTCGTCGCGTGGCCGCTGCTGGGCGCGTTCCTCGACCGCGCCACCGACAGCGACGTGCCCTACTTCGACGCGCTGCCCACCGTCGGCAGCCTGGCCGGCCAGTGGCTGCTCGGGCGCAAGTACGTCGAGAACTGGCCGGCGTGGATCGGGGTCAACGTCGTCAGTGTCGGGCTGTTCGCGTGGAAGGGGCTGTGGCTGACGGTGCTGCTGTACGCGCTGTTCGTCGTGATGGCGGCGGTGGGCTGGCGCACGTGGCGCCGGCTCGCGCACGCGCAGGCGGTGCGCGGGTGAGCGGCGGCCGCGTGATCGCGATCGTCGGCGCCGAGAGCACCGGCAAGACGACGCTCGCGCGGGCGCTGGCCGAGCGCATCGCCGCGCTGACGGGCCAGCCGACGACCTGGGTCGGCGAATGGCTGCGCGAGTGGTGCGCGCGCGAAGGCCGCACGCCGCGCGCCGACGAGCAGGCGGCGATCGCCGCCGAGCAGCAGCGCCGCATCGCCGAGGCAGCCGCGGCGCACGCGTGGGTCGTCGCCGACACGACGCCGCTGATGACGGCCGTCTACAGCGAGCTGCTGTTCGACGACCGCTCGCTGCACGGCCTGGCCGCGCAGGCGCACCGCGGCTACGCGTCGACGCTGCTGACCGCGGTCGACCTGCCGTGGGAGCCCGACGGGCTGCAGCGCGACGGCCCGCACGTGCGCGCGCCGGTCGACCGCCTGGTGCGCCGGGC
The DNA here is from genome assembly GCF_022631395.1 of Calidifontimicrobium sp. SYSU G02091. Taxonomy (NCBI): domain Bacteria; kingdom Pseudomonadati; phylum Pseudomonadota; class Betaproteobacteria; order Burkholderiales; family Sphaerotilaceae; genus Azohydromonas; species Calidifontimicrobium sp. SYSU G02091. The sequence continues at coordinate 2,743 of NZ_JALBGB010000060.1, forward strand.
GCTGCTCGACCACGGGCTCGCGTGGTCGGTGGTCGGTGGCACCGGCGAGGCCCGCGTCGAGGCCGCCCTCGACGCGCTCGCGCCGCTGCTGCGCGCGCACGCCGCGCCCGACGCCGGGCTGTTCACGCGGCTGGCGCGGCGCGAGGCGGCGCAGGCCGCGTGGACCTGGGTGTGCCGCGACTGCGACGTGCCCGACTGCGAGCACGCGGCCAGGCGGCTGCGCGAGGCTGCGCCGCGCTGACGCGCGCGGCCGTCGAGCGCCTCACTGCACCGACGCACTCGACGGCGGCTGGTCGACCGGCGGCGTGAACAGCTCGCCGACGTCGACCGCATCGAAGCGGTAGTGCGCGCCGCAGAAGTCGCAGCCGACCTCCGCCTCGCCGCGCTCGGCGATCAGGCCGTCGACCTCGTCGCGCCCGAGGCCGAGCAGCATGCGTGCGACGCGCTCGCGCGAGCACGTGCACGCGAAGCGCGGGTGCAGCGGCTCGAAGCGGCGCAGCGTCTCCTCCCAGAACAGGCGGCGCAGGATCGTCTCGGCGTCGAGCGTCAGCAGCTCGTCGCGCGTGAGCGTGCCGGCCAGGTGCGCGATGCGGTTGAAGTGCTCGTTCAGCCCGATCTCGTCCTCGTTGCGTGCGCCGAGGTTGCCCGCGCCCTCGACCGGCAGGCGCTGGATCAGCAGGCCGGCGGCGACGTCGTCGCTGGCGGCCAGCACGAGGCGCGTGTCGAGCTGCTCGGACTGCAGCATGTAGTGCTCGAGCACCTGCGCGAGGTGCTGCAGCGGCTCGCGGCGGTCGCCGTGCAGCGGCACGATCCCCTGGTACGGCTGCTGCCCCGGCAGGCGGTCCTTCGGGTCGAGCGTGATCGCGCAGCGCCCCTGCCCGTGCACGTTGAGCAGCGCCTCGAGCCGCGCGCCGGCCGGCACGTCGCCGACGACCTTCGCGGTGGCGCGGAATGCCAGGTCGGGCTGCACCTCGACGACGGCGAGCTTGACCGGCCCGTCGCCGTGCATCTGCAGCACGAGCGCGCCGTTGAACTTGATGTTCGACTGCATCAGCGCGCCGGCCGCGGCCATCTCGCCGAGCAGCTCGCGCACCGGCGCCGGGAACGCGCCCATGCCGCCGGCGGCCGGATCGCGCCGGCGCAGCAGCTCGCGCCAGCCGGTGGTCAGCCGCACCAGCATGCCGCGCACCGGCAGGCCCTCGAACAGGAACTTGTGCAGCTCGTCCACGAGGGACATTGTAGGAAGTGCCCTGCCGCGCCGCGCGACCCCGCCACCGCAGTGATCTACGCGATCGCCACGGCGACCTTGCCAAACTGGCGGCCCGACTCGAGGCGGTCGAGCGCCTGCGTCACGTCGTCGAGCGCGTAGACGCTGTCGATCACCGGGCGCATCGGCGAGCGTTCGCACAAGGCCAGCAAACCGCGGAACTCGGCCAGCGTGCCGAGCGTCGAGCCGAACACCTTCAGCTGGCGGATGAACAGGCGGCGCAGGTCGGCGCCGGGCTGGTCGCCGGTCGTGGCGCCGCAGGTGACGAGCCGCCCGCCGCGCACGAGGCTCTTCAGCGCCGCGCTCCACACCGCGGCGCCGACGTTCTCGATCACGACGTCGACGCCGCGCCCGCCGGTCAGTTCGAGCACCGCGCGCGCGATGTCCTGCGTCGCGCCGTGCACCGCGCCGTCGGCACCCATCTGCACCGCGCGTTCGAGCTTGCCGGCGTCGCGCGACGTCACGATCACCTTCGCGCCCGCCGCCTTCGCCAGCTGCAGCGCCGCCAGCGACACCCCGCCACCGATGCCGAACACGAGCACCGTCTCGTGGGGGCGCAGCCGGGCCTGGGTGAACAGCATCCGCCACGCCGTGAGGTGGTTGACGCCGAGCGCGGCGGCCTGCACGTCGTCCCAGCCCGCGGGCAGCGCAAACACGTTGCGCGCCGGCACGCTGACGAACTCGGCGAAGGTGCCGTCGCGGTGCTCGCCGAGCAGGCGCATCGACGTGCACAGCACGTCGTCGCCGCGCAGGCAGAACTCGCAGCGCCCGCACGAGATGCCCGGATGCACGACGACGCGCTGGCCGACGTGCAGCGCGCGCTCGTCGGCGTCGAGCTCCTCGACGACGCCGGCGCCGTCGAGGCCCATCGTCATCGGCAGCGTGTGCGTGATGCCGGCGCCGCTGTCGCGCATGTACAGGTCGACGCGGTTGACGGTGGCCGCGCGCAGGCGCACGAGCACCTCGCCGCGGCGGCGCGGCGGCAGCGGCCGCTCGCCGACGGCAACGACTTCGTTGCCGCCGTGGCCGGTCAGGTAGGCGGCTTTCACAGCGCGTTCACCAGCTCCGGCACGGCGGTGAACAGGTCGGCCTCGAGGCCGTAGTCGGCCACCGCGAAGATCGGCGCCTCGGGGTCCTTGTTGATCGCCA
>NZ_JALBGB010000061.1:0-4318 GCF_022631395.1 Calidifontimicrobium sp. SYSU G02091
GGTCATCTGCTTCATCGTCATCCTCGCATCTTGCATCGACACCTCCAACGCATGTCACTACGATGCGGTGGACTTGATCAGCGTTTCCCTAAGATTCGAGTCCAGCTCTACAAGCTCAAGGACATGCATGTGAACTGCATGAACTGTGGAAATCAGTTTGATCGAGAGGTTCAGAAGGGCGTCGATGTCGGCATTGCCACCTTGATCGTCAAGCTCGCAGCACAGAATGTTTACGAGCGCCTGATCTTGGCGGCCGGGGACGGAGACTTTGAGGATGCAATCTCCTACGTCAAGTCCGAGCTACACAAGGAGGTCTGGGTTTGCGGCTCGGCGGCGAACCTGTCAACTGACTTGCAGTCGTATGCAGATCATGTGGTTTGGCTGGAGGATCTTCATCCAGCCATCGACAGGGGCGTCTAACCCGCGGCTCAACCGGACAGCCCACAGCCGGCTGCGCCGGCCGTGGTCTGCCGGTTAGCCGCAACGTTAGACAGAGCCGTACCGGCGGCCCGGCTCAACGCGGATGCCCCACCGCCACGATCGCGAGCACCTGCTCGCCATCGCCCAGCGGCACCGCGCGCCGCAGCGCCGCCTCGTCGAATGCGCCGACCAGCGTGGCGCCGAGCCCGAGCGCGACGGCCTGCAGCAGCAGGTTCTGCGCCGCGGCACCAGCCTCGATCGCCACGTAGCGTTCGGCGCGCGCGCCGTAGCGCGCCGCGGTGCGCTGCGGTTGCGCGGCGATCACGACGAGCGCCGGTGCGTCGGCGAGCCAGCGCTGGTCGCGCGCGGCGGTGGCGATCTCGGCGCGCAGGTCGCCGCCGGCGACCGCGGCGAGCCGGTGCGCCGGCGGCTCGTAGCGGTGCACGCCCGCCGGCAGGCCGTCGACGCGGCCGGCGACGAGGTAGAGCACGAGCGGGTACGTGGCGCCGGCCGACGGCGCGGTGCGTCGACCTTGTGCGGCGTCGCTGACGCCCTGCGCGGCCCACAGCAGCTGGCCGGCGTCGGCGAGCGCGAGCGGGCGCGGCGCGAAGCTGCGCAGCGAGCGCCGCTGCGCCAGCGTGCGTTCGACGGCGACGGTGCCGTCGGTGCGCGGTGCCGGCAGCAGCGTCACCGTGCCGGGTATTGCGGGCTGCGCCGTGGCGGGGGGCGCAACGCCGAGCGACGCGGTCAGCGCCGCGGCTACCGCGAGCACGCCGGCGCGCCCGCCCGCGCGGCGACGTTCAGGCGCCGCGGATCGACTCGCGGCCCTTCGCATCGTTGGCGCGCCCGAGCGTGGTGTCGAGCATGCGTGCGAGCTTGTCGGCCGCGCCGTGCACGGCCTCGGCCACCTTGGCGGCGTCGTGCTGCACGGCCACCGGCTGGCGGCCGGCGAGGCGCGCCTCGAGCTTGCAGCGCTTGTCCTGCCCGTCGGTGCGCGCGGCGTTGACGTCGCTCAGGTGCACCTCGACACGCGTGACGTGGTCGCGAAAGCGCGCGAGGCGGTCCTTCAGTTCGGACTCGACCCAGGTGGCGAGCGATGCCTCGCCGTGCACGTGGTTGTCGGTGTTGAGCTGGATCTGCATGGGGGTCCTCGTCGTCAGTCGGCTGTGGATGCGACCCGGCGCCGGCACCGGGGTTCAATCGGAATGCGGCATCACGGCATCACGGCATCGGGGCACCGCGGCCGCTGCAACCTCGCGCGGCGCGCGAGGTCGTACCGGATGTCATTGTCGCTGCCGCATTGGAGGCCCCGATGAACGTCCGCTACGTCAAGCCGGCGGTGCTGCTGCTGCTCGTCGCCGCGCTGCTGACCGTGATCGCGCAGAACCGCGCGCCGGTGCAGACGCACTTCCTGCTGGTCACGGTCGAGATGCCGCACATCCTGCTGCTGGCGCTGACGGCGCTCGGCGGCTTCGTCGTCGGCCTGCTGGTGTCGGCGCTGCGGCGGCGGCGCGTGTGGCCAAGGCCGCCCGCCGACGCGCGCCAGCCCGAGGCCTGAGGGTGCGAGGCGGCGGCGCCGCGCGCCGTCGCGTCAGGCCAGTGCCGCCGCGACGGCCGTGATGACGGCGATGCACACGAGGTTGAGCACCAGCCCGCAGCGCATCATCGCCCCGGCCGGCACGGCGCCGGTGCCGTAGACGATCGCGTTCGGCGGCGTCGCCACCGGCAGCATGAAGGCGCACGACGCGCCGACCGCGATCGCGGCGGCCAGCAGCGCGGGCGACAGCCCGAGCGCCGCCGCCACGCCGAGGAAGATCGGCACCAGCAGCGCCGCGCTCGCGGTGTTGCTGACCAGCTCGGTCAGGAACACGACGAACGCGACGACGCCCGCCAGCAGCAGCCACGCCGGCGCGCCGTGCAGCAGCGCGACGAGCGCGTCGGCGAGGAAGCGGCTCGCGCCGCTGGTGCCCATCACGTGGCTGAGCGCCAGGCCGCCGCCGAACAGCAGCAGCACGCCCCACTCGGTGCGCTGCTCGACGTCGGGCCAGGTCAGCACGCCGGTGGCCACCAGCGCGACGACGGCGGCGATCGCGACGACGCTGTCGACGTCGCCGCCGATGCCGAGCGCGCGCCCGAGCGGCGCACCGGCGACCCAGCCGGTGGCGGTGAGCGCGAAGATCGCCACCGCGACGCGCCGCTCGCGCGTCCACGCGAGCGGCTCGGGGGCCGCTGCCTCGAAGTGCCCGCCGAGCTGCGGACGCAGCAGCAGCCACAGCACGCCGATCATCAGCGGCCACAGCAGCGCGACCATCGGCAGGCCGATGCGCAGCCAGCCGGCGAAGTCGATGCCCGCCTGCGCCGCGGCGATCGCGTTCGGCGGGCTGCCCACCAGCGTGCCGATGCCGCCGATGCTCGCGCTGTAGGCGAGGCCCAGCAGCACGAAGGTCTTCTCGCGCGCGCCGACGCGCTCGTCGCCGTGCAGCAGGCCGAGCGCGAGCGGCAGCATCATCGCCGCGGTCGCGGTGTTGCTGATCCACATCGACAGCGCCGCGGTGAGCGCGAACAGCAGCAGCACCGCGTGTGCGCGCCGCCCGCGGGCCAGCCGCAGCACGCCGGCGGCCAGCGCGCGGTCGAGCCCGTGGCGCTGCAGCGCGGCGGCGAGCGCGAAGCCGCCGAGGAACAGGAAGATGATCGGGTTGGCGAACGACGCGAGCGCGTCGCGCACGCTCAGCAGCCCGGCGAGCACCGCGAGCAGCGGCACCAGCAGCGCGGTGGCGCTCAGGTGCAGCGCCTGCGTCATCCACAGCCCGCCGATCAGCACGAACAGCGCCAGGCCGGCGCGCGTCGCGTCGGGGGCCGTCGTCAGCGCGTGGACGAGGGCAGCGAGCGCGAGGCAGGCCAGTGCGCGCAGCACCGCACTCATGCGGCGCGGGCGGTCGACACCAGCACGTCGGCGCTGCCCTCGGCGAGCACGTGCTTGGTCACGCTGCCCAGCAGTAGATCCTCGGCCGCCGACTGGCCGTGCTTGCCGAGCACGACGAGGTCGGCGTCGAGCTCCTGCTCCTGCTCGACGATGCGCTGCGACGCGTCGCCTTCGACGACGACGGCGTCGTAGTCGCCGGGCTTCAGCCCCGCCGACTGCGCTGCGGCGTGCAGCTTCTGCGTGGCCGCGGCGCGCGACTGCTGGCGGTAGCGCTCGATCGTTGCCGCGTCGACGCCGGCGAAGTGCAGCTTCTCCTCGAACGGCACCTGGAACGCGGTCAGCAGCACCAGCCGCGCGTGCGGCGCGACGCGCCGCGCCAGCGGCAGCGAACCCGCCGACCACGGCGAGAAGTCGAGCGCGACGAGCACGCGCCGGTACGGCTCGTGCGGCGTGTGACGCACGACGAGCAGCGGGCGCGTCGTGCGGCGCAGCAGCCGCTCGGCCGTCGTGCCGAGCACGAGCCTGCGCAGGAAGCCGGCCCCGCGTGCGCCGAGCACGAGCAGGTCGGCGTCGAGCGCGTCGGCCTGGCGGCCGATCTCGTCGAGCACGGCGCCGGTGGCCAGGTGCACCTGCACCGCAACGCGCCGTGCGGCGCCGAGCTCGTCGGCGAGGCGTTGCAGCTGCTCGCGCGCCTGCGCGAGCAGCTGCTGCGGCGCCTGCGGCTGTGCGCCGAGCCACTGGCGCAGCTCCTCGAGCGGTTGCGCGGGCAGCGTGTGCATCAGCGTCAGCGCGGCGCCGGTCTCGTGCGCCAGCCGCGCGGCGCGGTCGGCAGCGTGGCGTGCCGGCGCCGAGAAGTCGGTCGCGGCGAGGATGGCCTTCATCGTGCTCACTGGACTACCCTCCCTTCAGCTTGCGAAGTGAGGTGATGCAGGGTTATCCACGATGGCGGTCGGTCGGCGCTTGCGACGTACCGAC
>NZ_JALBGB010000062.1:0-3934 GCF_022631395.1 Calidifontimicrobium sp. SYSU G02091
CCTCGACCGCATGACGCAGCAAAACGCCGCCCTCGTCGAGCAAAGTGCTGCCGCCGCCGAGAGCCTCAAGGAGCAGGCCAAGCGCCTGGCCGACGTCGTGGCCACGTTCAGGCTCGGGGCGACCGCGCCTGCAACGCCTGCGACAGCGGCCGTCGCGCCGACGGCCGCACCCGCGGTGATGAAAGCGCCCGCCGTCGCCACCCGACAGCCCGCGCCCGAACCCAAGTCCGCACCGGCCCTCACGCCGGCGGCGCCGGCGCCTGCCCTCAAGCCGGCGTCGCCGGCGCCGAAGACGACCGCATCGAGCGATGCCAGGCGCACCGCCCCGCCGGCCGACACGCCAGCGGCCAAGCCCGTGCCGGTGGCCACCACGGCCGACACCGACGACGACTGGCAGACCTTCTGAAGCGCCCCATCGACCTTCCCACGACCGACAGGACCTCACCATGGACATGATTGCCGAAGCCACGCACGTCGCCCGCCACGAGGCCGCCCGCCAGGGCGCGCTGCAGGCGCACCACGGCGAGTACCTGACCTTCCGCCTCGGTGACGAGGAATACGGCATCGACATCCTGCGCGTGCAGGAGATCCGCTCGTACGAGCCGCCCACGCGCATCGCCAACGCGCCGAGCTTCCTGAAGGGCGTCGTCAACCTGCGCGGCGTCATCGTGCCGATCGTCGACCTGCGCATCAAGCTCGGCTGCGCGAGCGCCGAGGTCAACAGCTTCACCGTCGTGATCGTGCTCAATGTCAAGGGGCGCGTCGTCGGCGCCGTCGTCGACTCGGTGTCCGACGTGCTCGAACTCGGCGGCGACCAGATCAAGCCGGCACCCGAGCTGAACGCGAGCATCGACGCGCGCTTCATCACCGGCATCGGCACCGTGTCCGCCGACGGCGCCGAGCGCATGCTGATCCTGATGGACATCGAGGCGCTGATGGCCAGCGCCGACATGGGCCTGATCGACGACGACCGCTGAGCCCCCGGCCTGCCTGCCCCTCCAGCCGAACTCGTAGCCCGCCCTGCCCTGCGATGTCTGACCGCTCTCTCTTTTCTGCGATGCGCTGGATGCGCGCCTACAGCATCCGCACCCGCATGCTGGGTGCGATCGCCGTCGTCATCGCGCTGCTGCTTGCCGTCGGCGCCGCCGGGGGCTGGGGGCTGGCGCGCATCGACGGCGCCAGCCAGGACTTCGTCGAAAAGACCTACCGCGATCTCGAGACACTGTCCGCGCTTTCGGTGGCCACCGCCAACGTGCGGCGCTTCGAGAAGGACATGGTCATCGCCTACGAGGATCCGGCGCGGGTCGACCAGCACTTCGAGCGCTGGCAGGCCGCGCTGAAGACGGCGCGCGACGCCGCGGCGAAGCTCGCCGAGGGCCAGAACGACGAAGGCAAACAGCACGCCGCACAGGTGCAGCAGCTGCTGGAGACGTACAGCCGCGAGGCGATGAACGTCGTCACGCGGCTGCGCGCCCAGGCCTACGACTCGGCCGGTGTCGTCGACCGCCGGCTCGAAGCGGCGAAGGCGCCGGTGCAGGAAGCCGAGCGGCTCGTCGGCGAGATCCGCCGCCACCTCGACGAGGAGGCACAGGCCAGCCAGGCCGAGCGGGCCGCCGCATTCCGGCTGGCGATGGCACTGTTCGCCGGCGCCGTCGCGCTCGCGGTCGTGATCGTCGTGCCGACGACGCTGCTGAACCTGCGCTCGATCACGCAGCCGCTCGACGAAGCCCGCCGGCTGGCCGACGCGATCGCCGAAGGCGACCTCTCGCACGACATCCGCGACGAAGGCCGTGACGAGGCCGCCGCGCTGGTCAAGAGCCTGACCCACATGCAGCGGCAGCTGCGCCAGATCGTCGGCTCGCTGCACCACGCGAGCGACAGCATCCGCACCGCGAGCACCGAGATCGCCAGCGGCAACGCCGACCTGAGCGCGCGCACCGAGCAGACCGCCTCCAACCTGCAGCAGGCCGCCTCCTCGATGGAGCAGCTCACCGGCACCGTCGCCCACAGCGCCGACGCCGCCGCGCAGGCCAACCAGCTCGCGTCGTCGGCCGCACAGGTCGCACGCCGCGGTGGCGAAGTCGTCGGACAGGTCGTCTCGACGATGGACGAGATCAACGCCAGCTCGAAGAAGATCGCCGACATCATCGGCGTCATCGACGGCATCGCCTTCCAGACCAACATCCTCGCGCTCAACGCCGCCGTCGAGGCCGCCCGCGCCGGCGAGCAGGGCCGCGGCTTCGCCGTCGTCGCCGGCGAGGTGCGCAGCCTCGCGCAGCGCAGCGCCGAAGCCGCCAAGGAAATCAAGGCGCTGATTGGCACCAGCGTCGACAAGGTCGAGACCGGCTCGAAGCTCGTCGCCGACGCCGGCGCGACGATGAACGAGATCGTCGCCTCGGTGCAGCGCGTCAGCGACATCATCGGCGAGATCAGCGCCGCCGCGCGCGAACAGAGCTCGGGCCTCGGTCAGGTCAACGCCGCCGTCGCCGACCTCGACCGCATGACGCAGCAAAACGCCGCCCTCGTCGAGCAAAGTGCTGCCGCCGCCGAGAGCCTCAAGGAGCAGGCCAAGCGGCTGGCCGACGTCGTGGCCACGTTCAGGCTCGGGGCGACCGCGCCTGCAACGCCTGCGACAGCGGCCGTCGCGCCGACGGCCGCACCCGCGGTGAGGAAAGCGCCCGCCGTCGCCACCCGACAGCCCGCGCCCGAACCCAAGGCCGCACCAGCCCTCACGCCGGCGGCGCCGGCGCCTGCCCTCAAGCCGGCGGCGCCGGCGCCGAAGACGACCGCATCGAGCGATGCCAGGCGCACCGCCCCGCCGGCGGACACGCCAGCGGCCAAGCCCGTGCCGGTGGCCGCCACGGCCGACACCGACGACGACTGGCAGACCTTCTGAGTCCGCCTTCCACTCCGTTCACCGAGGACGTCCGATGGAGAACAAGACCACCCCCCTCTTCACCCACGACGACCGCATCGTGCTGATCGCCATCGCGGCAGTGTGGGTCGGCGCGTTCGCGTACGCCGCCGTCAATGGCGGCCTGGGCCTCGTCGCCATCGTCGGGCTGGCGCTGCTCGCGCTCGGTGGTTTCGTTGCGATGCGTTCGCGCAGCGGCACCGGCAGCCAGGTCGTGCTGCCGTTCGCCGGCATGGCGATGGTCGCGCTGCTGATCCACGCCGCGCGCGGCCACGCCGAGGCGCACTTCGCCGTGTTCGCGTTCCTCGCAGTCATGATCGTTTACCGCCGCGCGCTGCCGATCCTCGTCGGTGCCGGCACGATCGCGGTGCACCACCTGACGTTCAACTACTTCCAGCAGTGGGGCTGGGGGCCGATGTGCTTCACCGAGCCGAGCCTGATGATCGTCATCGAGCACGCGCTGTACGTGATCGCCGAGTCGGCCGTCCTGCTGATGCTCGCGGCGCGCGCACGCGCCGACTTCCGCACCGCCGAGACGCTGGCGACGGTGGCCGAGAAGATGGTCGCCGCCGACGGCAGCGTGAGCTTCGAGGTCACGCGCATGCACAGCGACGACCCGGTGACGGCCAAGCTGCTCGGCGCGCTGCGTCACGTCGAGCAGTCGATCGCGCAGGTGCGTCAGGCCGCCGACTCGATCGGCACCGCGTCGACCGAGATCGCCGGCGGCAACGCCGACCTGAGCGCGCGCACCGAGCAGACCGCCTCGAACCTGCAGCAGGCCGCCTCCTCGATGGAACAGCTCACCGGCACCGTCGCCCACAGCGCCGACGCCGCCGCGCAGGCCAACCAGCTCGCGTCGTCGGCCGCACAGGTCGCACGCCGCGGCGGCGAAGTCGTCGGACAGGTCGTCTCGACGATGGACGAGATCCACGCCAGCTCCCGCAAGATCGCCGACATCATCGGCGTCATCGACGGCATCGCCTTCCAGACCAACATCCTCGCGCTCAACGCCGCCGTCGA
>NZ_JALBGB010000063.1:0-3707 GCF_022631395.1 Calidifontimicrobium sp. SYSU G02091
GATCTCGGCGTCGATGCCCTGCTGTTCGAGCGCCGTCTTGCGCGCGTAGTACTCGCCCACGGACACCAGCCGGTCTTGCAGGCTGGCCTCGAGCGCGGCCTTCTGGCGGCGCAGGTTGTCCTCGATGAGCGCGAGCTCGGCGTCCAGCGCGTCCTTGGCGGCGGCCAGGCGCGCGGCGTCGGTGCGCTCGGCGGCCGGGGCCTTCCTGGCGAAGGCGGCGCGGATGACGGCCTCGTCGCGGCGGAACTCGGCCGAGTCGATCGGCTTGCGCGCCTCCTCGTACTTCTTGCGCAGCTCGTCGAGCGCGGCCTTGAGCGGGTCGATCTTGGCGCGGAACCCGTCGACGAACTGCTCGATGGCCTTGCCCTTGAGGCCGAAGGTGTCGTAGCTGGCCGCCGCCGTCTCGCGCTCCTTGGCCTCGATCTCGGCAAGCGCGGCGCGATAGCGCTCGAGCTGGCGCGCGTCCTCGTCGATCTGCTGTGCGAGCTGTGGCGAGGCGCGGCCGCGATAGGTGGTGCGAAGCGTCTCCTGGCGCACGCGCTGCAGCGCCTCGAGGCGCTCGATCTCCTCGCGCAGCGCGGCCGCATCGCCGCTGCCGTAGCGCGCCTCGCGATCGCGCCGCGCAAGCACTTCCTGCGCGCGCTCGGCCGACTGGCGGGCCTTGTCGGTGGCGTCTTGCGCGCGGCTGCCCCACAGCGCCCACGCGGCGGCGCCGGCCGACAGCAACGTGAGGATGAGCCCCAGCGGACCGCCAACGAAGGCCAGTGCGGTGGACAGACCGCGCGCGACGCCGGTGCCTGCAGCCATCGCCGCGGTGAGCGCAGCCTGCGCGGCGGCGAGCTGCTGCTTGGCGGGAACGAGCTGGCGCTCGACGATGGCCAGGCGCGCCATGCCGCTGGCGTTGGCCAGCGCGGCGTTGGCCGAGGCCAGCATCGCCTGCGCCTTGGCGACCTCGTGGGCGGCCAGCGCCTGCGCGGCGATGGCGGCCTGGCGATCGGCGGCGATGCGCGCGAGCAGACCTGCGACGTAGCTCTTGACGGCCAGTCCGCCGCGCACGGTGGCGGCGGTGAGCGCGCCCACGGCAGCCACCGCCACGACGCCGAGCACCTGCTCGATGTTGCGCGCCACCGCGCTGATCGCGCCGGCAATGCCCGCCGTCGCTCCGGTGGCGGTGTTCAGGCGGTCGACCACGCGGCCGAAGGCATCAGCGAGCTGCGATGCGGACTGGCCGACGGTGCGCGGCATGCGCTCGGCCTCGGCGCGCAGCTTCTCGAGCTGCGGAGTGAGCGCGCGGGTGATGACGTCGGTGGTCAGCAGTCCCTGCTCGGCCAGCGCGCGCAGCTCGCCCACCGGCAGGCCCAGCCCGTCGGCCAGCGCCTGCGCCAGGCGGCCGCCGTTTTCCATGATCGAGTTGAACTCGTCGCCGCGCAGCACGCCGGAGCCCAGCGCCTGCGAGAACTGGCGCACCACCGACGCGGCCTCGGCGGCCGAGGCGCCCGAGACCCTGAGCGCGAGCGCCGTGGCCTCGGTGGTCTGCGCGATCTGCTGCTGCGACAGGCCGTAGTCGCGCGCCGTCTGCGCGAGCCGGCCATAGAGCGTGGCCACCGACGCATAGCCGGCGCCGGTGGCCGCGGCGACGCGGTAGGCGAACTGCTGCGCCTGCGCAAACTCGCGCAGCGAGCCGGTGGCGAGCCTGAGCCTGGCATTGACCGACTGCACCTCGTCGGCCAGCCGCACCAGGCCCGCGAGGCCAGACTGCAGGCCCAGCGCGCCCTGAAAGGCCAGGAAGGCGTTGCGCGCGGCCTGCAGCTGACGCGAGATCGACTCGATGCCCGCACGCGTCTTGCCCAGCGCAGCGCCGGTGCTATCCTTGGCCGTGATCCTGAGCGCGACTTCGAGGTCTTTTGCCATGCTCGGCCTGCTCGGTCAGTTCGTCTGGTACGTGCTCGTAATGGCCGGTGCGGTGTTCGCCGTGCTGTTCCTGCCTGGGTGGTGGTGGGCCGTCATGGCGACGGCACTGGTGGCCGTGATCGCACTGTCGGTCGCCAGCGGCCTGGGCTCGCGTCGCGCAAAGCGCGCACTCGGCTGGCTGTTCTGGACGGACGAGCGCTTCACCCGCTGACCTCCTTCACCCACCCAACGCGGAGCGCGCCGCGGCGATGATCGCGTCGAGCGATAGATCGACGGACCGCTCTGCAAGCCGCGCCTTGATCCGGCTCCATGCAGTGTCCGATCGCACGGCGGCGAGGAACTCGTGCCCGGCCCAGGTCAGCGTCACCCCGTAGCAGACAAATCCGGCGCGCGGCGCGTCGGCATTGCAATGGCCGGTGATGAGCCCCGCCTGGATGAGCAGCCACAGGTGGTAATTCACCGCCTCGGCCGGCCACTGCGGGAAGCGGTCCGCGAACCAGCGCGAGGACAGATCCCCTTCAGCCTCGATGCGCGTCAGGATCAGCCGGATCAGATCCCATTCACGCTTCACGCTGCATCTCCTTCACCCACTGCTTCCAGTCCTTCGCGTCGGCCTGCGCCGCCCGCGCGGCGACGGCCGCCTCGAGCAGCCTGTCGCGTGCAATGCGGGCGCACGCCGCCGAGAAGTCGCGGGCGAGCGGCCACGGCATGTCCATCACATCGGCGTAGGCGAAGCCGGCTGCGACCAGGCTGGCGACCCACTCGTGCCACCAGAGGCGGTCGCTGCGGGCATCGCGGCGAGACGCTCGGCCGCCTGCGCGATCGCCGGCAGCGCCCGGCGCACGAAAAAATCCGCGTTGACCTCCACCACCCGCGCGGCCAGGTCCACCAGCACGTCGGCGTCCTGCTGCTCGAGCCAGGCGCGCTCGACGCCAGCGCCGATGGCCGTGGCGGTGATGAGAGCGTCGGCGTGGCGTGCGAGCGCAGCGAGGATGTCGCCTGCAGCCAGGTCGCGCGCAATGGGCTCGACGGCGGCCAGGAAAGCCGGCAGGTCCTTGACCTTGACCGGGCCGATGACGGTGGGCACTGCGGCCGAGTGGTCTTGCATGGTCGGTTGTCCTTCCGGCACCGCGCCAGCGATGCGCTGGCGTGGTGCGCCGGATCAGCGCCTTGCTTCAGGCGGATTGCAGGATGAGCCGGCCGAACTGGCCCAGGCTGCCGTCGGAGGGCTTGGTCACGTCCGCGAGGACGCGTCCGGACAGCTCGAAGCGCTGCAACTCGTCGGAGATCAGCGACAGGTCCTTGGTCGGGTTGATCGCGACGCGGTACAGGTCCACGATGACCGGCTTGTTGCCGTCGGCGGTGTTGATGCCGTCGAAGCGCAGCCACACCTCGGGCTGGGCGCTGCGGAACATCGCCGTCGTCTTGGCCGCGCCGTAGCTGTAGTCGACCTTGAACGGCTGCACGTAGGGGCCGCCGGTGGTGATGTCGTTGAACGTGATGGCACCCTGCGCCGCATGCACCGTGTACTGGGCGCTGGGAAGCGTCTTGGGCGTGCCCGACGAGTCGGTCACGACGACGCTGGAGACGAACTGGCGCGCCAGCAGTCGCGTCTCGCCGACGGCGATGCCAGAAGGCAGCGCCTCGGCGGTCACCGTGCCGGCGATCACCGAGCTGGTCACACCGAACAGCGACAGCTCGAGGTTCTCGGCCGAGAGATCTTCGAGCGTGCAGCTGAACTCGCCGTCCTTGCTCTTGATGAGCTGCAGGTCGGTCAGGCGCTGGCCCGAGTAGCT
>NZ_JALBGB010000064.1:0-3407 GCF_022631395.1 Calidifontimicrobium sp. SYSU G02091
ATGCAGTTCGAGAGGGCTTGGCTTGCCGCCCAGCAAAGGCAAGCCGCGTGATGGTCTCGGCTATGGGATCCGGGAAACGCGGGCAAGGTCATAGGCCTCCTCCTTGGCCGTCAGGCTACGACGGACTGCGGGGGACCGAGCAGGGGTCGAGCAAGGGTGGTGTTGGGCATGTTGGTTCAGCATGGTTGCGTACTCCTTGGTCAGGGTGCATGCGACCTTCTCGCACCTGCAGGCTGCTTGCATGGGGCCTTCATCTAGCGCACACCAGCGCGGGCCCAGCGAGGCGGCTGCCAATGAGGGATCGGTCACGCGGCACCACGCCGGATGCGTTGAAGAGAGCGCGCTGCCGTTCGCGCATGTTTTCGAGTCCCGCGGCGATCGTCCGGGACCGCAGCATCGTGCTCAGGCGGCTGGGCTGCACTGGCATGCCCGTCACCCCTGCGGCCCCGCTGCAGATGGCATTCTCTAGATTCAGCCCGTCTGGCGGGCCTATCAACTCGCGACAAATCGGGCCAGCAGGCCCGCCGGACGGGCGTATAGGCGCCACCATAAGACCGCGCGGCGGGCCGTTGGAGGGTCTCATAGGACCGTCTGACGGGCGCACAGCCGTGGTGGCGGATCCGTCAGGCACGTAGTC
Organism: Calidifontimicrobium sp. SYSU G02091; assembly: GCF_022631395.1. Classification (NCBI taxonomy): domain Bacteria; kingdom Pseudomonadati; phylum Pseudomonadota; class Betaproteobacteria; order Burkholderiales; family Sphaerotilaceae; genus Azohydromonas; species Calidifontimicrobium sp. SYSU G02091. The sequence goes on from NZ_JALBGB010000064.1 coordinate 638, forward strand.
GCGATACAGACCCCTGCGGAATCTGCGCGGGTCGATGTCCAGATCGTCGATGTGCTTCAGGTCGAACCACGTCACCGCGTACCACGCACGCTGCCGAGGCCAGCGCGCCTCTCGCGTGCGCACGACCAAGCCGCGATCTTCGAGGTCCGCGAGCGCGCGGCTGATCACGTCGTTGGATGTCCAGCCAAGTGCCTTGAGGCTGTTCCTGTCGGCCGTGCACCTCCCGTTCGGCGCGCTGATGGCAATGTCGATCAACAGGCACCGCGCCGGGTACGACAACGAGCGGAATGCGGCGGAGTGGATGACGTCGTACGGCAAGGCCAGGAACTGGCCCGGCACACGCTCAGCCTGGGCGTGGCGCGCTGCCGCGACGCGCGCGCGAGCGCTCTGCCGACGTTGCTGGTGGTCGCCCTTGCTCATGCTCCGCCCACAGGTCGTGAGGCCACCGCACGTGCCTCGGCGCCGACTAGCGCCGATGCGTCTGCCCACCATTGCCTACCCGGGGGCACGCTCGTCAACCCGCTCGCGCTGTGCGGAACCGCGCCGCCGCTTCGCCCGCGCAGCAGCCCGTAGACATGGGCAGCGAGCGGCGACATCTGCGTGTCCTCGACGGCGAGATCAGTCGACATGGGGCCGGCCTACCTCGGTCAGCAGGTTCGGCAGGACGCGATCGAAGATGATGGGGTCGATCAGGTCGCCCGCCGTCGTCTGGATCAGCGCCCCCGCCTGCAGCATCGCGGCCTTGCGCGTGCGCCGGAACCACTTCCAACTTTGGTCGGTGGGGAAGAGGTTCGAATACCGACGACGCGTCGCGTCGGCCTTCTCCAGGCGCTGCAGGCGCTCGGCCGTCAACGGCGTCAGCCGTCTCTCCAGGATGGTCTTCATTGCACAACAGGCTCCGTACGAAAAGAAAGGAATGCACGCCGGGTCAGGGCGGAGCGCATCGTATGAGACTGCCTGTCAAGACACCCTCGTCCAGATGCCCAAAATCCCCATCCGCAGGCCCGTTTCGGGTCGCTCGCGGGGGCGGCGTCGGCGAGCCCTAGAGCACCGACGACGGCCTTGTCGGTTGACGCCGCACGCGGTCCACGGGCCAGCAGATCAAGGGCTCTACAGAGGGAAATCGCCCTCCCATGCGCACGTGGATGGTTGACGAGGCGAGCGAATTCCTGTGGCGCGGCGTGCGCCATGGCGACCTCGCGCGAGGCGTGGAGATCGCCCGCGAAAAGGTGCGTTTGGGGTGGTAGCGGATCTCGTACCCGCGCGACGCCGAAATGCGTCTTCTCGACGCTCAGCGCTGCCGGCCGTACCCTCGCGATCCAGTCAGCGTCAGGCTACCAGCAAGCCCCCGAGTTCGGGGTATCCCGGGCTCGGGTGGGGGCCGGGTGCGTTCAGCGAAACGCTTGGTCGATCACCGCCGCGCGCGCCGCGATGTTCAAGTGCGCATACCGCGACACCATCCGCAAGGTGGTGTGTCCCAGCACGTCGGCCAGCAGCGGCGCCGACGCGCCCTTGGCGGCCAGGTGCGACGCGCAGGAGTGCCGCAGGTCGTGGAATCGGATTGCAGGCAAGCCAGCGTCCCTGAGAGCACGCTGGAAGGCGCCGTCGAAGTTGTGCGGCCTGTCTTTGCCGCTGGCGCAGCCGAAGACGAGCGTGTCGGGTTCCTTGGGCCCGATCGTCCGCAGCTCCGCGACCATGCGCTCCGTCAGGTGCGCCACGATTGGCCGTCCGTTCTTGGTGCGCGGCACGGTCGCACGCCGACCGTTGAGGTCGACGTCGCGCCAGCGCAGGCCCAGTAGCGAGCCGCGGCGCAGACCCGTCGTGAAGGCCATCAGAATGAGCACGGACAGTGGTCGCCAGCGCGCCAGTCTTGCGCAGGCGATGAGTCTTTCGACTTGGTCGGCGGTGAGGTAGACCATGCGCCCGGGGTTCTCCGGGAGCTGCTCGACGCCCACCAGCGGCGACGTCCATGCGCGCGGCACCAGCCGACGCTGACGGGCGAACTTCACCAGCGAGCCCAACGCTGAGCGATAGCGGTTGAGCGTAGACGGCGACAGCGGCTTGCCGCAGCACCGCTGCGCCCCAGCCGGGGCGCGGCCGCGGCGCAGTTGGCCGCGTGCCGCTAGACGATCCATGGCCGCTTCGACCATCTCGGCGCTGACGTCGACCAGCTCGTGTTCGCCGAGTTCGTCGCGCCAGAAATCCAAGCGTGCCGGCAGGGCTTCATCGCGGCCACTGTAGCTGGCCACGAACGCGTCGATGACGTGGGTCACCTTCACGGGACACCTCCTGATCCACACACCAACGAAACCCAACGGACTCAATCCGTTGGCTTTTCGCCGCTGACCCGGCGTGGACTAAGGAGATGGAGGCGCGGCCCGGAGTCGAACCGGGCTGAACGGATTTGCAATCCGGTGCATAACCGCTTTGCTACCGCGCCGTGTGGATCCATTCTGGCACACGCAATCAAAGCGCGCGTCGTGCCCGAAATGAACAAGGGAAGCCGAGGCTTCCCTTGAAGGATCTGGAGCGGGAAACGAGTCTCGAACTCGCGACCTCAACCTTGGCAAGGTTGCGCTCTACCAACTGAGCTATTCCCGCATCGCTTCGCTGCGGCGATCATTCGCTGCAACGAAGCTCGCATTATAGCCACACTCGCGGGCCCACGTGCAACGCCGTCCTCAGAGGCTGAGAGGCAATTGATCGCCGCAGACGCCCGTCGAGTTGGCCTCAAAGCCAGAGGAACGAACGTCACGCGGCGCTGCTGCGC
>NZ_JALBGB010000065.1:0-2445 GCF_022631395.1 Calidifontimicrobium sp. SYSU G02091
GCCATGTTGCCTCCATTGCCTGCCACCATCGGGTAGCAAGTTTCGTGAGGCAACGCCCGCCTGCAGGTAACGGTTCAGGCGATGCAATGCGGCAGGCCAAGGTAATTGTCGTCAGCCATTGCGGCCCGCCTGCCCAGGTTCATCGACGAGATCTACAACACCCGGCGCCTGCACTCGGCGCTCGGATATCGTTCACCCGTAGAGTTCGAAGCGCAACTCGCCCAGCAGGCGGCTTAGATCCGACGACCCCTGTGGTCCAGACTCAGGGGTTCACTCCACATCACCCGGCTTTGCTGGTCAATTTTCGGTCGGCGTCAACAGGTGTTGAAGAACTGGAACGACAGGGCGAGGTGCCGCGCGTCGACGTACTCGACCTGCGAGACGTAGGTCACGTTGGGCGTGCCGTCGGCCGCGCAGGTGGCCATCACGCCGGGGATCGCGCCTTCGAGGCAGGCGCGGATCGCGTCGAGGTCGAGCGCGTCGTTCGTCATCGCCGGCGCGCGGTGTCAGCGTTGCGGCGGCAGCGGCTCGCCCGCCGACGGCCCTGGCGTCTGCTCGAAGGTCTCGTCGACGGTGAAGCGCACGGCGCACCAGGTCGCCCTGATGCGCGAGCAGCGTGTGCGCGACCACGGCCGCAAAGCCGATGTGGCCGATCTCGTCGACGAAGCCGCGCAGGTGGCGCTCGGCGTGCGCGGCGTCGTCGGCGTCGCAGGGGCCCACGGTGGCGTCGCGGCCCTTGACCTGCAGCGTGCGGTGGCTCGCCGGCTCGCTGAACACGACGGCCACCATCCCGTTGGCGCGCAGGTCGGCGAGCACCTCGCCGCTGCCCTCGCCGCTGCCCGCGCCGACATCAGCACGGTGACGCGGCGGCGCTCTTCATCGAGCCGGCACCCGACGGCGCGCATCAGGTGCGGGCGCAGCGCGGCGTCGCGGCTGCCGACGATGATCGACACCGGCCCGGCCATCAGCGCGGCCTGCGCGGGGCCGATCGGCGTGGGCGGCCGTGCACTCATGGCCGGCCAGTTTAGTCCCGCGATCGCCGGTCAGACCCCGTCGGGTGCGGTCGGGCCCTCGACGCGCAGGCGCTCGAACGAGACCCCCTGGAAGTCCTGCGTCACGCGCGCGACGAGGCGAAAGCCCGCGCGCTCGAACACCGGCCGGCTCAGCGGCGTGACCCACGCCGCGAAGCGGTGCACGCCGCGTGCGCGCGCGTCGTCGAGCGCGTGCGCGAGCAGCGCGCTGCCCCGGCCCTGACGCGTCGCGTCGGCGCGCACGTACAGCGACCGCACCTCGCCGGTGCCGTCGACGCCGCAAAACGCCAGCGGGCGCGCGTCGCCGTCGAGCGCGACCCACGTGCGCGCGCCGAGCACGTAGTCGCGAAACGCCGGCGTGTCGGCACCGAAGCTGGCCCACGCCTGCACCTGCGCCGGCGTGTACACCGCCGGGCCGAATGTGCGCGCGGCCTGCGCATACAGCGCGGCGAGCGCCGGCACGTCGGCCGCCACGGCGAGCCGCAGCGTCATCCGGAGAACAGCCGCCGCGCCGCGGGGCTGCCGGCGGCGAGGTCGCGCGCGGCGAGCGCGGCGTACAGCTTGCGCAGTTCCTGGTCGATCGCGGCGAACGCGTGCAGCGAGATCGGCGCCCCCTGCTCGTCGACCAGTGTCGCGTCGAGGTCGTCGGCGAGCTCGCGGCCGACGCGCTGCCACGCGGCGAACGGCTCGGCCGCTTCCTCGGTCTGCGGCACGTCCAGGCTCAGCGTGGCCTCGCGCAGCGCGGCGGCGCCGGGGTCGTCGGCGAGCGCAGCCTGCGCGTCGAACGACAGCACGAGCACCGGTGGCGCGCCGTCGGCGGCGGCCGGCAGCACCAGCCGCCCGGGCAGCGCGCCGGGCACGAAGCCGTGGCGCGCCGCGCACTGCTGCAGGTAGCCGACCGACCACGCGACCGAGTTGGCCACCAGTCGCATCACGAGCTGCGCATCGTGCGCCGACGCGAACGCGTCGAGCTCGCGCGCGCGTGCCACGACGTCGAGCATGTCGGGGAAGTCGGGCAGCGCGCCGATCGCGTCGGCGAAGTCCTGCACCTTCTGCACGAACTCGGAGTACTCGATCTCGTTGAGCGCGCCGTGGCGGTTGGCCATCTGCACGCCGGCCTGGAACTCGCGGTAGCGCTGGCCGGCGCGCGGCAGCTCCCACTCGCCGCTGTCGGCGTTGAGCGCCTCGACGGCGAACGGCTTGGTGCCGGCCCGCCGCGTCGGCGGCAGGTGCGGCAGCACGGCCTCGCCGGGCACCGGCGTGTCGACGGCGAGCGTGGCGATCGCGTCGACGAGCGCATCGAGGCGCGCGACGCGCCGCGCGGCGGCCGGTCGCGCCTCGACGCCGCGCGCCGCCTCGTCGGGGGCCGCCGCGTCGGCGGCGGCCTCGGTGGACGCGCCGACCCCGGCGCCCG
>NZ_JALBGB010000066.1:0-2437 GCF_022631395.1 Calidifontimicrobium sp. SYSU G02091
GCCATGTTGCCTCCATTGCCTGCCACCATCGGGTAGCAAGTTTCGTGAGGCAACGCCCGCCTGCAGGTAACGGTTCAGGCGATGCAATGCGCCGGCCAAGGTAATTGTCGTCAGCCACTGCACGATGACCGACATCCCCCATCACCCCACGGTGGCCGCGCAACTGGCGGCCTTGCCCGCGCTGCCCATGGCCGAACTGTGGGCACTGTGGGATGCGCACTTTCCCCGACGGCCGGCGCATCCCAACCGTCGCTACCTGGAGTCGCGTTTGGCCTATCGCATTCAGGAGCAGGCCTATGGGGCGCTGCCGGCCGCCCTGTGCAAGATGCTGGTCGAGGCCGGCGCCCAGCACTCCAAGATCAAGACCTCCACCGGACGCGGCGCGCAGCCCTGGCTGATGCCCGACACGACGCTGGTGCGCGAGTGGGACGAGCACGAATACCGCGTGACGGTCACGCCCGAGGGGCTCTACGCCTTGGATGGGCTGGTTTTCAAGAGCCTGAGTGCGGTGGCACGGCACATCACCGGTACGCACTGGAGCGGGCCGAAGTTCTTCGGGCTTGCGCGAGCGCAAGGAGCACCCGCAATGAGCCGATCCGCGCTTCTCCCCGGCGTGCCGCCCAAGCGTTGCGCGGTGTACTGCCGCGTCTCCAGCGACGAGCGGCTGGACCAGTCGTTCAACTCGATCGACGCCCAGCGCGAGGCCGGCCACGCCTACATCACGAGCCAAAGCCACGAGGGCTGGATCGCCGTGGCCGACGATTACGAGGATGGCGGCTACTCGGGCGGCCACATGGAGCGGCCCGCGCTGCGCCGGCTGCTGACCGACATCGAAGCGGGCAAGATCGACGTGGTGGTGGTCTACAAGATCGACCGGTTGTCCCGCTCGCTGGCGGATTTCGCGCGCATGGTCGATGTGTTCGGCCGCAAAGGGGTCTCCTTTGTCTCGGTCACGCAGCAGTTCAACACTACCACCTCAATGGGGCGGCTCACGCTCAACATCCTGCTGTCGTTTGCCCAGTTCGAGCGCGAGGTCACCGGCGAGCGCATCCGCGACAAGATCGCCGCCAGCAAGGCCAAGGGGCTGTGGATGGGCGGGCCGGTGCCGCTGGGTTACGACGTGCGCGAGCGGCGCTTGGTGGTCAATGAGGCCCAAGCCGCCCTGGTGCGTCGCCTGTTTGACGATTTCGTCAGCCTGCGCTCGGCTACGTTGATGGTGAAGACCTACGCCGCCGAGGGGCTGCGGACCAAGGGCGGCAAGCCCTTTACCAAGCAGACGATCTACAAGATGCTGCACAACCGGATGTATCTCGGCGAGATCGTGCACAAGGGGCAGCGTTTCCCCGGTCAACATCCCGCCCTCATCACGCCGGCGCAGTGGGACGCGGTCCATGCACTGCTGGCGATGGATGCGAATGAGCGCCGCCGTGACACGAACGGTCGTGGGCGCGCGCCCGCGCTGCTGCGCGGCTTGCTGTTCACGCCCGATGGCCAGCGGCTGGTGCCCAGCCACACGGTCAAGAAGGGCAAGACCTATCGCTACTACACGCCGCTCCAACACCGGCGCTTCGGTGCCTGGGCCAGTCCACGCGGCCCGTTGCCAGCGGGGCCGATAGAAGAACTGGTCACGCAGCAGATCGTGGCGGCGCTGTCGGCACCGCACACGGTGCAGGCGGTGTGGGAACGGGTCCGGGCCATCCGTCCCGATCTGTCAGAGCCTGAGGTCGTGCTGCCGATGCGCAACCTCGCCAATCTGTGGCAGCACTTGTTCCCTGCCGAGCAGTGCCGCCTGGCGCAGCTCCTCATCGAGCGGGTGATCGTGGCCGATGAGGGGCTGGAGATCGTCTGGCGCGACCAGGGCTGGCGGGAACTGGCCGCCGAGCTGATGCCCGGCACCATCGGCGCGGAGCTGCAAGAACTGGAGGCCGCCGCATGAAGGCGCATGTTCAGGCCACCGACGCCCCGATGCTCCGCGAGCGCCGCGACGACGGACAAGTCAGGGTGAGCACCTTCATCCCGTGGAAGATCAAAAAGCGCGGCGCCCGCACGGTCGTGGTGCGGCCCGATGGGGCGGCCGAGGCGCCGGGCATGGCGGCCCGCACGCTGGATCAGCCCTTGCTGGTGGCGCTGACCCGGGCTTTCTACTGGCAGCACCTGCTCGACGAGGGCGTGGTGACCAGCGGCAGCGAGATCGCCCGACGCGAAGGGCTGCACCACTCCACGGTCAACGAACTGCTGCGGCTGACGCTGCTGGAACCTGCCCTCATCCAGGCCATCCTGGCGGGCAAGCAGCCGCGCTGCATGAGCCTGCTGTGGTTCCAGCGCAACCCGCTGCCGACCGACTGGGTGACCTTGCCCTCGAAAACCGGATCCCTTGCTGAGTGATTCAATCCAAGCAAGGAGAACGTGAAGTGACGAAGGCAACGAGAGCGCGGTA
>NZ_JALBGB010000067.1:0-2381 GCF_022631395.1 Calidifontimicrobium sp. SYSU G02091
GCCATGTTGCCTCCATTGCCTGCCACCATCGGGTAGCAAGTTTCGTGAGGCAACGCCCGCCTGCAGGTAACGGTTCAGGCGATGCAATGCGACCGGCCAAGGTAATTGTCGTCAGCCAGCTTGGCCCTTGCGATCGACAGCCGCGACGGCATCGACGACCTCGGCGGTGGCATGTGGCGGCTGGGGGACTCCCGCCGTTCGCCGGTGCTGCTGGCACGCGACATCGTTCGGCTGTGGCGCGAGCCGGCGCTGCTGCAGCGGGTGCGTGTGGCCGGCCGCGACATCCGGGTGATCACGCCCAAGCCCCGCGAGACGCGCGGTGCGCCCTTCGGGGCCGGGCGTGCAGTGGTGGGCGCTGGAGGACCGCTTCACCCTCTACGGTGGCGGCATCGCGTTCATCGGCCTGCCGGGTAAGCCACCCGCCCCGAAAGCCCTCGATCCCGCCGCGCCCGTGCATGGGCCGTTCTCGGGGGATTTCCGCTGGTGCAGTCGCGACCGAAACACAACCCGAATTCCGAACACGATAGCAAGCCGTGGGGCTTGAGGGCGTGAGTTCGGGCCGATGACCAGACGCCGCCCATTTGCGACGCGGCGGCGCAACCTGCCTGGCTCACCCATTGAGCCTCATTCTTCAGAAAATTCTGTTCAAGCCCGCTCCGCCTCATTCCGGTTTGTACTCTTTTGCACTATCCTGTCTCTGTTTGACTCATCTTGACCATGACGATGCCTATAAGCACCCGCGAGGGCGAGATCCTCACCATCAAGCAGGTCGCGGACTACCTGAAGGTCACTGAAAGAACGATCTACAGGTTGGCCGCTGCCAAGAAAATCCCTGCCTTCAAGGTTGGAGGGACGTGGAGGTTTTCGCGCGCTGACATCGAGAGCTGGATCAGGGAACAGTCGTCCTTGGGTCCCGGCCATGACGCACCTCTCCCGTCCAAAGGTGGCCGAAGAACATGAAGCTCATACGAAACACTGGCGCGGACCGGGTGATCGATCTGCTGCGTCCGCATCTGAAACGAGGCCATCAGCTTGATTGCGTGACGCCGGCGTTCTCGCTGTTTGCCTTCGCGGAGTTGCGAGAGGCCTTGAGCGTCCTTGATCGAGTGCAGATGATCCTGCCTCCCGGAAATGATGGGCTGACCTTACTCGGCGGCGAAGGTGACCGTGCGGCGCGGAACCGGTTGCAGAGTCGTTGGTTGGCTAACCAGTGTGCGAGGTGGATCTGTGACAAGGTGGACTTGCGGCGCGCGCTCGCGGCTGTGCCGCAGGGTGCGGCCGTGCTGCGCGGTCCGTCCGCCACGCCGGAGCAGGTCGTCCTTGGCTCGTTTGCATTCAGCACCGAAGGCCTGGGACTGACGCCGGGCAATCCCTTGAACTTGATTCAGGCTTCCGAATCGACCACCGAGGCTGCGCAGTTGGCTGCCTGGTTCGATCACCAATGGGCCTCGATCAAGACGCAGCCGGAAGCCCGCGACTCCTTTATCCAGACCTTGCGGGAAATCGGTGAGCACCGAGATCCCTTGACGCTGTACACGCTCATTCTGTTCCACCTCTTCGGCGACAGTGGCGAAGGGCTCGACGAAGAGCGCATCGTCAAGTCGGCGACGGGCATCCGCAACACGGTGGTATGGAAGAAGCTTTTCAAGTTCCAGCGCGATGCTGTCGTCGGTGCCATCGACAAGCTGAACCGCTTCGGCGGCTGCATCATCGCTGACAGCGTCGGCTTGGGAAAGACCTTCGAGGCGCTGGCGATCATCAAGTACCACGAGCTGCGCAACGACCGTGTGCTGGTGCTCGTGCCCAAGCGCTTGCGTGACAACTGGGCACTCTACAAGGCCAATGACAAGCGCAACATTCTCGCCGCCGACCGCTTCAACTACGACATCCTTAACCACACGGACCTGTCGCGCGATGGCGGCCTGTCCGGCGACATCGACCTTGCCCACGTGAACTGGGGCAACTACGACCTGGTGGTCATCGACGAGTCGCATAACTTCCGCAACAAGGCCACGCATAAGGGCAAGGAGTCCCGTTACGACCGCCTGATGCGCCGGATCATCAAGGAGGGCGTGAAGACGCGGGTGCTGATGCTCTCCGCCACGCCAGTCAACAACCGGCTCGCTGACCTCCGCAACCAGATCACGTTCGTCACCGAGGGTGACGACACCGCGCTCTCGGAGCACGGCATCGCCAGTATCGAAGCGACCACGCGCAAGGCGCAAACGCAGTTCAACCGCTGGCTGACCCTGGACGAAGCGGAGAAGACGCCGGCCCGACTGATCGAGATGCTAGGGAAGGTCTGCACAACTGCCGCTGAGGCGGCTGTTGTTGGTTGATTTTTCAGATGGCGACATCATTCGGCGTTCACGGGACAGTTT
>NZ_JALBGB010000068.1:0-2182 GCF_022631395.1 Calidifontimicrobium sp. SYSU G02091
GCGCGGAAGTCGTTGACGTTGGTGTACGTCGGCCCGGTGACGACGAGGTCGTCGAGCGCGGCGAAGAACGAATAGGCGTCGTGGCGGTCGAGGAAGTCGCCGGCCTTGAGCCCCAGCGCGGCGGCGCGCGCGAGCGTGTCGGGCGCGACGACGGCGCCGGCGTTGTCCTCGACACCGTCGATGCCGTCGGTGTCGGCGGCGAGCACGTGCACGCCGGGCTGGCCGTGCAGCGCGATCGCGCAGCCGAGCAGGAACTCGGTGGCGCGCCCGCCGCGACCGGGGGGCGTGCCGGCGGCGGCCGGGCGCACCGTCACCGTCGTCTCGCCGCCGCTGAGGATCACGCACGGCGCCGCGAACGGCTCGCCGCGGCGTGCCACCGCGCGCGCGAGCGCCGCGTGCACCTTGCCGACCTCGCGGCTCTCGCCTTCGATCTCGTCGCTGAGGATGTGCGCGGCCACGCCGTGCCGCCGCGCCAGCGCCGCGGCGGCCTCGAGGCTTTGCTGCGGTGTCGCGATCAGGTGCACCTCGTGGCCGGCGAAGCGCGCATCGCCGGGCTTGGGTGTCTCGAACGCGCCGCTTTCGAGCCCCGCGCGCGCGGCGCCCGGCACGTCGATGCCGTAGCGCGCGAGGATCGCGAGCGCGTCGGCGCAGGTGGTCGCATCGGGCACCGTCGGGCCGCTGGCGATCACCGCCGGGTCGTCGCCGGGCACGTCGCTGATCGCCAGCGTGACGACCCGGGCCGGCGCGCACAGCGCCGCGAGCCGCCCGCCCTTGATCGCCGACAGGTGCTTGCGCACGCAGTTCATCTCGTCGATCGCGGCGCCGGACTGCAGCAGCGCGCGGTTGACGGCCTGCTTGTCCTCGAACGTGAGCCCGGGCGCCGGCAGGCTCAGCAGCGCCGAGCCGCCGCCCGAGATCAGGCACAGCACGAGGTCGTCGGCGGTGAGCCCGCGCGTGAGCTCGACGATGCGCTGCGCGGCACGCCGCCCGGCCTCGTCGGGCACCGGGTGCGCCGCCTCGACGACCTCGATACGCCCCGGGCGGGCCCGGTACGCCGGCGGCACGTGCCCGTAGCGCGTGACGACCAGCCCCGAGATCGGCGCGTCGGCGGGCCACAGCGCGTCGACGGCCGCGGCCATCGCGCCGCCGGCCTTGCCGGCGCCGAGCACGAGCGTGCGGCCTTTCTTCGGCGGCGGGGGCAGGAACGGCGCCGTCACGGCCTGCGGCAGCGCACGCTGCACCGCCGCGTCGTACAGCGCGCGCAGGAACCCGCGTGGGTCACGGCGCGGGTCGAGCGTCATCGTCAGGCCTGGGAGATCTGGTGGTTGGCGAGGATCTCGAGCGCACGCACGAGCGCCGAGTGGTCGAGGCCGGCCATGCCGTGCGCCGCGCAGGCCTGCATCAGCTGCGCCGCGTTGGCGGTGTTCGGCAGCGCGACACCGAGCGCCTTGGCGCCCTGCAGCGCGAGGTTCAGGTCCTTCTGGTGCAGCTCGATGCGGAATCCCGGGTTGAACGTGCGCTTGATCATGCGCTCGCCGTGCACCTCGAGGATGCGGCTGCTCGCGAAGCCGCCCATCAGCGCCTGGCGCACCTTGGCCGGGTCGGCGCCGGCCTTGCTCGCGAACACGAGCGCTTCGCCCACCGCGGCGATGTTCAGCGCGACGATGATCTGGTTGGCGACCTTGGTCGTCTGCCCGTCGCCGTTGCCGCCCACCAGCGTGATGTTCTTGCCCATCAGCTCGAACAGCGGCTTGACGCGCTCGAACGCGGCTTCGGGGCCGCCGACCATGATCGTCAGCGACGCGGCCTTGGCGCCGACTTCGCCGCCCGAGACCGGCGCGTCGAGGTAGTCGCAGCCCAGCGCGTTGATCTTGCGGGCGAACTCCTTCGTCGCGATCGGGCTGATCGAGCTCATGTCGACGACGACCTTGCCGCGCGACAGGCCCTCGGCGACGCCGTTCTTGCCGAACAGCACGGCCTCGACGTCGGGGGTGTCGGGCACCATCGTGAACACGATGTCGGCGCGCTCGGCCACGCCCTTGGGTGTCGTGCACTGCGTCGCGCTCGACTCGGCGATCTCGGGCGGCACCTTGCTGCGCGTGTGCACGAACAGCTGGTGCCCGGCGCGGATCAGGTGGCCGCACATCGGCGCGCCCATGATGCCCAGGCCGATGAAGCCGAG
>NZ_JALBGB010000069.1:0-1883 GCF_022631395.1 Calidifontimicrobium sp. SYSU G02091
CGAAACTGTCCCGTGAACGCCGAATGATGTCGCCATCTGAAAAATCAACCAACAACAGCCGCCTCAGCGGCAGTTGTGCAGACCTTCCCTAACGAAAAGGAAGCCCACAATGTCCGGGTATTGAGGGACCCTCGACGACGCGCGGCGGTATTGCAATCAATTCGAGGCGAGTAGGCGCCCCGCTGATTCACCCGGGTTTCCTCGACCTCCCCGATCGGCGTCCCTGGACCCGCCCGCACACGGCCGCACCCGCCATGTCGCCTTGGCTTGCTGTGCGAACAGCGCCGTAATGGCCTGCCGCAGCCCGAGCGGAGCAGACCATGTCGAACGACCCCGCCTTCACCGAAACTGGTCTTGAAGTTTGAAGTTGCCCCGCTTTCGCGGACACCTTACCCTGCCATGGGATAGAGGAGTCCGAGATGCCCAAGACCCAACCGCCGTACCCGGCGGAGTTCAGACAACAGATGGTAGAGCTGGTGGCCGCTGACCGCTGGCCGCACGCCGGCGGATCTGTCGCGTGAGTTCGGCTGCTCCGCGCAGACCATCGCCAACTGGGTGGCGTCCAGCGGCGTGAAGGCCGGCGTGGCGCGTCAGGCGCCGACCTCGACGCTGAGCAGCGCCGAGCGTGATGAGCTGGCGCGGCTGCGCCGCGAGAACCGCCGGCTGCAGATGGAGCGCGACATCCTGGCAAAGGCTACGGCCTGGTTCGCCGCCAAGAGCGACAAGACGTTCATGCCGTCTACGAACGCGTGAACGCGAACCAGGCCGTCTTCCCCGTGCGAGCGATGTGCCGCGTGCTGGACGTTTCGGCCAGCGGCTTCTACGACTGGCTCGACCGTGCGCCGTCTCGGCGCGCGATGGACGATGCGGCGCTGCTGCAGCACATTCGCACCATCCACGCCGAGTCCGACGGCACCTACGGCGCGCCGCGCATCCACGCCGAGCTGGCCGAACAGGGCCGGCGGGTTGGCCGCAAGCGCGTCGCGCGGTTGATGCAGCAAGGCGCCATCGCCGGCGTCAGCCGCCGCCGCGGCTTCGTCGTGACCACGCAGCGCGACGAGCGGCAGCGCCCTGCGCAGGACCTCGTGCAGCGCAGCTTCACCGCCGGCGGCCCGAACCGGCTTTGGGTGGCCGACATCACCTACGTGCCGACGTGGGCCGGCTTCATCTACCTGGCCGTCGTGCTGGACGTATGGAGCCGCCGCGTGGTGGGATGGTGCATCGGCGAGACGCCGCACGCCGATCTGGTGCTGGCCGCGCTGAACATGGCGCTGGAGCAACGCAAGGCGCACGGTGTCATCCACCACAGCGACCAGGGCAGCCAGTACACGAGCCTGGTGTTCGGCCAGCGCTGCAAGGAGATGAACGTGCGCCCCTCGATGGGCAGCGTCGGCGACGCCTACGACAACGCGATGGCCGAGAGCTTCTTCGCCAGCCTTGAGTGCGAGTTGCTGAACCGCCGCAGCTTCAAGAACAAGGCCGAGGCGCGCACGGCGCTGTTCACCTACATCGAGGGTTGGTACAACCCGCGCCGCCGACACTCGGCGCTGGGCTACCGCTCGCCGGCGCAGTTCGAGCAGATGCATCAGGCCAACGCCGGCATGCAACCGTCGAGCGTCGAACACGGGTTACCCACCGTCGGCGCCCGCGTCGCAGGCGCCGCGCCGCCGGTGGATAACCCTGCCGAGGAGATCAACCCAGATCCAAGTCCGGCTTGAGACTCAAGCCGAAAACCGTCTGTGGAAGCGGGGCAACTTCAGACCAAGACCAAGACCAAGACCACTTTCGAGCTTAGGGAAACGCTGATCAAGTTGCCGCAGGGGTAGCGATGCGGGCTGTACGGGCTTGGGCGGCACGATTTTGCTCGCTCTGGCGGCCCCTGC
>NZ_JALBGB010000070.1:0-1673 GCF_022631395.1 Calidifontimicrobium sp. SYSU G02091
ACCAGCTCCGGCACGGCGGTGAACAGGTCGGCCTCGAGGCCGTAGTCGGCCACCGCGAAGATCGGCGCCTCGGGGTCCTTGTTGATCGCCACGATCACCTTGCTGTCCTTCATCCCCGCCAGGTGCTGGATCGCCCCGCTGATGCCGCACGCGATGTACAGCTGCGGCGCCACGATCTTGCCCGTCTGCCCGACCTGCCAGTCGTTCGGCGCGTAGCCCGCATCGACCGCCGCACGGCTGGCCCCCAGCGCCGCACCGAGCTTGTCGGCCAGCGGCGTGAGCACCTCGGTGAACTTCTCGGCGCTGCCCAGCGCGCGGCCCCCGCTGACGATGATCTTGGCCGCCGTCAGCTCCGGGCGGTCGAGCTTGGCGATCTCGCTGCCCAGCCACTGCGCCTTGTCGCTCGCGGCCACTGCGGGCACGCTCTCGACGGCGGCAGCGCCGCCCTCAGCCGGCGCCGCGTCGAAGCCGGTCGTGCGCACCGTGATCACCTTCACCGCATCGGCCGACTGCACCGTGGCGATCGCGTTGCCCGCGTAGATCGGCCGCTCGAACGTGTCGGCGCTGACGACCTTGCTCACGTCGCTGACCTGCGCGACGTCGAGCAGCGCGGCCACGCGCGGCGCGACGTTCTTGCCCGCCGCGGTGGCCGGGAACAGGATGTGGCTGTAGCCCGCGGCCACCGCCAGCACCTGCGCGGCGAGGTTCTCGGCCAGCCCGTGGGCGTGGGCCTCGCCGTCGGCGTGCAGCACCTTGGCCACGCCGTCGATGCGCGCGGCGGCCTGCGCGGCGGCGCCAGCCTGGTGGCCGGCCACCAGCACGTGCACCTCGGCGCCGCACTGGCGCGCGGCGGTCACGGTGTTCAGCGTCGCGCCCTTGATCGAGGCGTGGTCGTGTTCGGCAATGACGAGGACGGGCATTCAGATCACCTTGGCTTCGTTCTTCAGTTTGTCGACCAGCGTCGCGACGTCGGGCACCTTGATGCCCGCGCCGCGCTTGGGCGGCTCGGCCACCTTGAGCGTCTTCAGCCGCGGCGTCACGTCCACGCCCAGATCCGCCGGCTTGACCACGTCCAGCGGCTTCTTCTTGGCCTTCATGATGTTGGGCAGCGTCACGTAGCGCGGCTCGTTCAGCCGCAGGTCGGTCGTGATCACCGCCGGCAGCGCCAGCCGCACCGTCTCCAGCCCGCCGTCGACTTCGCGCGTGACCTTCACCGCCTGCCCGTCGACCTCGACCCTGCTCGCGAACGTGCCCTGCGGCCAGCCGGCCAGCGCCGCGAGCATCTGCCCGGTCTGGTTGCTGTCGTCGTCGATGGCCTGCTTGCCCAGGATCACCAGCGCCGGCTGCTCGCGTTCCACCAGCGCCTTCAGCAGCTTGGCCACCGCCAGCGGCTGCAGCTCGACGTCGGTCTCCACCAGGATCGCGCGGTCGGCACCGATGGCCATCGCCGTGCGCAGCGTCTCCTGGCACTGCGCCACCCCGCACGACACCGCCACCACCTCGCTGGCCGCACCCTTCTCCCTGAGCCGCACCGCCTCCTCGACGGCAATCTCGTCGAACGGGTTCATGCTCATCTTGACGTTGGCGATGTCCACACCGCTGCCGTCGGACTTCACCCGCACCTTCACGTTGTAGTCGACCACCCGCTTGACGGGGACGAGGATCTTCATGCG
>NZ_JALBGB010000071.1:0-1671 GCF_022631395.1 Calidifontimicrobium sp. SYSU G02091
CTGAGAGCGTGAGAGTTTTTCGTCCGCTGCCCTCGTGCTGGCATGTCTCTGGCTTGCTGTTGGGCATGAGCGATCCGACGCACCAAGACAGCGTGGCCGGGGTTTTGTTCGAGGACTTGGCGCCCGTCGATGAGCAAGCAGCGCAGGCCGCCGCGCAAGCGCGAGCCGTTGCGCTGCGCGCGCAGCCGCCGCGGCTGCTGCAGCCCAACCGCAAGCAGATCGAACTGCGAGCATCGGACCTGGAGTCGCTGCTGGGCGAGGATCACCGAGCGCGGCTGGTATGGGGCTACGTCGAGCGGCAGGACCTGAGCCGGCTGACCGATGCGATCAAGGCGCGCGGCAGCAACGCCGGACGCGCGGCGATCGACCCGCGCATCCTGTTTGCGCTGTGGCTGTACGCCACGCTCGAAGGCGTGGGCAGTGGACGCGAGCTGGCGCGGCTGACGCGCGAGCACGACGCCTACCGCTGGATCTGCGGCGGCGTGTCGGTGAACTACCACGCGCTCAACGACTTCCGCTCGGGCAACGAGGCGCTGATGGACGAGGTGCTGACGGCCAACGTCGCGGCGCTGGCGGCCGCAGGCGCGATCAGCCTGGAGTGCGTGGCGCAGGACGGCATGCGGGTGCGGGCCGACGCAGGCGCGGCGTCGTTTCGCCGTCAAGCCAGTCTGCAGCAGCACCTGGCCGAGGCGGGCGAGCTCGTGCGACAGACCAAGCAGCGGGCCAAGGACGATCCTGGGGCGAGCAGCCGCCGCGCGCAGGCCGCGCAGCAGCGTGCAGCCCAGGAGCGCGAAGCACGCATCCAAGCGGCGCTGGAGCAGCTGCCCCAGGTGCAGGCGGCCAAGCTGCGCAACGGCGACAAGGCCGAAGACGCTCGCGCCAGCACCAGCGATGCCGACGCACGGGTGATGAAGATGGGCGACGGCGGGTTCCGGCCGGCGTACAACGTGCAGCTGGCCACCACCTGCAAGGACCAGGTCATCGTGGGCGTGGCGGTGAGCAACGCCGGCAGCGACATGGGGCAGATGGCGCCGATGGTTGAGCAAGTCAGCGCGCGCACGGGGCGCACGCCCGGGCAGTGGCTGGCCGACGGCGGGTTCCCCGCACACGAGCAGATCGACGCCGTGCACGAGCACACCCAAGGCCGCACCGAAGTGATCGCACCGGTGCCCGAGCCCAGGCGCAAGGCCGGGGACGAGACGGCGCCGCCGCACAAGCATCGGCGCAAGGACGGTGACTCCGAGCCGGTGGCGCAGTGGCGCGAGCGCATGGCCGAAGAGAAGAACAAGGCCGTCTACAAGCAGCGTGCGGCCACCGCCGAGTGCGTCAACGCGCTGGCGCGCAACCGCGGGCTGCAGCGCATGCCGGTGCGCGGGCTGCGCAAGGTGCGTGCGGTGGCCATCCTGTATGCGCTGGCGCACAACCTGATGCGCATGGTCAAGATCGCACCGCAGTGGGTCGGTCTGGGCACAGGTGCGCCCGCAGCGGCCCTGGCGGCCGCGTAAGGGGTGCGGAAGATGAGAAATCGACCCGCATCAAGCGCTGCGAAGCGCGCACGAGCCCGTCGCAGCGACATCATCCGCGCAGCAGCGCCGCGTGACGTTCGTTCCTCTGGCTTTGAGGCCAACTCGACGGGCGTCTGCGGCGATCAATTGCCTCTCAGCCTCTGAG
>NZ_JALBGB010000072.1:0-1636 GCF_022631395.1 Calidifontimicrobium sp. SYSU G02091
CGTGTTGCCTCACCTCGACATGCTACCGGTCTGCCTCATCAGGTTCGCACCGTGTCTACTGATCGATCGTGCGACCTTGGCGCGGCGAATACCAAGCGGCGAGCCGCTTGAAGTCGCCATTCCTTGACGCGCCGCTGCAGTGTGCGCAGTTGTCCGTCCGTGAAGTCTTCGCCGTCCTTGCGGAGCCGCTGCAACAACGCCTTGGCGGTCTGATCCGGTTCGCTCTCCAGCCACAGCGCGACGCGCGGCCAGACAGCTTCGAACGGATCTGGGCGTGTGCGCCAGTAGCGTTCGGGCTTCGCATCGCGCCGATGTGTCGGCCGAACCTCTCCGCTCTTCCAGGCGCGAGCAAGTTCCTTCAGGAACCGATCAAGATCGGCATCGCGATGCGGCAGCACGTGCAGCGTCTCGCCTCGTTGCAGACCAGCGATGTGGTGCTGGACGGCCCGGATCTCGTCGAGCAGGCGCAGAGGGTCGAGCGTGATCATGACGGCCGTGAGCTTGTCCTTGGTCGACTGATCGATGTCCTTCGAGGCCATCAATCGCTCGCACGGGGTCTGGGGCAGTTGGTAGCGCTTGTGTACCCGCGCCCCCTGCCGCTGCTTCTCGAGCAGCTTGAACGACGGCTGGAAGAAGTTGACGAACAGCCGACTCGCCGCGTACAGGCGCTCCAAAGCTTCGACGCCGCGAAGTCCCTCGAGCCGTCCGTGCCCCACGAGCCGTCGCACGACGGCGCCGTTCTTCTGTTCGACCCAGGCCTGGTCGTTCTTCCTGTACGGCCGCGAGCGCGTGAACTCGATGCCGTGCCTCGTGCAGAACGCGACCAGGGCGTCGTTGATGAATTCGCTGCCGTTGTCGCTGTCGATGCCGCGCATCGCGAACGGCATCGTCGTTCTCAATCGCTCGAACGCGTCGGCGACGAGTGCACTGTCGCGAACGAGCAGTGGCACGCACTCGATCCAGCCGCTGGCGATGTCGGCCAGCACGAGAGTGTGGGCAAAGCTGCCCTCGACGCGATCACCGCAGTGCGCGACCAGATCGACTTCGGCGAACCCAGGCTTCGGATCATCCCAGTCCGCAAACGTCCGTACCGGTATGCCTTGTGCGACGCGCGGCTGTTGCCTGCGACGCCGTTGCTTGCCTGCGGATTGCCGCCTTGGGCGCAGTAGACGATCGATCGTCGCAGCACTGGCGCTGAGCACACGCTGGCGCACCGTCTCGTCGAGCGCGAGGTGACCATGCCGTTCGAGGGAGGGCACCAGTACGGGCAGCAGCGCCTTCAGTCGCTTGCCGCAGATCCGATCGGCTGCCTCCCACAGCACGCCGATAGCCTCGCGTACGGCGTCGTCGTAGACCGGGCTCCGCGACGTTCGGCAAACGTACTCTGGCCCGCTGCGGCCAAGCACCCGGATGGCGTGCTTGCAGTGGTACCCGGTCACCGCGACGAACTCGTCGAGGATACGTGCCTTGTCCGCCGCGGAGCTCTCGCGGTAGCGCCGCCGCAGCGCGTCGATCAGTTCGCGTCGAGACTGCTTGCTGAGCTTGGCCATGTTGCCTCCATTGCCTGCCACCATCGGGTAGCAAGTTTCGTGAGGCAACGCCCGCCTGCAGGTAACGGTTCAGGCGATGCAATGCG
>NZ_JALBGB010000073.1:0-1593 GCF_022631395.1 Calidifontimicrobium sp. SYSU G02091
CAGCCCTGCAAAACGACCTCAAGCCGCATGGACACTGGGTTGGTGAGGTGATGTTGCGGGGTTGGAACTCCCGAAGATGAATCGGCTCGATGCGGTTTCCTGGGAGTTTGGAGACGGATTTCGATGAGCACGCCGGACTTTTTCCGCGCCCGACTGGACCAGATGATCGACCTGCGCCACCCGCTGGCGGTGCTGGCCACACGCATGCCGTGGCAGCAGATCGAAGCGAGCGTGGCGCCGCTGCTGGCGCGCAAGGACCGGCGCGGGCGCAGCATCGAAGGTGCAGACCTGTTCGGCCCCACGCTGCAGGTGGTCGGCGCAGGCGTGAGCGCTGCGGGGCGCCCGCGCCTGGCGATCCGCTTGATGGTGTCGCTGCTGTACCTGAAGCATGCCTATGGCCTGAGCGACGAGGCCGTGGTCGAGCGCTGGGCCGAGAACGTGGTGTGGCAGTTCTTCAGCGGGCAGGAGTACTACGAGCCGCGCCTGCCGTGCGATGCCACGCAGATCGGGCGCTTCAGGCGGGTGCTGGGCGAGGCCGGCGTGGAGGAGTTGCTGGCCAAGACGATCGAGGCGGCCGTGCAGATGCAGGCGGTACGCAAGAGCGAACTGCAGCGTGTGATCGTGGACACCACGGTGCAGGAGAAGGCAGTGGCCTATCCCACCGACAGCCGGCTGCTGGAAGTGGCGCGGGCCAAGGTGGTGCAGCTGGCGCAGCGCGCCGGGCTGCGGCTGAAGCAGACCTTCGAGCGCGAGGGCCGCAGCCTGCGCCGGCGTGCCGGCGGCTATGCGCACGCCAAGCAGTTCAAGCGGCTGCGCCGGGTGCTCAAGCGCCAGCGCACCGTGCTCGGGCGCATGCTGCGCGACGTGCAACGCCGCCTGCTGGAGGCGCCGCAAGACGTGCGTGATCGCCTGCAGCCATGGCTGGAGCGTGCCGAACGCATCCGCTCGCAGCACCCCAAGGACAAGCACAAGCTGTACGCGCTGCATGCGCCGGAGGTCGAGTGCATCGGCAAGGGCAAGGCCCGCCAGCCCTATGAGTTCGGCGTGAAGGTCAGCGTGGCGGTGAGCGCCAAACAGGGCTTGATGGTCGGTGCGCGCAGCCTGCCGGGCAACCCCTACGATGGCCACACGCTGGCCGAGCAACTGGAGCAGACCACCGTCTTGCTGCAGGACCTGGGCGTCAAGCCGCACACGGCCATCGTCGACCTGGGCTACCGGGGGGCGGATGCCGACATTGGCGGGGTGACATTGATCCATCGCGGCAAGAGCCGCTCGCTCACGCGCAGCCAGCGACGCTGGCTGAAGCGGCGTCAGGCGGTCGAGCCGGCCATCGGGCATGCCAAGCACGATCACGGCATGAAGCGCTGCTGGCTCAAGGGCGCCGACGGCGACGCGCTGCATGCGGTGTTGTGCGCAGCCGGCTTCAACATCCGTTGGCTGCTGCGCGCCATCGCCCGGCGGGGCATCGCTCCAGCCTTTTTGCGCTCGCTTTGGCTGCTGTCAGCGCTCGCAGCGTCCGCGAATCGACTCGCTACTCTTGCACGTCCGGCGCTTCTCGTCGGCGCCGCGAGATGAATTTTGCAGGGCCGACTA
>NZ_JALBGB010000074.1:0-1585 GCF_022631395.1 Calidifontimicrobium sp. SYSU G02091
GCTCACTGGACTACCCTCCCTTCAGCTTGCGAAGTGAGGTGATGCAGGGTTATCCACGATGGCGGTCGGTCGGCGCTTGCGACGTACCGACCGACCGCCGCGGTGGACAACCCGTGTTTGACGCGCCGCTGTGCGCAGCAGGATCGTTCGAGCCGACTTCCGTGCCCTTGCAGTGACTGCCCCGCGCGCTGGCCGCTCGACGGCCCGCATGAGACCCGCAGCCTGCAAGGCGCCGGAAGACCCAGACGGGCTACAGGGTGTTGCGCCGCACTGACCTTGTGGTGTGAGCGCCGATCAGTGAGCGTCCCGCGTGGGCTTCCGGCACGGCGAGTCATACCGCAACTTGCAGGAGTCTGTCCATGAGCACCGTCTTTGCCGGGCTGGACTGGGCCAGCCGAACCCACGCCGTATGCGTCATCGACGAGCACGGCGCCGTGCGCAAGCAGTGGGAGGTCGCGCACGATGCCGACGGCTTGCGCGAACTGCTGCGCCAACTGCGTTTCTTGCACGTGCTGCGCATCGCCATCGAGCGGCCGTCGGGCCTGCTGGTCGATGCGTTGGTGGAAGGCGGCTTCGAGGTCGTGCCCATCCACCCCAACGCCGTCAAGGCCAGCCGCCCGCGCTACCGCAGCCACGGCGGCAAGTCCGACGCCAGCGATGCCTACCTGCTGGCCGACTTGCTGCGCACCGACGGCCACCGCTTCAAGCCGCTGGCCGCGCAGTCCGACGAGATCCGCGCGCTGCGCGCCCTGGTGCGCGGCCGCGACGACCTGGTGGCCACCCGCGTGCAGTTGGCCAACCAACTGCGCAGCCTGCTGCAGTCGTACTGGGCCGGTGCTGCCGAGGTCTTCGCCGAGGTGGACTCGCCCATCGCGCTGGCCTTCATCCAGCGCTACCCCACACCCGAGGCCGCCAGCCGGCTCGGCCCCAAGCGCATGGCCGCCTTCTGCGCCCAGCACGCCTACTGCGGCCGGCGCAGTGCCGAGGAGTTGCTGCAGCGGCTGCGCCAGGCGCCCAGCGTCACCGTGGGCGAGCTGGAGATGGACGCCAAGGCCGAGCTCGCATCGAGCCTGGCGCGCACCCTGTCCACCCTCGTCGATCAGATCCGGCTGCTGTCGGGCCGCATCGAGCACCACGTCGCCGCCAGCGACGACGGGCGCATCCTCATGAGCTTTCCGCGCGCCGGGCGCATCTGCGCGGCTCAGATCCTGGCCGAGCTCGGCAGCGTGCGCGAGCGCTTCGACTCCGACGAGCACCTCGCCGCCGAGGCCGGCGTCGCACCCGTGACCTACGCCTCGGGCAAGCACAAGGCCGTGGTCTTCCGCTGGGCCTGCAACCACCGGCTGCGCCGCGCGCTGACCACGCTGGCGGACAACTCCCGCCACGCCAGCGCTTGGGCCGCAGCCATCTACGCCAAGGCCCGTGCACGCGGCTGCGATCACCCGCATGCCATCCGCATCCTCAGCCGCGCCTGGCTGCGCGTGATCTGGCGCGCCTGGATCGACCGCAAACCCTACGACCCCAGCGCACACGGCGGACTTCAAATGTTGCTCAAAACAGCGGGGGGTTGACACAGGGTGTCTCA
>NZ_JALBGB010000075.1:0-1472 GCF_022631395.1 Calidifontimicrobium sp. SYSU G02091
CCGCCGCGCCGGCTTCGGCGCCTGCCGCATCGTCGGCGCCGGTGCTCGCCCCGGCTGTGCCGGCCACGCCGCCGGCGCCGCGTCCGGCCCGCCCGGCACCCCCGCCGCCGGCGGCCGAGCCCGACTTCGTCACCACGCTGCTCGACAACCCGCTCGTGCTGCCGGGTGCGGGTGTGCTCGTCGCGCTGCTGGCCGGCCTGGGCATCTACCGCCTGCGCCGCAAGGTGCCGGCCGAGAGCAGCGAGACCTCGTTCCTCGAGAGCCGCAGCGCGCACGATTCGTTCTTCGGCGCGACCGGCGGTGCGCGCGTCGACACGCGCCAGTCGTCGACCGGTGACGGCACGTCGACGTCGTCGACCTATGGCCTGAGCCAGCTCGATGCAATCGGCGACGTCGACCCGGTCGCCGAGGCCGACGTGTATCTCGCTTACGGGCGCGACCTGCAGGCCGAGGAGATCCTGAAGGAGGCGATGCGCGCGAACCCCGACCGGCTCGCGATCCGCACCAAGCTGCTCGAGGTCTACGCCAAGCGGCGCGACGCCAAGGGCTTCGAGGCGCTGGCCACGCAGCTGTACGGCCTCACGCACGGCGAGGGCGAGGACTGGCTGAAGGCGCAGGAGCTCGGCCGCCAGATCGACCCCGAGAACCCGCTGTACCAGGCGGGCGGCCAGCCGGCGGCCGGCGTCGCCGGCGCCGAGCGCGCCGTTGCCGCGCTCGGGGCGACGACGATGCCGCAGTCGGTGCTGCCGGTGCCGTCGGGCCCCGACTCGCGCCAGCCGCTCGAGCCGCTGCCGGCGATGGACGTCGACCTCGATCTCGACCTCGGCGAGCCCGCGCCCCACGACATCGTGTCGGCCCCGGTGCCGCTGATGGAAACCACGCAGCCGATGGTGCAGGCGCCCAGCCAGGTCGGTGGCGATTCGCAGCTCGACTTCGAACTGCCGGTGGAGCCCGAGACGCCGCGTTCGCAGCCGGCTGCCGCACCGGCGGCGCCGCTGGCGTTCAACCTCGATGGCCTGTCGCTCGACCTCGACGTGCCTGCGGCGCCAACGCCCTCGGCGCCTGCGCCCGTCGAGCCGCCGATGCTCGACTTCGGCAGCATCAAGGGCGGTGAGCCGCTCGACCTGCCGCCGGCAGACGAGATGCCCGCGGACCCGATGCAGCGCAAGCTCGAACTGGCCGACGAGTTCCGCCAGATCGGTGACATCGAAGGCGCGCGCGACCTGCTCGAGGAAGTCGTGGCCAAGGGCGGCGAAGCGCTGAAGGCCCGCGCCCAGGCCATGCTCGACACACTGGGGTGAGCCAGGACCAGAAGCCCTGCCTGCGCAGGGCTTCGCGCCTGGCGAACGCCCGGGCGCATGCAAGCGCCCGGGCCGGGGCCAGCCAGGACCAGAAGCCCTGCCTGCGCAGGGCTTCGCGCCTGGCGAACGCCCGGGCGCATGCAAGCGCCCGGGCCGGGGCCAGCCAGGACC
>NZ_JALBGB010000076.1:0-1469 GCF_022631395.1 Calidifontimicrobium sp. SYSU G02091
CCACCGACGTGTCGTAGCGCAGGATCGTCCAGCCCTCGGCCAGGCACACGTCGCGGATCTTCTCGAGCATCTTGTAGTGCGCGAGCATGTCCGTGTTGTCCACGAAGCCGACATAGGCTGTCATGTCATTTCACCCATTGACTCACATGAGGATCTGCCTGATGGCGCCGGCATTGCGCGTGATGACATTGACCAGCACCCGCTCGCCGGCCGGTGATTCGAGATAGTCGCGCGCCAGCTCGGGATCGACGGTGTTGACGATGCGGATCGATTGCTGCGGCGGCGTGGGCTGCGCCACGGCCGGCACCATGCCGCCCGCCGCGAAGGCCAGCCGCCCACCGGACCAGACAGACGGTGCGCGCAGGCCGTTGATCGCATCCAGGAACGCGACACCGAAGCGACGCACGGCCTCTGCGCGCACCACGTACTCGCCTGCCGACAGCCGCGCCGGAATGGAGTCGGATGTCGACGTGCCTGGACCGCTGACGTAGCCGCCCGATGCGAATCCGATCGCCTTGAGCCCCGACGAGATCAGCGCACCGAGGCCGGATCCGCCACCAGGTGCGCCACCGAACAGCGCTTCAGCGAGCTTCTGAGCCGCGATGCGGTTGATGGCCGCGATCACCGAGCGCGCGAAGTCGAGGAAGGCATCCCTGGCGGTCTTGGCGCCAGCGCCGATCTGCTCGAACATCGAGGCGAAGGCGTCCTGCACCTGGCCGGCGATCTTCGTGCCGAGGTTCTCGGCCACCGGCTGCGTCTTGAGGATCTCGGCGCGCAGACCTTCCATGCGCCGGGCCACTTCCTCGGGCGGGAAGAGCCGCTGCATCGCGGCCTCGAGCACGGGAAGCAGCTGCTCCATGGCCGCACGGGCATCGGCAGCCGCCTGTGTGATGCGCTGCTGCGCCTGCGCCTGCGTGAGCACTCCGGCGTCACGCAGCACGTTGGCGTTGTCCTGCGCCTGGCGCATGGCGTCGAGCGCCTGGCGCCACTGAGCCTGCAGCGCGTCGAGGTTGCGACTGGCGGACTCGACGTCGATCAGACGGTCGATGAGGCTGCTGTCCTGGCCCTCGGCTGCCAGCCGCGCCTTGAGGTCGCGGTACGAGCGCTCGATGGCCGTGCGCCGGTCGGCGTCCGTTTCGGCACCTGTGATCTGCGCGAGCTTCAGGCGGGCTTCCTCGAGCGCATCGGCCAGTTCGCGCTCGGCGCGCGCCGCCTCGCGGGCGTTGGCACGCTCGACGTCGGCGCGCCTGTTGTTGAGCACGATCAGCTCGGCCTCGAGGCGCTGCACTTCGCCGCGGGCGCGGATGCGGTCTGACTCTGAGGCCTTCGGGTCGCGCGCGATCGCATCCTGTGCGGCAAGCAGCTGCCGCTGGCGCGTGATCTCGGCGTCGATGCCCTGCTGTTCGAGCGCCGTCTTGCGCGCGTAGTACTCGCCCACGGACACCAGCCGGTCTTGCAGGCTGGCCTCG
>NZ_JALBGB010000077.1:0-1467 GCF_022631395.1 Calidifontimicrobium sp. SYSU G02091
CCACCGACGTGTCGTAGCGCAGGATCGTCCAGCCCTCGGCCAGGCACACGTCGCGGATCTTCTCGAGCATCTTGTAGTGCGCGAGCATGTCGGCGTTGTCCACGAAGCCGATATAAGCGGTCATTTGATGTCGCCCGAGTCGATCACATCAGGATCTGCCTGACGGCGCCGGCGTTGCGCGAGAGGACGTTGAGCACTACACGCTCGCCGGCGCTGGAGTTGAGATAGTCCGCGGCCATCGCTGGGTCGATGACGTTGACGATGCGCACGGCGCTGCTGCCGCCGTCCCGAGCTGGCACTTGGGGCACCACGCCGCCGGCGGCAAATGCCAGCCGTGCGCCAGACCATGTAGGCGGCACGCGCAGCCCGTTGATCGCGTCGAGGAAGGCCACGCCGAAGCGCCGCACGGCTTCGGCGCGCACGACGTACTCGCCCGCCGACAGGCGCGCCGGGATCGAGTCTGAGGTCGACGTGCCGGGGCCACTCACATAGCCGCCCGATGCGAAACCGATCGCCTTCAGCCCGGACGACACCAGCGCGGCGAGGTCGAAGCCGCCCTTGCCGCCGCCGAACAGCACCTCGGCGAGCTTCTGTGCCGCGATGCGGTTGATGGCCGCGATCACCGAGCGCGCGAAGTCGAGGAAGGCATCCCTGGCGGTCTTGGCGCCAGCGCCGATCTGCTCGAACATGGCGGCGAAGGCATCCTGCACCTGGCCGGCGATCTTCGTGCCGAGGTTCTCGACCACCGGCTGCGTCTTGAGGATCTCGGCGCGCAGCGCCTGCATGCGCCTGGAGACTTCGTCGGGCGGGAACAGCCGCTGCATCGCCGCCTCGAGTGCCGGCAGCAGCTGCTCCATGGCCTCCTTCGCCTCGGCGGCGGCTTGCGTGATGCGCTGCTGCGCCTGGGCCTGGGTCAGCACGCCGGCGTCGCGCATCACGTTGGCGTTGTCCTGCGCCTGGCGCATGGCGTCGAGCGCCTGACGCCACCGTGCCTGCAGCGCGTCGAGGTTGCGGCTGGCGGACTCGACGTCGATCAGCCTGTCGATGAGGCTGCTGTCCTGGCCTTCGGCGGCCAGCCGCGCCTTGAGGTCGCGGTAGGAGCGCTCGATGGCGGCACGCCGGTCGGCGTCGGTTTCGGTGCCGGTGATCTGCGCGAGCTTCAGGCGCGCGTCTTCCAGCGCGTCGGCCAGTTCGCGCTCTGCGCGCGCCGCCTCGCGGGCGTTGGCGCGCTCGACGTCGGCGCGCCTGTTGTTGAGCACGATCAGCTCGGCCTCGATGCGCTGCACCTCACCGCGTGCGCGGATGCGCTCGGACTCGGAGCTCTTCGGGTCGCGCGTGATCACATTCTGTGCGACAAGCAGCTGCCGCTGGCGTGCGATCTCGGCGTCGATGCCCTGCTGTTCGAGCGCCGTCTTGCGCGCGTAGTACTCGCCCACGGACACCAGCCGGTCTTGCAGGCTGGCCTCG
>NZ_JALBGB010000078.1:0-1465 GCF_022631395.1 Calidifontimicrobium sp. SYSU G02091
GGTCCTTCGTCATTTCGTGTGGAACACAACACTCACAATGCTCCCCTGGTTGTTGAGCCCGGTGGGCATGTGTGCAGGCCGCTTGTCGGCCTGTGCACATGTCCACCGGGCGGGTTTGATCAGGAGGATGAGTCCATGGGCATTGCCGTAGAAGCTCTGTTCACCAGCGCGCTGGGCCTGCAGCCGCCGTGGGTCGTCGATGACGTCAGGCTCGACACCGCCAAGCGGCGTATCGACTTCGAGATCGGCTGCCACACCAGCAGGCTCGCCTGCCCGGCATGCGGTGCGGCCACGCAACCGGTGCACGACCGGCTGCGCCGATCCTGGCGCCACCTGGACTTCTTCCAGTTCGAGGCCTGGCTGCACTGCGACGTGCCGCGCGTGGCCTGCGGCGGTTGCGGCAAGACCACGCAGGTGGCCGTGCCGTGGGCGCGAGCGGGCTCGGGCTTTACCGCGGCGTTCGAAGCGCTGGCGCTGACCTTGTGCCTGGACCTGCCGGTGCGCCAGGCCGCCGAGTTGCTGCGCTGCAAGGACAAGCGGCTGTGGCGGCGCATCGAGTTCTACGTCGCGCAGGCGCGTGCGCTGGAAGACTTCGCCGGCGTGCGCACGGTGGGCATCGACGAGACCAGCCTGCGGCGCGGGCAGCACTACATCAGCGTCGTGCACGACCTGGATCGCAAGCGGCTGCTGTTCGCCACTGAGGGGCGCGAGCACCGCACGGTGGTGGAGTTCGCCGAGGATCTGAAGGCCCATGGCGGCGATCCCGCCCAGGTGCGGCACGTGTGCATGGACATGAGCGCAGCCTACGCCAAGGGCGTGGCGCTGGCGCTGCCCGAGGCGCAGATCAGCTACGACCGCTTTCACGTCGTCTCGATGGCCATCGAGGCGATGGACCAGGTGCGCCGCGCGGAGATGGCCACCGACGCGCAGGCGGTGCGAGCCGCGCTGGGCACTGGCCAGCGTAAGACGCTCAGGCAGCTGCTGTGGGGCATGCGGCGCAACCCCAGCACCTGGAGCGCCCGCCAGCTCCAGGCGATGCACTGGCTGCAGCGCTCGACGCTCAAGAGCGCGCGGGCGTGGCGGCTGAAGATGGCGCTGCGCGCGGTGTACGCACGGGCCACAGCGCACAACAGCATCGAACAGGCCGCATCCGACCTCAGGGCCTGGCTGAGCTGGGCGCGGCGCTGCCGGCTCGAGCCGTTCAAGAAGCTGGCCGCCACGCTCAAGGAGCGCTTCGACGCCGTCGTGCGCGGCATGGTCGATCACCGCAGCAACGCCTTCGTCGAAGCCATGAACGGGTTGCTGCAACAGGCCAAGCGCGCCGCACGCGGCTTCAGGACGAGCCAGAACTTCATCGCCATCGCCTACCTGCGCATGTCCAAGCTCAAGCACCTGCCGGCCAGTCCGTTCGCGCCGGCGATGCCAACATGACGCGAAGCGTTTCCACACAAAACGGCATAGAGCC
>NZ_JALBGB010000079.1:0-1461 GCF_022631395.1 Calidifontimicrobium sp. SYSU G02091
TGTCCAAGCTCAAGCACCTGCCGGCCAGTCCGTTCGCGCCGGCGATGCCAACATGACGCGAAGCGTTTCCACACAAAACGGCATAGAGCCGGTCAATGACCGTGTCTTGTAGCTTGAGCAGTTGCTTACGACGGTATTCGAGATCATTCATCGAGTTGCCGGCTGATTGCTCGATGAGGTTCTCTTCGCCGGTGGCGGAGACATCCAGCAATACCATGCGCCCACTGACGCGCTGTTCGAGGTTGATGTACTCCTCCAGCTCCATGTTGGGCCAGAAGTTGATGAGCTGGATGACCTCGTTTGGCGAACCGATGCGGTCGATCCGACCGAAGCGCTGGATGATGCGAACCGGGTTCCAGTGAATGTCGTAGTTGATCAGCCAATCGCAGTCTTGCAGGTTCTGGCCTTCGGAAATGCAATCGGTGGCAATAAGCAGATCTAACTCGCCTTCGTGGGCCAACTCTGGCGGCCGCTCTTTGGACCGGGGAGCGAAGGCTGTGAGAATGGCCCCCAGATCCTTGCGCAGCGCGGGGAGAGTTGTCTGGTTGCGGCCGGTGCCCGTGACCAACGCGGATTCGATGCCAAGCCGTTCCTTGGCCCAGGGTGCAAGTTCCCGGTAAAGATACTCCGCCGTATCGGCAAAGGCGGTGAAGACGATGATCTTGCGATTGCCGGGGTTTATGGGATTGCGACACTTGTGCGCAATCATCTCGCGCAATTCCGCGAGCTTGGCGTCGCGCGATGCGTCGACCTGCTTTGCAGCCGACAGAAGGGTGGCCAGTCGATTGCGGTCTTCGATCAGATCCTGCTTCCAGCGAAGCAGATCGACATCGCTGAGGAGGACTTTCACCTTGCGCCCCACGAGCAAGGGTTCGAAGGCCGGATCGTCGATATCGACATCTGAGATATCCAGCTCCTCAATGTCCTCGGCGCGCACCTCGATTCGCGCGAGCGTAGCCTCAACGTCCCGGAGCTGGCGCTCGACTGTGAGCGCAAAAGATGAAACTGCGCTTTCCATGCGCTTGAGCACGTTGACTCGCAATAGGTGGATCAGACTCTCTTCGCGGTCCACCTGGCGGAAGAATCCTTCACCGCCTCGGACTTGCATGCTGTACTTGGCGTTGTAGGCAGCCTGCTTGTGGGGCAGGACGTAGCGCAAGGGAGCGTAGGCCGCGAGGTTGAGTCGCCGGATTTCTCGATTGATGTCGCGGACGCCGGGAAATTCTCCGGCGCGATCCACGTCGGCCTTGATGTTGATCGGCGGTAGACGCACTGGGAAGCGCCCCGTCTCGCTGGTGCCGTAGTACTTCTCGATATGCCGGCGCGACCGGGCGATAGTCAGGTGGTCGAGCAACGTGAAGTAGTCAAAGCCTAGGGAAGGTCTGCAAAACCCCGGCGATGACCGTCGGATGTGAGACAGTATCGACATGAAGCAGATGAGCCTTGGCACCACCGGATTCG
>NZ_JALBGB010000080.1:0-1276 GCF_022631395.1 Calidifontimicrobium sp. SYSU G02091
TGACCTTGCCCGCGTTTCCCGGATCCCATAGCCGAGACCATCACGCGGCTTGCCTTTGCTGGGCGGCAAGCCAAGCCCTCTCGAACTGCATCGGGCTGACGTAGCCAAGCGACGAGTGCAGCCGCCGGTGGTTGTAGAACGTCAGCCAGTCGACGATCTCGTCCATCGCAGCCCGCCGGGTTTCGAAGCGGCGTCCGTGCAGCCTGCCGACCTTCAACGATCCCCACAGGCTTTCGGTGGGCGCATTGTCCCAGCAGTTACCCTTGCGGCTCATTGAGCTGCGCATGCCGTAACCGGTCAGCATCTTCTGGAACTCCGCGCTGCAGTATTGGCTGCCACGGTCGGCGTGGAAGATCAAGCCGGCTTCGGGCCTGCGCCGGAACCAGGCCATGCGCAATGCGTCGATGACCAGCTCGCGCCGCATGTGCGGCTTCATCGACCAGCCCACCACCTGGCGGCTGAACAGGTCGATGACCACGGCCAGGTACAGCCAGCCTTCGTCGGTGGCGATGTAGGTGATGTCGCTCGTCCAGACACGATGGGGAGCGGCCGGCGTGAACTCCCGGTTGAGCAGGTTCTCGGCCACCGGCAACCCATGGTTGCTGTCGGTGGTCGCCTTGAACTTGCGCTTGCCCCGGGCCTTGATGCCGTGCAGCTTCATGAGTTTGCGCACGCGCTCCTTGCCCACGCGGATGCCGCGCGCGAGCAACTCCTTCCACACCCGTGGCCAGCCGTATTCGCCGCGCGACTCGGCGTGAATGGCACGGATGTGCACCAGCAACGCGTCGTCGCTGACGTTGCGCCGGGGCTTGGCCGATCGCAGCTTGTGGTCGTGGTATCCGCTGGGGCTCACGCCCAGCACCTCGCAGGCCAGCGACACCGGCCAGTGCTGGCGGTGCCGCTCGATCCAGGCGTACTTCACCCCCGCTCCTTCGCGAAGTACGCCGTCGCTTTTCCCAGGATGTCGCGCTCCATCTTCACGCGCGCCAACTCCGCGCGCAGCCGCGCGATCTCCATTTGCTCGGGACTCACCGGCTTCGTGCCAGCGCCCGTCAGCCGACCGTCCTTGTCGGCCTTGATCCAGTTGTGCAGCGTCTGCTCGGCGATGCCCAGGATCTTGGCCGTGGCCGCCATGCTCTGCCCGCCCTTGACCCGCCGCACCGCCTCGAGCTTGAACTCCAGCGTGTACCGCGCTCTCGTTGCCTTCGTCACTTCACGTTCTCCTTGCTTGGATTGAATCACTCAGCAAGGGATCCGGTTTTCGAGGGCAAGGTCA
>NZ_JALBGB010000081.1:0-1205 GCF_022631395.1 Calidifontimicrobium sp. SYSU G02091
GGAAGGTCTGCAAAACCCCGGCGATGACCGTCGGATGTGAGACAGTATCGACATGAAGCAGATGAGCCTTGGCACCACCGGATTCGAACGCAAGACCAAGCGTACACGCAAGCGCGAGTTCTTGGACGAGATGAACCTGGTGGTGCCGTGGGCCGCACTGGTGGCGCTGATTGCCCCGCATGCACCGGCGCGCAGCCCCAAGGGCGGACGCCCGCCGTTTGCTGTCGAGACCCTGCTGCGTATCCACTTCCTGCAACAGTGGTTCAACCTGTCCGACCCGGCCATGGAAGAGGCGCTGTACGACACGCCGATGTTTCGCGAGTTTGCCGGGCTGGACATGGGCGAAGAGAACCTGCCCGATGAGAGCACCATCCTGCGGTTCCGGCATTTGCTCGAAGAGCACAACCTCGCGTTGCAAATCCTGGCCACCGTCAACGCCACGCTGACGGCCAAGGGCTTGCTGCTCAAGCAGGGCACGGTGGTCGACGCCACACTGATTGCGGCGCCGAGTTCCACCAAGAACCGTACGGGAGAGCGTGACCCTGAGATGCACCAGACCAAGAAGGGCAACCAGTGGCACTTTGGCATGAAGGCCCATGCTGGCGTGGATGCCGACTCGGGCCTGGTGCACACGGTGGTGACCACGGCGGCCAACGCCCACGACATCACCCAGGCCCATGCGCTGCTGCACGGGCAGGAAACCGACGTCTTTGCGGACGCGGGCTACCGGGGCGTGGACAAACGCGAAGAAATTCAGACCCAACACCCCAACGTGCGCTGGCACGTTGCCATGATGCCGGGCAAGCGCAAAACGCTGGACAAGGGCTCGCTGATGGGCGCGCTGCTGGATGCGCTGGAGACGACCAAGGCGCGCATCCGCGCCAAGGTGGAGCACCCGTTTCGCGTCATCAAGCGCCAGTTCGGCTACGTCAAGGTCAAGTACCGGGGCCTGGCCAAGAACACGGCCAACCTGATGACGCTGTTCGCGCTGTCCAACCTGTGGATGGTGCGCAAGCGACTTTTGAACATGGGAGCGCGGGGATGAGTGCGCCCGAAAGCCTGAAAAGGCTTCGCCAAATGGGCCACGGGGCCGCGAGCGGGACCGAAAACACCCCGAAACTGTCCCGTGAACGCCGAATGATGTCGCCATCTGAAAAATCAACCAACAACAGCCGCCTCAGCGGCAGTTGTGCAGACCTTCCCTA
>NZ_JALBGB010000082.1:0-1177 GCF_022631395.1 Calidifontimicrobium sp. SYSU G02091
GGAAACGCTGATCAAGTTGCCGCAGGGGTAGCGATGCGGGCTGTACGGGCTTGGGCGGCACGATTTTGCTCGCTCTGGCGGCCCCTGCGGGCCCGTTTTCGGGCCACCTGGCCCGCATTGGGCGCACTATGGGCGCACCAGTGCCGGCACGCGCCGCGCGGCCAGATACAGGTTGACCATCGCCAGCGCCGTGAAGACGCGGTTGGCGTTCTTGGCGAGTCCGCGGTAGCGCACCTTGACGAACCCCCACAGGCGCTTGAGCACGTGAAACGGGTGCTCCACGCGCGCCCGAGTGCGGCTCTTGGTGCGGTTGCGCAGCCGCTCGGCCTCGTCCTGCCCGTCGGGCTTGCGCACGCGCCGGTTGGTGAAGTCGCGCGCCTGGGGTGCTGCCGCCTTGATGATGTCGCGGCAGCCCTGGTAGCCGCGGTCGCCGTAGACGCGCTTTTCCGCACCGTGCAGCAGATCGGGCAAGGCATGCTTGTCATGCACGTTGGCACTGGTGACCACGGCGCTGTGCACCAGCCCGGTCTTGCTGTCGGCACCCACGTGCACTTTCATGCCGAAGTACCACTGTTTGCCCTTGCGCGTCTGCTTCATCTCGGGGTCGCGCTGCTGCTCGGCGTTCTTGGTCGAGCTCGGCGCGGCGATGATGGTGGCGTCCACGATCGTGCCCGCGCTCAGGCGAAGCCCTCGCTCCTGCAAGATGCGGCCGACCTCGGCGAAGATGGCTTGCCCCAGCTGGTGCCTCTCCAGCAGGTGACGAAACTTGAGGATCGTGGTGGCGTCGGGCACCGGCTCGCGACCCAGATCGATGCCAACGAAAGCGCGCAGCGCCGCCGAGTCGTACAGCGCCTCCTCGCACGCCGCATCGGCCAGGTTGAACCAGTGCTGCAGCAGGTGGATGCGCAGCATGCGCTCCAGCCCGATGGGCGGGCGGCCGTTGCCGGGCTTGGGGTAGTGCGGCTCGATCAGCGCCACCAGCCGCCCCCACGGCACGATCGTCTGCATCTGGGCCAGGAATGCGTCGCGGCGCGTAGGCTTACGAAAGCGCTCGAATCCCGCCGACGCATCGGCCGCCGCTGCCAAGGTCATCTGCTTCATCGTCATCCTCGCATCTTGCATCGACACCTCCAACGCATGTCACTACGATGCGGTGGACTTGATCAGCGTTTCCCTA
>NZ_JALBGB010000083.1:0-1163 GCF_022631395.1 Calidifontimicrobium sp. SYSU G02091
CGTCAGAACGCCGCGATGCCGGTGATCGCGCGCCCGAGGATCAGCGCGTGGATGTCGTGCGTGCCCTCGTAGGTGTTGACGACCTCCAGGTTCACCAGGTGGCGCGCGATGCCGAACTCGTCGCTGATGCCGTTGCCGCCGAGCATGTCGCGCGCCGTGCGCGCGATCTCCAGCGCCTTGCCGCAGCTGTTGCGCTTGAGCAGCGACGTCGCCTCGATCGACGCCGTGCCGGCGTCCTTCATGCGCCCGAACACCAGGCAGCCCTGCAGCCCCAGCGCGATCTCGGTGGCCATGTCGGCGAGCTTCTTCTGCACCAGCTGGTTGGCCGCCAGCGGACGGCCGAACTGCTTGCGGTCGAGCACGTACTGGCGCGCGGTGGCGTAGCAGAACTCGGCCGCGCCGAGCGCACCCCACGCGATGCCGTAGCGCGCGCTGTTCAGGCACGTGAACGGGCCCTTGAGGCCGCGCACCTCGGGGAACGCGTTCTCGTCGGGGCAGAACACGCCGTCCATCACGACCTCGCCGGTGATGCTCGCGCGCAGCCCCACCTTGCCGTGGATCGCCGGTGCCGACAGGCCCTTCCACCCCTTCTCGAGCACGAAGCCGCGGATCTGCCCGTCGTCGTCCTTGGCCCAGACGACGAACACGTCGGCGATCGGGCTGTTGCTGATCCACATCTTCTGCCCCGTCAGGCGCCACCCGCCTTCGACCTTGCGCGCGCGCGTGGTCATGCTCGCCGGGTCCGAGCCGGCGTTGGGTTCGGTCAGACCAAAGCAGCCGATCCACTCGCCCTTGGCGAGCCTGGGCAGGTACTTCTGCTTCGTCGCCTCGTTGCCGAACTCGTGGATCGGCACCATCACGAGCGAGGACTGCACGCTCATCATCGAGCGGTAGCCCGAGTCGACGCGCTCGACCTCGCGCGCGATCAGGCCGTAGGCGACGTAGTTCAGCCCCGCGCCGCCGTAGGCCTCGGGGATCGTCGGGCCCAGCAGCCCGAGCTCGCCCATCTCGCGGAAGATCGCCGGCTCGGTGCGCTCGGCGCGGAAGGCGTCTTTGACGCGCGGCGCGAGCCGTTCCTGGCAGTACGCGTGCGCGGCGTCGCGCACCGCGCGCTCGTCGGCGCTCAGCTGCGCATCGAGCAGCAGCGGGTCGTCCCAGTGGAA
>NZ_JALBGB010000084.1:0-951 GCF_022631395.1 Calidifontimicrobium sp. SYSU G02091
GCCTCGGGCGCCGGCGCGGGTGCCGGCGGCAGCGCCGCGCGCCACCCCGCCCACACCGCGAGTGCGACGAGCACGGCGATGCCGGTCGCACCGAGCGCCCAGCGCGTGCGGCGCGGCAGCCCCGCCGCGTCGTCGGCCGCCGCCGGCACGGCCGGCGACTGCGCGTGCAGGCCGGGCGACTGACCGAGCGCGCGCTGCGCATCGGCGCGACGCAGGGCTTCGAGGATGTAGGACATGGCCGTGGGCGCCGCAGCGTCAGAGAGCGTCCAGACGCGGCTCGTCGACGCCGGCCGCGCGGTTGAGTTGCATCAGCGTCAGCGGCCCGGCAAGGCCGTCGGGCGGCAGCCCGTGCGCGGCCTGGAAGCGACGCAGGCGCTCGCGCACCGGCAGCCCCTGGGGCGGGCCGACGCGGTCGAGCTGCTGCGCCAGCCAGCGCGCCGTCGCCGGGTCGGCGGGGTTCAGCGCCTGCCCGCGGTAGCCGCCCGGTGCGCGCCACAGCGTCGCGTACTCGCCGGTCCACAGCCCGGCGAGCACCGGCGCCGGCACGCGGAACTCGTCGTCGCCCAGACGCAGCAGCGCCTCGCGCTCGTCGAGTGCGGCCAGCACGGCGTGGCTCGGCGGTCCCCGTTCGTCGCGCAGCACGACGATCGCCGGGCGGCCGAGTCCGCGCAGCAGCGCCGGCGTGCCGTCGCGCCCGCGGTGGCAGTGCAGCGTCGCGTCGGCCGCGCCGGCACACGGGTCGTCGGCGACGGCCGTGACGCCCCAGCGCCGCGCGAGCTGCGCCCATGCCGCGGCCTCGTCCTGCGGCGCCGCGGCCAGGCGCGCGCGCAGCGCCTCGATCGCGTGGACCGCCGGTGCCGGCGGCGTCGACGGCGCGATCGACGCATCGGCCGGCGGGGCCGTCACGGCCGTGACCGCCGACGCGGCAGCGGGCGGTGCCGGCGCGGGCTC
>NZ_JALBGB010000085.1:0-922 GCF_022631395.1 Calidifontimicrobium sp. SYSU G02091
CTGATGGTTCAAGTAAATCGAGCTTGCCAATACGCCGGCGGAATCGTTCTGCTTCCAGAATGGAGCCCCAGATGTTCGTGTGAAACCGCTTCCGCCAGCACTGCCATTGATGAGCACCGCAACACCATTTCCTGAAGCCAGATCGCTCGTCGTCGTCCCCCACTGCCACATGCAGTTGCCGTTGACGCCCAGATTGACCGCCTGTCCGATTGCCAGCCACTGCCACCAGCTGACCTGATAGTTGACGGCGACGATGATGTCGTCCGGGTCCGTGTGAATGAAGATGTGATACGTCAGCGGGTAGCTCAGCGGCGTGTTGCCGCTCGACGTCAGCACATCGGAGATACCGACCTGCCTGTTTGCTGGCGTCGTGAGCGTGGAGCCCGAGTATCCCAGGGCCGCCTGGACGAACAAACGCAAACCGCTGACGGTGAGCTTGCCGTAGATGACGCCCTTGTAGAGCATGCTGTTCGTCGAGTCCCACGTCCACCCGTTCGCGGTGGCCGCGGCAACGATCGCGTCACGCAGTTCGGTGGCCGAGTTCGCGGTGCCGGTCGCGTAAGGCATCAGGAAAGCTCCATCGCGATGTAGTCGCCGAAGCCGGTGCGCCAGACGTCCTGGATGACGACGTAGTTCTTGCCGCCGATCGTGAGCGTGTTCTCCACGCCGTTGTTGAAGCCTGTGATGTGGTAGATGCCGTCGAGCACGCCGTACATGTTCGTGGCGTCGTACAGCATCACCGGATACAGCGCGTAGGTGCTCTCGGCGGGCCGGACGCTGTTGGCCATCGTGGCGTTCTGCCACGGCGTCGTGAGCGGCGTTTTCCACGTCCCGTCGTTGAAGTGCATGCGCAGGTTGCTGCGGTTGCCCTTCCACGGCATAGAGTGCGTCGTTTCCGAATAGCGGGTGGCCGACGCGCTCG
>NZ_JALBGB010000086.1:0-749 GCF_022631395.1 Calidifontimicrobium sp. SYSU G02091
AGTTGCCGTTGACGCCCAGATTGACCGCCTGTCCGATTGCCAGCCACTGCCACCAGCTGACCTGATAGTTGACGGCGACGATGATGTCGTCTGGGCTTGAGTGGATGAAGATGTGATACGTCAGCGGGTAGCTCAGCGGCGTGTTGCCGCTCGACGTCAGCACATCGGAGATGCCGACCTGCCTGTTTGCGGGTGTCGTGAGCGTGGAGCCCGAGTATCCAAGGGCCGCCTGCACGAACAAGCGCAATCCGCTGACCGTGAGCTTGCCGTAGATGATGCCCTTGTAGAGCATGCTGTTCGTCGAGTCCCACGTCCACCCGTTCGCGGTGGCCGCGGCGACGATCGCGCCTCTGAGCTCGGTGGCCGAGTTGGCGGTGCCTGTGGCGTATGGCATCAGGAAAGCTCCATCGCGATGTAGTCGCCAAAC
This sequence comes from Calidifontimicrobium sp. SYSU G02091, assembly GCF_022631395.1. Lineage (NCBI taxonomy): Bacteria > Pseudomonadati > Pseudomonadota > Betaproteobacteria > Burkholderiales > Sphaerotilaceae > Azohydromonas > Calidifontimicrobium sp. SYSU G02091. The sequence continues at coordinate 428 of NZ_JALBGB010000086.1, forward strand.
CCGGTGCGCGAGACATCCTGGATCACGACGTAGTTCTTGCCTGCGATCGTGAGCGTGTTCTCGACGACGTTGTTGAAGCCTGTGATGTGGTAGATGCCATCGAGCACGCCGTAGATGTTGCCGCTGTCGTAGAGCATGACCGGATACAGCGCGTAGGTGCTCTCTGCAGGCCGGACGCTGCTGGCCATCGTGGTGCTCTGCCACGGCGTGGTCAGGGGCGTCTTCCAGCCACCGTCGTTGAAGTGCATGCGCAGGTTGCTGCGGTTGCCCTTCCACGGCATAGAGTGCGTCGTTTCCGAATAGCGGGTGGCCGACGCGCTCG
>NZ_JALBGB010000087.1:0-747 GCF_022631395.1 Calidifontimicrobium sp. SYSU G02091
AAGCGGTTTCACACGAACATCTGGGGCTCCATTCTGGAAGCAGAACGATTCCGCCGGCGTATTGGCAAGCTCGATTTACTTGAACCATCAGGGCTACGAGTGGTGGTCACAGCGTGTTTCTTCGACGCCAACCGCCGGTTTCGGTGCGGCCGCAGACTTTCCGGCGCAGACGTTACTGGCCACACAGCCAAACACCTGGAACGGTGAAGCCGTACTCGTGCGCTGCCACGTGATGGCCATCCAGCCGTCAAGCCTGTGGGCCTACGTGGCCGATCTGCCCCACTTGCGTTTTGTGCGCAATGACAACATCAACGACGGTCAGATCCTGACGCTCGGCACAGAAAGATGGTTCGCCGCACCCGTGTATCGCAAGAACACCGCGAGCCGCGACGCATCAATTCCAACAAGTTCAAACCACTCTGGCACCTTGGGCATGGCCGTGCGCTACGACGGTCCGTGACGCCTGGGGCGAAGCGCGCAAGGTCCACCTATGCCAACGCTCACCGGCGTCACGCTGTCGGCTGCGCAGGCCGGCTCGCTCAACCAGAACCTCAGCCGCGACGGCGACACCTTTGGGCCGATCTACCCGTGGGCGGCCAGCATGGCGCCGGCGGCACTGACGGGCACACGCGTCTACCAGCCCAACGTCACGGTGCCAGCGCAGGAGGCCAAGGCGGGAAGCATTCTCGGCAGCTACTTCGATGATTTCTATTTCCGCATCCACATCATGCCGTCGAGCTTCGCGCT
>NZ_JALBGB010000088.1:0-628 GCF_022631395.1 Calidifontimicrobium sp. SYSU G02091
GGCCGACAAGCGGCCTGCACACATGCCCACCGGGCTCAACAACCAGGGGAGCATTGTGAGTGTTGTGTTCCACACGAAATGACGAAGGACCGCTTGCGGCACGGTATGAGAAGTTCGGGGCAACGAACGACGCGGAGACCTACGAGCTTCTTCGCTGGCTCTTCTGGGACAACCAGAAGCTGTCTGGCGGAATGGCGACCTATCGCTTCTTGCGGACATTCACACCGAAGAGCGATCCGGCCGTGCTGGCCTGGCACCTGGCCCGGGTCAAGGATTTTCTGGGCATCCTTGAGCAACACCTTGGCGTGAGCACCTTCGTGGCGTGCGAACGCCTGACCATCGCGGACATTTCCATGTGCGCCTACCTGTCTTATCCGATGGATGAGACCGGAATCGACCTTGCGGCCTCATACCCGAACATTGCTGCTTGGCTGGATCGGCTGGCAAGAGTGCCGGGCTGGAAGTCGCCGTACGAGCTGTTACCCGGCAAGCGGCTGCAGAAATGGTTGGCGTAGGTTGGGTGGTTCTGGATGTATCTAGTCGGCCCTGCAAAATTCATCTCGCGGCGCCGACGAGAAGCGCCGGACGTGCAAGAGTAGCGAGTCGATTCGCGGACGCTGCGAGCGCT
>NZ_JALBGB010000089.1:0-618 GCF_022631395.1 Calidifontimicrobium sp. SYSU G02091
CTCCATTGCCTGCCACCATCGGGTAGCAAGTTTCGTGAGGCAACGCCCGCCTGCAGGTAACGGTTCAGGCGATGCAATGCGGCAGGCCAAGATAGTTGACGCCGCCCACACGAAAGAGACTCTGGGCTTCCAGGCCGAGGTGAAGCAGCTGCTTCACCTGATGATCCATTCGCTGTATTCGAACAAGGAAATCTTCCTGCGTGAGCTGGTCAGCAACGCGTCGGATGCCTGCGACAAGCTGCGCTTCGAGGCGATCGCCAGGCCCGAGCTGCTCCAGGACGGCGGCGAGCTGGCGATCCGCGTCGCCTACGACAAGAAGGCGCGCACGATCACGGTGTCGGACAACGGCATCGGCATGACGCGCGAGGAGGCGGTCCAGCACCTCGGCACCATCGCCAAGAGCGGCACGCGCGAGTTCTTCGCGCAGCTGACCTGCGACCCTGATCAAGGAGATCGAAGCCGACGCGAAGCAGTACGGCGACGCGCGTCGCACGCTGATCCAGGCCGACCGGCGCGCAGTGGCCGAGGTGAAGGTGATCGACGAGCCGGTGACGGTCGTCGCGAGCCGCAAAGGCTGGGTGAGGGCGCTCAAGGGCCACGAGGTCGACACCGCGACGC
>NZ_JALBGB010000090.1:0-571 GCF_022631395.1 Calidifontimicrobium sp. SYSU G02091
TTCGCCGCGCAGCTTCAGCGTGGCATAGGCCTGCCACTCGTCGGTGTAGTAGAGCGCGCCTTCTCGGGTGTGCGCCTCGATCTCGCGCATGATCGATGCCCGGTCATGGGCCGGGATCGGCATCGCCTTGACGCAGCCGTTGCGCTTGACGAGCCCGAACACGATCACCTTGCCCGCAGCGCCCCAGCCCCGCTTGCCCTTGCGGGCGCCACCGAAGGTGGTCTCGTCGCACTCGATGGCGCCTTCGAACGGCTCGCGCAGTTGCTCCACCAGCGCACAGCAGCCACGCACCAGTCGGTAGAACCGCTCCCGCGAGACCGCGCTGGTATCGGACAGGAACCGCTGCCGGTACGACGGCACGCCCAGCACGAACAACTCCAGCAGGCGTGCCTTCGTCGCTGTGGGCAGTCGTACCGAGTCCCACACCGACGTCCACGTGAAACGCAGCCCGCAGGCGCGGCACTTCAGACGTCCGTCCCCCAGGCGATAGTGCCGACAACCTGCACATCCGGGACATCGCTCCATGACCAAATCCTCTCAGATTTGGTCCGGTTTGCTTAGGAATTACCTT
>NZ_JALBGB010000091.1:0-544 GCF_022631395.1 Calidifontimicrobium sp. SYSU G02091
GGCCGACAAGCGGCCTGCACACATGCCCACCGGGCTCAACAACCAGGGGAGCATTGTGAGTGTTGTGTTCCACACGAAATGACGAAGGACCACCAGCGCAGCATCCGGGTCGTCACGGCCGGAAAGATCGCGGATCGTGCTTCTGGCATAGGCCGAGAACTCGATGGTCTTCGGGAATCTGCCATCAAACCTTGCCAGCATGTCGTCCAGATAGTTCGGCGCTTCCTCTTCCGGTTCGATGCCGATCTGTTCGAGGATCACCCTTGCCGCAAAGCCGATCCTGTCCTGTTCCGTTTCCAGCTCCGACTTGATGGAGAATCCGGGATGCGTGAGATCGGAAAACCCGAACAGCCACATGAGCTGCCGCTCGATGGTCGTGTCCTTCTCGGCCACGATGGCGAGCAGGTCGCCATCGGCCCGCCTTGCAATCACCAGCAGGTCGCCTTCCGCCGCGCGGTCCTTCGTCATTTCGTGTGGAACACAACACTCACAATGCTCCCCTGGTTGTTGAGCCCGGTGGGCATGTGTGCAGGCCGCTTGTCGG
>NZ_JALBGB010000092.1:0-533 GCF_022631395.1 Calidifontimicrobium sp. SYSU G02091
CCGTCGTTGAAGTGCATGCGCAGGTTGCTGCGGTTGCCCTTCCACGGCATAGAGTGCGTCGTTTCCGAATAGCGGGTGGCCGACGCGCTCGTGAGCATTCCGGCCGCAAACAGCGGCTGCGGGTACTGGCTGGGAGCGGCGAACTGGAAGAACTTGCCGATGCCGAAGGACTCGTAGACCGGCGTGCCGACCTTCATCGCCACATTCAGCCGCTGGCCGTTGACCGCGATCCAGTAGTCGATGCGGATGTTGTGCGCAGGCACACCCAGGATCGGCGAAATGCCGGGCTGCGTCGCGAACGTGTTGCCAGAGACGTAGCCCTTCATCGTCGCCACGGCCAGGTTGTAGTAGTCGAGTCTGCTGTCCTGGTAGCAGTACACGCCGCAGAAGATCTGCTCGGCGCCTGACAGCCCGGGCGCTCTCATGATCAGCTCGCGGTTGGCCACCGACGTGTCGTAGCGCAGGATCGTCCAGCCCTCGGCCAGGCACACGTCGCGGATCTTCTCGAGCATCTTGTAGTGCGCGAGCATGTC
>NZ_JALBGB010000093.1:0-525 GCF_022631395.1 Calidifontimicrobium sp. SYSU G02091
CTTCGCGTCGACGTCCATCAGCGTCAGCCCGCGCCCGCCGTTGGGCTGCAGCTTCAGCTCGTCGAGGCCGAAGACGAGCAGGCGGCCATCGGCGGCCAGGCACGCGACCTTGTCGTGCGTCGGGGCGACGACCGCGGGCGCGAGCACGCTCTCACCCGCTTCGATGCTCAGGAACGCCTTGCCGCCGCGCTGGCGCGCGTGCAGGTCGCCCGCGCGCGCGAGCAGGCCGCAGCCGCCGCTGCCGGCCAGCAGCAGCGTCGTGTCGGCGCCACCGGCGAAGTAGTGCACCGGCTGCGTGCCCGCCTCGAGGTCGATCAGCGTCGTGATCGGCTGCCCGTCGCCGCGCCCGCCGGGCAGGTTCGCGACCGCGACGCTGTAGGCGCGCCCGTTGCTGCCGAGCACGACCAGCGTGTCGACGCTGCGGCACGCGAAGCTGCCGTACAGCGCGTCGCCGGCCTTGAACGCGAGCGTCGCGGTGTCGACCTCGTGGCCCTTGAGCGCCCTCACCCAGCCTTTGCGGCTCGC